>JACDGU010000033.1 GCA_013821475.1 Solirubrobacterales bacterium
GGCCTCGGGGGGCGCCTCGGGGACGCGGCGGCGCCGTGCCGACGCGAGCCGCCGAGCCCGGCCGAGCCGAAAGGCGACGACCACCAGCGCCACCAACCCCAGGTAGCAGCCGATCAGACCCCCGACACCGAGCCGCACGCGGACCACGGCCCAGCCGGGAGCCGCGCACCAGGCTGCGACCTGGGCGATGTAGGCGAGCAGCAGGGCATCGAGCCCGTTCAGCGCCTCGACCGGCAGCCCGGGCACCTGGGAGGCGGCGGCGCCGATCATCCCCAGCCACATCGCCGGAGCGACGGCGGGCAGCGCCAGGACGTTGGCGAGGAGGGTCACAGTCGAGAGTTCTTCGAAGTGGAAGGCGATCAGCGGCGCCGTCGCAAGCGTCGCCGAGACGGTCACCGCGATCCCCTCCGCCAGGGCGCGCCGCCAGGTGCCGTTGCCGATCCGGGCGACGATCGCGCTACGCAGCGGGCCGGCGAGCAGGAGGATGCCCAGCACCGCGGCGAAGCTCAGTTGCCAGCCGACATCGGTGGCGACGCCGGGATCGATCGCCAGCGTCACCCCGAGCGCGAGGAGGAGCGCGTAGAGGCGCGAGGCGCGGCGCCCGCCGAGGGTCGCGAGCAGGCCGACCGCACCCATCACCGCCGCCCGCTGGATCGAGGGGCCGGAGCCGGCGAGCGGGACGTAGACGGCGATCAGGCCGAGGATCCAGATCAGGCGCTCGCGTAGCGGTACGCCCAGCGCCCCGAGGACCACCGACCCCAGCAGCGCCAGCAGGGTGACGTTCTCGCCCGAGACCGCCAGGAGGTGACTCAATCCGGAGCGGATGAAGTCTTCCTTGGTCGCCGCGTCGATCCCGTCGTCCTCGCCGAGCACGAAGCCGCGGGCCAGCGCCGCCTCGCGAGCGGGCATCCCCCTCCCCAGCCCGGCCTCAGCCCTGGCCCGGATCTCGGCGCTGCGGGCCAGCCCCAAGGCGACGATCGCGGCGATCCCGAGCAGAATCGCGATCGAGGGCCGTGGCGAGCGCACCTCGCCCTAGGGCTGCAGCCGGGTGCGCAGCGATTTCATCGTCGCCGGTCCAATCCCGGACACCTCGTCGAGCTGGTCTACCGAGGAGAGGCCACCGTGCTGTTCGCGGAACTGGATGATGTCTTCGGCGGTGACCGGGCCGATCCCGTCGATCGTGTCGAGCTGCTCGACCGTCGCGGTGCCGAGGCTGATCGGCCCCTCTTCGGCAGCCGCGCCGACGCCGGCGAGGGCCCCGCCCGGACCGCGCTCGGGAACCACCACCTGCTGGCCGTCCGCCAGTCGCGCGGCCAGGTTGACCGCTTCGAGCTCGGCCTTGCCCGTCGCCCCGCCGGCTCGTTGAACAGCATCGTTGACTCGGCTGCCGGCTGGCAGCCGGTAGACGCCTGGCCGGCCGACCGCGCCGGTGACGTCGACGATCAGATCGCCCGCCTGGCCGCTGACCGTGAATTCGCCGGCCGACGAGCTCGACCCGCTCGAGCCCGAGTCGGAGCTGGAGAAGCCGCCGGCGGCAAACGAGCTCCCGGTCCCGCCCTCCCCGCGGATCGCCCGCGCTCCGACCAGCAGCAAGGCGACCGCGATTGCGCCATATACGGCGACCTGCGCTCTGCTCAACTCCGGCATCCCCCGATGCTCGGCGACCCCGGCGCACCCGTGGCGCGCAAATTCAAAAACTCGTCAACCCAAATCGTGTCTGAGGTGCTGAGAGCAAGCGAAGGGAACCCACTCCGTGCGTAACCTGAGCCGAGCGACCGAAGACCTCGAGAAGCGCCGCTCTCAGCGCCTCAGAGATCGTCGTCGTCGTCGTCATATCCGGCCACCTCAGCCAATTGGTCGCTGTAGAGGTCGGCGGCGGCGACGGGAGGCGACTGGATCGAGACGCAGGCGAACTCGTCGTCGCCGTCGTTGCTGACCGAGTGCTCGGTCGCCGGCGGGACCAGGATCAGATCGCCCTCCTCGACCTCCTGGGTGTCGCCCGCAACCGACATCGCGCCCCTGCCGCGGACGACGACGTAGGCCTGCTCAGAGCCCTCGTCGGAGCGCAGGGTCTGCTTGGCGCCGGCCGGCACCGCCAGCCAGGTGACCGAGAGATTGCGGGAGCCCAGCTCGCCCGCGTCCATCAGGACGTGCGCGCGAAGCCGGTGCCACTCCTCAACTGATGCGTCCTCGAAACGCCTGACGAGCATTGGCGCGCTTTCTACCAGAACCAGGGGGCGGCAGGCGAGGCCGCCGCCTACCTGACCACGAGATTGACGAGCTTGCCGGGCACCACGATCTCCTTGACGACCTCTTTGCCGTCGAGGTGGGCGCTCACTTTGGTGCTGGCCCGTGCCAGCTCCAGGAGCTGCTCCCGCGCGGCCTCGGCCGGCGCCTCGATGCGGTCGCGCAGCTTGCCGTTGACCTGGACCACGACGGTCACGGTGTCGCTGAGCAGCAGCTGCGGATCGGCGACCGGCCAGGCGTGCTCCCAGACCCGCTCGCCGCTGAGGCGCTCGAACACCTCGCTGCCGAGATGCGGGGCGAAGGGGAAGATCAGCGAGGCGGCGGTGGTGGTCGCGAAGCGGACCGCGGCGGCGCCCTCGGGATCGCCGTAGAGGCCCTCCTTGAGCCGGTAGGAGTCGTTGACCAGCTCCATCACGGCGGCGATCGCGGTGTTGAACTGGAAGCCGCGCTCGAAGTCGCGGGTGACCTTCTCGATCGCCCAGTTGGCCTTGGCCAGCAGCTCGCGCGCCTGACCCTCCGGCGTGGAGCCGGGCTCGCCGGGTCCGGTGCGCTCCTCGACCTCGGCGCCGAGCCGCCAGAGCCGCGCCAGGAAGCGGTTGACGCCCTCGACGCCCTCGTCGGACCAGTCACCGCCGCGCTCGGGCGGCCCCATGAAGCAGATGTAGGTGCGGGCCGAGTCGGCGCCGTAGCGCTCGACGTACTCGCCGGGACTGACCGTGTTGCCCCTCGACTTCGACATCTTCGCGCCGTCGCGGGTGATCATCCCCTGGGCGAAGAGGTTGGCGAACGGCTCCTGCACGCCGAGCAGGCCGAGGTCGGCCAGCGCCTTGGTGAAGAAGCGGGCGTACATCAGGTGCAGGATCGCGTGCTCGACGCCGCCGATGTACTGGTCGACGGCGAGCCAGTTGTCGGCGGCCTCGCGGTCCCAGGCGGCCTCGGTGTTACGGGGGTCGAGGTAGCGGATGAAGTACCAGGAGGAGTCGACGAAGGTGTCCATCGTGTCGGTCTCGCGCCGCGCCGGCGCGCCGCACTCGGGGCACTCGGTCGCGACCCACTCCTCGGCCGCGGCCAACGGGCTCTTGCCCTGCGGCGCGTAGTCCTCGATCTCCGGCAGCTCGACCGGCAGCTGCTCGTCGGGCACGGGGACCATCCCGCACTCCTCGCAGTAGACGATCGGGATCGGCGCCCCCCAGTAGCGCTGGCGCGAGACCAGCCAGTCGCGCAGGCGGTAGTTGACCGAGGCGCTGCCGCGACCCTCGGAGCCGAGCCACTCGAGCATCTCCGCGTAGGCCTCGCGGTTGCCCTTGCCGTCGAAGCGGCCGGAGTTGACCAGCGGCCCGTCGCCCGGGAACGGCAGGCCCTCGGCGTCGCGGGCGGAGTCGGGATCCTGGCCTTCGATCACCCGCTTTACCGGCAAGTCGAAGACCTGGGCGAACTCGTAGTCGCGCGAGTCGTGGCCGGGCACCGCCATGATCGCCCCGGTCCCGTACTCCATCAGCACGTAGTCGGCGACGTACATCGGGATCTGCTCGCCGTTGACCGGGTTGACGACGCTGCGCCCGAGCGCGACGCCGGTCTTCTCGCGATCCTCCGCCCCGCGCTCCTCAGCCGACTCGCGGGCGATCCGGTTGACGTACTCGCGGACCTCGTCCTCCGCCGGCGTGCCGGCGACCAGCCGTCCCAGCTCGGGATGCTCGGGGGCGAGGACGAAGAAGGTGGCGCCGAAGAGGGTGTCGGGGCGGGTGGTGAAGACCGGGAAGTCGAGGTCCACTTCCCTTTCTTGACAACGGAAGGTGACCTCCGCCCCCTCGGAGCGGCCGATCCAGTTGCGCTGCATGGTGATCACGTGCTCGGGCCAGGACTCGAGCCGGTCGAAGTCGGCGAGCAGGCGGTCGGCGTAGTCGGTGATCTTGAAGAACCACTGCTCGAGGTTGCGCTGCACGACCTCGGTCCCGCAGCGCTCGCAGCGGCCGTCGATGACCTGCTCGTTGGCGAGCACGGTCGCGTCCTTCGGGCACCACTGCACCGGCGCCTCGGTCCGGTAGGCGAGGCCGTGCTCGAACAGCCGCAGGAAGATCCACTGGGTCCAGCGGTAGTACTCCGGGGTGTGGGTGGCGAGTTCGCGCGACCAGTCGATCGAGATCCCCCACTCGCGGAACTGGCGGCGAAAGGACTCGATCGAGCGTTCGGTCGCGACCCGCGGCGCCTCGCCGGTTTTGATCGCGTTGTTCTCGGCCGGCAGCCCGAAGGAGTCGTAGCCCATCGGGTGGATCACCTCGAAGCCGTGGCGGCGGCGGAAGTGAGCGATCGCGTCGCCGACGGCATAGCACTTGAGGTGGCCGACGTGGGGCTCGCCCGATGGGTAGGGCAGCATCTCCAGCACGTAGGACTTCGGCTTGGCCGGGTCGAAGCCGGGCTGCCCGGGGTTGGGCACCTCCCAGGTCTTCTCCTGCGCCCAGACCGCCTGCCAGCGCTTCTCGATCGCCTTCGGTTCGTAGTTCGCCATCAGCGGCGATCTTATGGGTGGCCGCTACCGCGTGAACCTGTGCGTCAGCGGCGAGAGGTGGTACTGGACCCCTCCCAGCGAGTAGTGGTACGACGACATCGACTTGAGGATGTGAGGCCAGACGTAGACCTCGATCGTCGCCGCGACGACCAGGGTCGGGACGGCCAGGGCGACGGTGATCATCGTCGCCGCCAGCAGTTGGTTCCACTCGCCGCGACGGCTGGCGATCAGCCAGGCGGCGAGCGGCAGGAACAGCGCGGCCAGCTCCGGGATCGCGTGCGGGAGGACGCTGAGGATAAGTTCGAAGCGAGAGATGCGCAGCTGGTAGGAGAGCGTCGAGCCCTGGAAGCCGAGATAGAGCGCCTGGGTGCAGAGCGAGAAGAGGGTGACCGCACAGACGAAGAGGATCGCGAACTCCCCCGCTTTGACGTGGACCCAGCGCGAGAAACCGGTCCGGTGCTCGGCGGCGATCGGCATCGAGGCGCCGGCGATGAAGCCGGCGACGCAGGCGGTGGCGTGCAGGGCGAGGACCAGCGAGTTGCGCCAGAGGATCGGCAGCAGGTCGCCGGGGTCCGAAGGTTCGGTCAGCCCCGGCAGGTGGATCGAGGTCAGATCAGGCGTCAGCAGCCCGGCGACGAACCAGGTCGCGACGAGCAGCGACAGCGCGATCGCGACGCTGAGCGCCAACCAGGCGCGCAGAACCACCCAGGGGCGCTCGTTCCACGCCTCGAAGGTATCTCGCGTGTCCTGCATCCCATGCGAGAACACGTGCTCGTTGACTGCACTCATTCCCAGATCTATCGGCAGCGAGGCACCGATCGTTGAGAAGTGGAGCTGAGGGGGCTCGAACCCCTGACCTTCGCGCTGCCAGCGCGACGCTCTTCCAGCTGAGCTACAGCCCCGGACCGAGGACGAGTTTACCGAGACTGCGGCGGTTCTACGCGGCGTGCTGCTCGGGGCCTGCGTCCTCGTCGATATCGAGGATCAGGTTGTCGGGCCCGGTGTGGCGAACCGTGAAGTCGAGAGTTGAGAGGTCCTCGAGCTCGCGCAGCAGCTCGACCGGCTCCTCGAGGCGCATCGAGAGCGTCGCCCGGCCCTCGGAGAAGCGTTCGACCGAGATCTCGCAGGCGCCGAGTTTGCCGACCGCATCCTCGAAGCCGACCAGCTGGGAGAAATCGCCGAGCGGGCCGATCTCGAGCTTGACCTCGCCCTCGAAGATGCCCTCGCCGGCACCCTCTTCGGCCTCGGTCAGGGCCTGCACCCGGCGGCTGACCTCGACCGCCTCGCGCAGGGCTTTCATCCGGATCCGGGTCGCCTGACCGCGGGCCTGGGCGTGCATCTCCTCGAGCCTGGCGGTCACCGCGTCGAGCGAGGCGATGCTGCGGTCGTGGCACTCGTTGGCCTCAACCAGCCGCGCGTGCAGCGAACGGATCTCGCCCTCGCGCTCGATCACCATTCCGGAGAGCGCGATCGTCTCGCCTTCGAGCTCGTCAACCGCCGTCTGGCGCTGCCCGAGGTCCACCTGCAGCCCGGAGATCTGCAACTCCCGGCTCGACAGAGCCTCGTCGACGTCTGGTCGGCGATAGCCGAACAAAGACCGCTTGAAACTTCCCATGGCGGCACCGTAAGGGCGCCCTCGGACGGTATCTCAGGCGCTGGCGGCCGAGGATGCCTCGGGCGCGGCGAGATCGAGCTCCAGGCGCGGCGCCTCGCGCCACAGGTCCTCGAGCTGATAACGGTCGCGGGCCTCCCTCGTGAAGATATGGAACACGCAGTCGAGATAGTCGAGGATGATCCAATCGGCGTCGCCGCCGCCGCGGTCGCTGCCGCTCGGCACCAGGCCGGTGTCGGCCTTGATCTTGACCCGCGCCTCGTCGACCACCGCCCGCGCCTGGCGCTCGTTGCGAGCGGTGCAGATCACCAGGAAGTCGGTGTAGGCGACCAGGCCGCGCATGTCGAGGACGACGACCTCCTCGGCCTTTTTTGAGTCGGCCAGATCCGCCAGGCGGCGGGCCAGGGCCTCTGAGGAAATCGCGCTCATGCGTAGATCCGCTTTTCCTCGATGAACCGGGCGACCGGCTCCGGGACCAGGTAGCGCAGCGGCCTTCCCCGTCCGGCCCGCTCGCGCACCGAGGAGGAGGAGACACCGAACTGCGGCATCTCCAGCATCGTCGCCCGGCCGTCGGCACCGAGGCTGCGCAGCACCGCCGAGACCTCGGCGTCGGAGATGCCCGCCCGGCGGGCGACCGCCAGCCGGGCCAGCTCGACCACGCGCTCGGGGTTGCGCCAACTCTCCAGGCCCACGGCGGCATCCGCCCCCATCACGAACACCAGCTCCGTTTCGCCCCTCTCCTTGGCAAGCAGCTCCAAGGTCTCATACGTGTAGGACGGCCCCTCGCGGTCGACCTCGAGCGAGGAGACCGAGAAGCGGGCGTCGGCGGCGGCAGCGAGGCGGGTCATCGTCATCCGCAGCTCCGGGCCGGGGTCGTCGGCGATCCGCTTGTGGGGCGCGATGCCGGTCGGAACCAGGATCACCTCGCTGAGGCCGAGCTGCCAGAGTGCCTCCTGGGCGAGCGCAAGGTGACCGAGGTGTGGGGGGTTGAAGGCCGACCCCAGCACCCCGATGCCCGCGCCGGATCGGCTACCCACGCACTTGGCCGTCGCCGCGCGCCACGTACTTGAAGGTCGTCAGCTCGCGCATCCCGATCGGGCCGCGAGCGTGCAGCTTCTGGGTCGAGTTGCCGATCTCCGCCCCCATCCCGTACTCGAAGCCGTCGGTGAAGCGGGTCGAGGCGTTGACGTAGACCGCGGCGGCGTCGACCCCGGCGGTGAACTCGTCGGCGGCGACCTCGGAGTCAGTGACGATCGCCTCTGAGTGGCCGGTGCCGTGGGCGTTGACGTGCTCGATCGCCGCCTCGACGGAGTCGACGACGGCGACCGCCAGCTTCAGCTCCAGGTACTCGGCGTCCCAGTCCTCGGCAGTTGCGGCACCGACGTCGATCGTGCCGGCGAGCGGGCGCAGGCGCTCGTCGCCGACCAACTCGACCCCGGCCTCGGCGAGGTCGGCGAGGACGACGGGGGCAAAGCGCTCGGCGATCGCGGCGTCGATCAGCAGCGTCTCGGCCGAGTTGCAGACGCCCGGCCGCTGCACCTTGGCGTTGACCGCGATCCGCCGCGCCATCTCGAGGTCGGCTTCGGCGTGGACGTAGACGTGGCAGTTGCCGGCCGCCGCATACATCACCGGCACCGTCGCGACCTCCTTGATCGCCGCCTTCAGGCCCTCGCCGCCGCGCGGAATCAGCAGATCGACGAGGCCTTCCTGCGTCGCCAGCTCGGCGAGCTCGTCGCGGCCGCCGCCGGCGAGCAGCGTCACCGCGTCCGCCGGCAGCCCCGCCTCGGCCAGCGCCTCGCGGACGATCGTCGCCAGGGCGCCGTTGGAGCGCTCGGCGTAGCTCGAGCCCTTGAGGACGATCGCGTTGCCGCTCTTGATCGTCAGCGCCGCGCAGTCGATCGTCACGTTCGGCCGCGCCTCGTAGACGACGGCGACGACGCCCAGCGGCACCCGCAGCTTGCGCAGGTCGAGGCCGCTGGCAAGGGTCCGGTGCTCGAGCTCCTCGCCGACCGGGTCCTCCAGCGCTGCCACCACCCGCACGCCTGCGGCCATCGCCTCCACCCGGGCGGGCGTCAGGGCGAGGCGGTCGCGGAGGGCGACGGTGAGGTCGGCGGCGTGCTCGTCGGCGAGGTCGGCGGCGTTGGCCTCGAGGATCTCGGCGCTGCGCTCCTCGAGCAGGCGCGCGGTCGCCTCCAGAGCGGCGTTCTTGGCCTCGGTCGAGGCGCTCGCGAGCAGGCGCGCGGCCCGCTTCGCGGCGGCGCAGCTCTCGGCGACGGTAGTCGTGGTGACGGCCATCGGGACAGGGTAGCCGAGGCGAGGCCGGACGCCCCCCGGGTCTGGGCTGCGGGACTAGACGAGGACGAAGCGGTCGCGGTGGATGACCTCGTCGGCCGCGTCGGGCAGCAGCCCGCGCACCGCGTCGGTCTTCATCCCGATCACCTGTGCCAGCTCGCGCGAGGAGTAATCGCTGATCCCTTTGCCGATCAGCTCGCCATCGCTGGCGACGTCGACCGCGTCGCCGGCATCGAAGACCCCTTGCACGTCCGCAATCCCGACCGGCAGCAGGCTCGACCCACTCTCGCGCAGGACCCGGGCGGCGCCGGCGTCGACTTGCAGCCGGCCGCGGGTCGGCTTCGCGTACTTGAGCCAGAGCTTGAAGCTCGACTCACGCGCCTCCTGCGGGGCGAAGCGCGTCCCGCCGGGCTCGCCCGCCGCCGCGGCGCTCAGGGTGCCGTCGGTGGTGCCGTTGCAGATCACCGCCGGGATCCCGGCCTCGCTGGCCATCTCCGCCGCCGCGACCTTGCTGCGCATCCCGCCCGAGCCGAAGGCCGAGGTGCGGTCGCCGATCGCCAGGCCGTCGAGCTCGGAGAAGTCCTCGACGCTCTCGATCAACTCCGGCGCCGGGTCGTGACCGGGGTCGCGGGCGTAGAGGCCGTCGACGTTGGTCAGCAGCACCAGCAGCCGGGCGTCGAGCAGGAGCGCCACCTGGGCGGCGAGGAAGTCGTTGTCGCCGAAGCTGATCTCGTCGGTCGCGGTGGTGTCGTTCTCGTTGATCACCGGCACCACCCCCCACTCGACCAGCCGCTGCAGGGTCTGGCGGGCGTTCAGGTAGTTGGTCCGGGCGGCGAGGTCGGCCGCGGTCAGCAGCACCTGCGCCGACTTCGTCCCATGGCCCGCAAGTCGCTTCTGGTAGCCGCGGTAGAGGTCGCCCTGCCCGACCGCCGAGGCGGCCTGCAACTCGTCCATCGCCCCTGGGCGGACCGGCAGGCCCATCAGCCGGATCCCGCGCGCAATCGCGCCGGAGGTGACCATCACGATCCGCTCGCCGCCGCGCTCCAGGGCGCTGACCTGCTCGCAGACGGAGTCGAGCACGTCCGTGCGCAGCTCGCCGTCGTCGGCGGCGACGATCGAGGAACCGAGCTTGACTATGAGGGTCATGGCGGGAGCAAGTCTAAGAGCGCTCCCGCCCGCACCGTTCAGCAGCCGGGATTCGCTTCCAGGTCGATCGCGGTCTGGCCGATCGTCTTGCCGGCCTGGACCAGGGTCAGCTTCCAGCGCCCGGCGGCGCTCAGACGTGCAGCTCGAACTCGTGCTCGCCGATGCGGACGTCGTCGCCGGGCTCGAAGCCGGCCCGGGTCAGGGCGGAGATGACGCCGATCTCGATCAGCCTCTGCTCGAGGTAGGCGAGCGCCTCTTCGTTGCCGGTGTCATGGCGCTCGAACAGCATCTCGACACCGCTGCCGAGGACGCGGAAGCTGCCGTCCTCCTCGCGCTCGACCCAGTAGCCACCCTCGCCGGCGGGCCGGTAGACGCGGTGCTCGGCCTCGAACTCGGCGGCCGGCGCGCCCTCGGCGCCGGAACTCGGCAGCGGCGTCTCCGGCAGCTCGGCGAGGATCCGGCTGCGCAGCTCCTCGAGGCCCTCGCCGGTCGCCGAGGAGACCGCCAGGACGTCGAGCACGCCGTCGCCGAGACGCTGCACCCACTCCTCGCGCCGTTCCTCCACCTGCCCGGCTTCGATCAGGTCGCGCTTGGTCAGCACCACCAGCTCCGGCAGTCGCTCCAGACCGGCGCCGTGCGCCGAGAGCTCGCTGCGCACGGTCTCGTAGGCGGCGACCGGGTCGCCCTCGATCGGCGCCAGGTCGACGAGGTGGACGAGCATCGCGCAGCGCTCGACGTGGGCGAGGAACTCATGCCCCAGCCCGGCGCCGTCGGCGGCGCCTTCGATCAGCCCGGGGATGTCGGCGATCACGGCCTGGCGTTCGTCGCCCTCGATCGTCCCCAGCACTGGCGAGAGCGTCGTGAACGGGTAGTCGGCGACCTTCGGCGTCGCCCGCGTCAGCCGGCTCAGCAACGAGGACTTGCCGGCGTTCGGCAGCCCGACCAGGCCGACGTCGGCGAGCAGTTTCAGCTGCAGCTCGATCCAGTCGCCTTCGCCGCTGGTCCCGTTCTCGGCGAACCGCGGCGCCTGCCGGGTCGAGGTCGCAAAGCGCTTGTTCCCGTGCCCCCCACGCCCCCCATGCGCCACGACTGCCCTTTGCCCCGGCTCGACGAGGTCGATCGCGCTCCCATCCACGGTCGTCGCCTGGGTCCCGGCCGGAACCAGGATCTCCGTTTCCTCTCCCCTGGCACCATGCCGATTCGACCCTTCCCCATGCTTCCCCCGCTGCGCCCTGAAGTGCTTGCTCCCCTTCAATGCCCCCAGATCCCGCTTCGAGGCATCGCAGACGAGCACCACATCCCCCCCATGTCCACCATCCCCACCATCCGGCCCACCCCGCGGCACATGCGCCTCACGCCGAAAGCTCACGCACCCACTCCCCCCAGCGCCGCCCTCAACCCAGATTTTCGCCTTGTCGTACATAAGAATCAGAGAGTAGATGCCCCGCTGGCAACCTCAATCCAAGCGGTCCCGTAATCCACCTTTCGAGCAGAGGTCCGAACCCATGGAGGGGTGGGGTGCCCCTCTCGTGAGCGGCGTCCCTGATTTTCGCCCCTTCTACTCGGCGAGAGATTTCAGTGCTCCCGGCGAAAATCCCAGCGAAACGAGAGGGGCACCCCACCCCTCCCCAGGCGCTCAGTCCTCGGAGAGAACCCGAATCATGCGACCGCGCCTCGCCTGCTTGAACTCAACTTTGCCCGCCCTGGTCGCGAAGATCGTGTGATCGCGCCCCAGCCCGGTGCCCTCGCCCGGCCAGAACTTGGTCCCGCGCTGGCGGACGATGATCTCGCCGCCGTTGACCTGCTGGCCGGCGAAGACCTTGACCCCGAGCATGTTCGGGTTGGATTCCCGCCCGTTGCGGCTGGAACCGAGACCTTTCTTATGAGCCATCGGAGCCCTCCTCTTTCACTGCGGCTTTTTTCGCCGGCGCTTTTTTGGCAGGTTTTTTGGCCGCCGGTTTTTTCTCAGCCGCCGGTTTTTTGGCGGCCGATTTGCCCAGTTTGAGGCTGGTCACCTCGAGCTTGGTCAGCTCGGAGCGGTGGCCGGCCTTGCGCCGGTAGCCCTTCTTGGCCTTGTATTTGAAGACTTTGATCTTCGGCCCGCGCAGATGCTCGGAGACGGTCGCCTCGACTTTGACTTTCTCGAGCTCTTTGGGAGCGGCGAGAATGTCGGTGTCGCGGAACATCACCGCGCGCAGGGACACTTTGTCGCCCTCTTTCGCATCGAGGCGATCCACGAGCAGGGACGTGCCCTCCTCGACCTTGTACTGCTTTCCACCGGTTTCGACTACTGCGTACATGCTCACTCGTCCTTGCCGCCTTGATTTGCGCGCGAACGACCCCGACCGCCTCTACGGCCGCGACTGCGTTTGCCCGAAGCAGCGGCGGAGTCTAGCTCGGCGCCGTTTTCGCCGCCGTTTGCGGAGCCGTTGGTCAAATCCGACCCGAGCAGCGAAGCGATCGCCGCGGAGCGCTCGACCTCCTCGATCCGGACCAGCTTGCGGTCGCCGACGAAGCGCCCGCCGCCGGTGACGCTGACGATGTAGGAGTCGATCCGGGCGACGGCGTCGTCGGCGTTGTACATGTGCGGCTCGTCGATCTTGACCAGCACCTCCTCGCCGACCTTGAACGGCAGCGCCCGCTCGGCGATCTCCTCGCGGGTTCCGGACTCGACCACCGAGAAGGTGTCGATCGAGAGCGCGTCGCCGCCCTCGAAGTGGAACTGCTTGGCGGTTTCGGCCTCGAGCTCGGTCAGGCCGCTGTCGGAATCGGTCAGCTCGGCGGCGACTTTCGGGTTGACGCGGATCAGGAAGGCCTCGCTGTCGGGGTTCTCGGCGGCGATGTCGCGCATCTTCCGCAGCCCCTCGAGGGCAACCGTCTCGGCCGAGAGGATCACGCCCTCGCCGTGGCAGGTCGGACACGGCGCGGTGAGGATCTCGCGGACGCCGTCGGTCACGTTCTGGCGCGTCATCTCGACCAGGCCCAGCGGCGAGACCTCGACCACGTAGCTCTTCGACTTGTCGGCGTCGAGCGCTTTGCGCATCACCTTCAGGACTTTGTCGCGGTTGCTGGCACGGGCCATGTCGATGAAGTCGATGACGATGATGCCGCCGATGTCGCGCAGCCGCAGCTGGCGGACCGCCTCGTCGGCGGCCTCGGTGTTGACTTTGGTGATCGTCTCCTCGAGCCCACCTTTGCCGCGGCCGGTGAAGCTGCCGCTGTTGACGTCGATCACCGTCAGGGCCTCGGTGTAATCGATGATCAGATACCCGCCCGAGGGCAGGTCGACCCGGCGGCCGAGGGTCGACTCGATCTCCTCGTCGATCTTCCATTTTTCGAACAGCGGCTTGCTGTCCTTGTAGAGCTCGACGCCGCCGACCAGCTCCGGCGCCGTGCGCTGGAAGAAGTTGGTCACCCGCTCGAACTGCTTCTCGGAGTCGATGATCGCGGTCTCGAACTCGCTGAGGAAGACGTCACGCAGGACCCGCACCGAGAGGTCGGCCTCCTGGAAGACGAGGGCCGGCGCCTTGGTCGTGTCGGTGCGCCGCTGCAGCACCTCGTTGAGCCGCTGCAGGTAGCCGATCTCGCGCACGAAGTCGGATTTTTTGGCGCCGTGGGCGGCAGTGCGGACGATCAGCCCGCCGGGGCCCTTGTAGGTGCGGTCGACCATCTTGCGCAGGCGGTCGCGCTCGGAGTCGGTCAGGCGGCGGCTGACGCCGACGCCGCTGCCCTGAGGCGCGAAGACGAGGTAGCGGCCGGCGATCGAGACGTTCATCGAGAGCCGGGCGCCCTTGGTCTTCAGCGGGTCCTTGACCACCTGGACGAGGATCTCTTGGCCGGGCTTGATCAGCTCGTTGATGCGGCGGCCGGAGCCGCGCCCGCGCTTGGGCGCCTGCTCACCGCCGGGCAGGACGATCTCGTCGACGTGGAGGAAGCCGTTGCGCTCGAGGCCGATGTCGACGAAGGCGGCCTCCATCCCGGGCAGGACGTTGTCGACCTTGCCCTTGTAGATGTTGCCGACGATCGAACGACGACCGCGGCGCTCGATGTAGAGCTCGGCGACGTCGCTTTTGCCGCCTTTCGTCTTTGACTCGAGGACGGCCACGCGGGTCTCGCCGCGCTCGGCGGAGACCAGAATCGTTTTTTTCATTTAACTCAGCTCAGTTCGGGGGGTTGGTACGCAACGCCGGATCCCTCTCTCGAGGCATCACCAGGCGAACCTTCCCTTCTGACTGAGATGCGCTTGGATGTTGATGCTCTGAAGAACTCCGACCGCTAAGAAGGTAGCGAGCACGGAGGATCCCCCGTAGCTCATCAGCGGTAAGGGGATGCCCGTGATCGGCATGATGCCGAGGTTCATCCCCACGTTTACGAAGACCTGGAACAGCAGCGAGACGGCGATGCCGCCCGCGACCAGGGTTCCGTACGAGTTCTTCGAGAGCGTCACGATCCGCAGCGCCCGCCAGAAGAGCAGGGCGTAAAGGGATAGGACGAAGGCGGCGCCCATGAACCCGTAGCGCTCGCCGATCACCGCGAAGATGAAGTCGGTGCTGCGCTCGGGAACGAAGTCGAGCCGCGTTTGGGTGGCGCTTTCGCCGCGGCCAGTCTTCTGGCCGGCGCCGATCGCTACCACCCCCTGATGCTGCTGGTAGCCCGCGCCGCCGATGTCCTCGTTCGGGTGGTAAAACGAGGTCAGCCTCTGCTCCTGGTAGCCCTTTAGAATGGGGAACCCCACAGCTGGGGCGACGACCAGTACGAGCGAGATGACGGCGATGAGAGTCGCGCCGATGACTGCGAAGTGGGTCCATGGGACACCTCCGAAGTACATCACGGCGAGGGTGGCGACCACGAACACCAGTGAGGTGCCGAGGTCGGGTTGCAGGAAAACGAGTGCTGCGGGAGCGAGGCCGAGGCAGAGGTAGCGCACCGTGCGCTGCCTCGCCGAGCCTCGCCTGGCGCCATCGATGACGAACCCGGCAAGGGCCAGAACGAGCAGGACCTTGCCCAGCTCAGATGGCTGGAAGCTGAAGAAGGGAAGTTCGAAGGCGCGCCGCGAGCCGCGGGCCGCGAAGCCGAAGACGAAGACGAGGGCGACGCTGACGCAGAGGAAGGTGTAGATCCCGACCCGGAGCTCGCGAAAGCGCGAGTAATCGATGCGGCTGATCAGGATCATCCCGATTACGCCGAGCACTGCGTAGATCGTCTGCCGGTCGACGTAGTAGCCGGGGCTGCCGGCGACGTCGTGGGTGGTCGCCTGGCCCAGCGTGAATACGCTGAAGGCGGCGAGGGCGAGGGCGGCGATCGTCAGCGGCCAGTCCATGTGGGCGAGCCCGAGGCGCTCGCCGATGCCGACGTGGACGGCAAACGGTTCTGGCCTGGCTTGTCTGGTTCGGGTTGCGTACATTTATTCGGCGACCGCGCTCCCAGAGCTCGAGACTTCGCTCGCGTGTTTCTTGAAGTAGGCCTCGAGGATCTGCAGGGCGGCCGGCGCAGCGGATTCGGCGCCAAAGCCTCCTTCCTCGATGGTCACAATGGTGACGATACGCGGGTCAGGGTACGGAGCGAGCACCGCGAACCAGGATTGGTCGGCATGGCCCGGCCGTTCCGCGGTCCCCGTCTTGCCTGCAACCGGGATCGGAAAGCCGCCGAAGACGCCGGCCGCAGTGCCGCCCGAAACCTGCGCCGCCTCGTGCAGGCCTTCGAGGATCGCCTGCCGCGAGACCGGGTCGATCTTCACGTGGCGGCGCGGCTTCGGAGCAAATTCCTTCAGCGCCCGGCCCGCCGCGTCCTGGATTTCCATCCCCACGTGCGGGGTGACGATCGTGCCGTCGTTGCCGAGCGCCGCGTAAGCGATCGCCATCTGCAGCGGGTTCGTCTGCAGGTCACCCTGGCCGGTCGCCAGCTGGACGTTGTCGCCGGCCGACCAGGGGCGTTCGGTTTCGCCTTTGGCGAAGAGTTCGTCGCGCCATTTTTTGCTCGGCACCAGGCCTTCGGTTTCCCCCGGCAGGTCGAGCCCGGTCGGGTCGCCGATGCCGAGCTTGTGCGACCAGTCCTGCAGGTAGTTCTTGTCCCACATCCTCAACCCGAGTTCGTAGAAGAAGACGTCGGAGGAGACTTTCAGCGCCGGCACCAGGGTCAGCGGCCCGTAGGAAGCGCCGCCCGCGTTTTTGAATTTCTGCCGGCCGAGTTCGATCGAGCCGTTGTCGAAGATCGAGCTGCTGGGCGTGATCACGCCGTTTTCCAGCGCCGCCAGGGCGGTGATGATCTTGTAGGCGGAGCCGGTCGGGTAGGCACTTTCGGTGGCACGATCGCTGAGCGGGGCGGCGACCGGGTCGCGGATCAGTTCGTTGACCTGGCTCTGCGTCATCGGCCTGGTGAAGACCGCGGGTTCGTAGGTCGGGTTCGAGCCGAGGCCGAGGATCTGGCCGTCGTGGATGTTCATCGTGATGAACGCCCCCGGCAGGCCACGTTCGGAGAGCGCAGCTTCCCCGGCCGCCTGAACGGCAGGGTTGATCGACAGCACCAGGTTGTCGCCAGGCTTCGGCGGGGTCGAGACCAGCTGGCCGCCCGGAGTCGGCTCGCCCAGCGCGTTGACCTGGATCCGGGTCAGGCCCGGCTGCCCGCGCAGGTATTTGTCGTAGGTGTACTCGACGCCGCCTTTGCCGACCTCGTCGCCGGGTTCCAGGCCCTTGTAGGGCGGGGCTTCCAGCTCTTCTTCGGAGACCTCGCCGACGGTGCCGACTACGTGGGCGGCGCGGGTGCCGTCCGGGTAGGCGCGGACGAAGACACGCTGGACCGTGACCCCGGGAAAGCGCCGCTGGTTTTCCTCGATGTAGAAGACGACGTCGGAGCCGATGTCGCGCCGCAGCGTGATCGGCGCCCCGGCCGCGACTTCTTCCTGTTCGCGGATCGTCCGCCGCACCTTCTTCGGCGACATGTGGACGAGTTCCCCGACTTCGGTCAGCTCGGCTTTCTGCTTCGCGGGGTCGGCCGGGAGCTTGTCCATGGTCAGCACCAGCGCCAGCGAGGTGCGGTTGTCGACCAGGACTTCGCCGTTGCGGGCGAGGATGTCGCCGCGGGGGGCGACCACCTTGTACTCGCGGGTGCGGTTGTTCTGCGCCTCCGCCAGGTACTTGCCACCGTCGAGGACCTGCAGGTTCCAGAGTCGGAAGGCGAGGATCGCGAAGAGCGCGACGGCGACGCCGCCGACGACCGCGATCCGCAGCGAGAGCCGGCTGCCGCGCGGACGGTCCTGTGGTCCGAGGAACACGTCCCTAGGCTCCCAGCACCGTCGGCGGCCGGCGGCGACGCGCCGCCGGCTCCTCGACCAGGGCCGGGCGCAGCGCCCGTTTGACGCCGAGGTAGATCGGCCAGCCGAGGAGGAAGCCGTAGGCGCTCTTGATCAGCATGTCGCGGATGACGCCGGTGCTGACCGAGGAGTCGATCCCCAGCATCAGCTGCACGGCGCCGAAGCCGAGCTCGGCGAACAGGGTGCCGAGCATGCAGAGCAGCGGCGCCACCATCCGGCTGTGGATCTCGAAGCGCTCGCGGAAGAGCCCGGCCAGGTAGCCGGTCGCGAGCAGCACCAGCGAGCCGCCGCCGAGCGGCGCGACCAGCAGGCAGTCGAGCAGGAAGCCGACCGCAAAGCCGGTCACGGCGCCGGTCATCGAGCCGCCCAGCAGGCCGAGCGAGACGACCAGCGCCGGCAGCACGTCGGGGCTGACGTGGAAGACGGCGACCTGGGAGAAGAAGGAGAGCTGGAGCAGCACGCCGAGCAGGACGAGCGCGAGGAGGCGGGCGAGGATCTTCGGGGTGAGGATCACCGCGAGCCCCCGGTCAGGACCTGGACCAGGTCGAGGTCGCGCAGATCGGCGTAGGGACGAACGTGCACCTGCTGCTGGGCCTCCTGCTCGACGATCGGGGTCCGCGTAACTTCGCCGATCGGGATGTTGGGCGGAAAGTGCGAGGCCAGCCCCTGGGCGCTCCAGCCGGAGGTGACGACCGGCTCGCCGGCGTGGACGCGTTTGCTGGAGTCGATGAAGTCGAGGATCAGGTCGCCCGGTTCGCCCACCTGGGGCCGGATGACGCCCTGGATCCCGGGCGGGACGACTTTGGCGGCGACGGCGCTGGAGCCGTCGGCGATCAGCGTCACCTGCGCCGAGCCGCCGATCACCGAGCTGACCTTGCCGACCAGGCCGTCGCCGTTGACCACCGGATCGTTGAGTTCCACGCCCTGGCTGGAGCCGATGTCGATCGTGACGTCGGCGAACCAGACGGTCGGGGAGCGGGCGATCACCCTTCCCGTAACCGGCTTGTAGCCCGAAGGGATCGCCCCGCCGCGGTCGAGGCCGACGATTTTCCGCAGCTGGGCGTTTTCGGCGAGCGCCGCCTTGGCTCCCACGGACTGCCGGCGGGCCACTTCCAGTTCGCCGTGCAGGCGGGCGTTGCGCCCCTTTGCGTCGAAGGTCTCGTCGAACCAGTTGATCAGGTCGCGGGCAGGCTTCAGCGCCCGGTCGGCGGCCGACTGGACGGGGCTGAAGATCGTGCTGACGCTGCGCTGGACGCCGTTGGAGCCCTGCCCGTAGGTGATCGTCAGCAACACGAAGGAGCCGATGACCAACAGCGCGAGGACCGCCCGGCGGCGGCGTACTTGCTTTCGATACACGTGAGGAGCCCTAAGTTCGTTGCTTGACTTGAGCGCCACCTAGACGAGCCGCGGCGCCCCTTCGCCCCATGATGGCAACCAGCGGGCCCTAGTCCCGGTCAAAGAGGCCCGGTGCAAGCTCAGCCAGCAATCCCACCGGCAGGCCGATCACGTTGGAGATGCTGCCCTCCACGCGCTCGACCAGGGTCGACCCCAGGGTTTGGATCGCGTAGCCCCCGGAGCGCCCCCGCCACTCCCCGAACGCCACGTAGCGCTCCTTCTCGGCCTCCGAGAGCTGCTTGAAGACGACCGCGGTGCTTTCCAGCCCCGAGCGCTCCTCTCCACCCTCGAGCACGACCAGCCCGCTGAGCACGACGTGCTCCCGCCCCGCGATCCGATCCAGGTACTCGCGAGCCTCGACCTCGCCTTTAGGCTTGCCGAGAGCCTTCCCGTCGAGGACCACATCCGTGTCGCAGGCGATGACCAGGCGATCGCTGCCCACCACCGCCTGAGCCTTGAGGCGCGCGTTCTCCAGCACCTCGAACTGCGGATCGCCGCCGCTCAGCTCATCGACCCCGGGCGCGAGCACTTCGAACTCGACCCCCAGCTTCTGCAGGATCTCCCGCCGTTGCGGCGAGCTCGAAGCTAGGACAACTCGGGGAACCAGATGCCGATCTCGCGCGCGGCGGACTCCTCGGAGTCGGAGCCGTGGACCATGTTGAAGGTGACCTCGAGGGCGAAATCGCCGCGGATCGAGCCGGGCGCGGCCTCGACCGGGTTGGTCGCGCCGATCAGCTGACGGGCGGCGGGGACGGCCTCGGCGCCCTCCAGCACGGCCGCGACCAGCGGGCCGCCGGTGATGAACTCGACCAGCTCGCCGAAGAACGGCTTCTCGCTGTGCTCGGCGTAGTGCTGATTGGCGATCGCCTCGTCGGCGACCAGCGTCTTCAGGGCGACGATGCGCAGTCCCTTGCGCTCGAAGCGGGCGAGGACCTCGCCGGTCAGAGCACGCCCGAAGGCGTCAGGCTTGACGAGGATCAGGGTCCGGCTCACGGCTGGGGCTCCTTTGATCAGGGTTCGGGGTCGAAGGCTCTTTGGCGGGCGGCTGGCGCTCCGGATCGCTGCGCTCGGCCCGCTCGGGCGCCCGGGTGGCGGAGCTCGACGGCGCTTTTTTGGGCCGCTGCTGGCGTTTCGGCGGCGCCTGGCCGGATTCCGATCCGGAGCCCTCGGGCTCGCGGCGCGGCTCTGAACGTCTTGGCTCGCCCTCCGAGCGGCGCGGCTCGCCCTCGGGACGGCGGCCGCGTTTCTGCGACCGACGCGGTTTCTCGCCACCGCCGAGGCTGGTCTCGCAGTAGGGGCAGAGGGCCCAGCGCGGGTCGACCGGCTTGCTGCAGGTCGGGCACGGGTCCTTGAGGCGGCGCTGGCAGTTGGGGCAGCGGAGGAAGTTTTTCTCGACCGGGTACTCGCAGTTGGGGCAGGTCTGGTCGCGCAGCTGGCGCACCCGCAGCTCCGCCGCCTTGATCTCCAGCTCGCGCTCGTGGGCGTCCTCGAGGTACTCCGGCGGGCGCACGATCGCGTAGACGGCGGTGCCGATGAAGGGGAAGAAGGAGGCGACGGTCGCGCAGGCGATCAGGAACGGGTCGGAGATGCGGCGCCGGGCGTCGAGGTAGGTGTAGACGATCAGCGCCAGCCAGACGACGATCAGCGCCAGCAGGAAGAGGGTGGCCGCCAGGTTGAGGCCGTTGTTGGTGATGCCGAAGATCGCTAGTGCCATAAAGGGTTCTCCCGCCGGGAAATTGGGCGCGGGCAGTCTACTTCGCCGCGAGCTCCGTGAACCCTGTCCGCGCCTCGGGGAAGGCCGTGCCGGTTAAAGGAACATCCTTCCGAACAGGTAGCCGACTCCGAAGAAGACGAGGATCACGATCGCCACCACGGCAGCGACCAGGGCCATCATCGAGAGCAGTTGCGAGCCGGCACCGCGTTCCATGGCGGAATCCTCGCACAGTCATCGCGGCTCTCGGGTCGGCGCGGCGGCGGGATCGGCCGCCAGCGCCTCGCGCGCCGGGGCGATCCCGTAATGGGACCCGGTGATCAACAGCGCGCCTTCGGGAGGCTCCGCTGCAAGCTCCGAGGCGCGGCGCAGGGC
>JACDGU010000183.1 GCA_013821475.1 Solirubrobacterales bacterium
CGGGTGGACCTCGCCAAACCTCCCGCAGTTCGTGCAGGCGAGGTCCACCCGATCCCCGCTCGCATGGCGTTGTCTCGCTTTGTGAGCCTGGTCACGCCTGGGCGTCGGGTCCACCCCCCGACCGTCGTCTTATATCCCCCATCTGTCGGGGATCGGCCTCCGGGGGTGTCACTTCTTAAGGGGGCGGGACCACTATCTGATCAGTGCAATCGACTCCCGCCCGCATCGCGGTGCTATTTCCCGGTCAAGGCAGCCAGACCTCGGGAATGGCAGCCGTCACCGCCAGCCAACGCCCCGACCTGCTCGAGCAGGCGCGGGACGAACTCGGCGTCGACCCCTTCGGGCAGATCGGCGACGGCACCCACCTCGCCCAGCCGGCGCTCTACTGCGCCAGCCTCGCCCACTTCAAGCAGGCCGGCAGCCCCGACGGCACGATGATCGCCGGTCACTCGCTGGGGGAGCTTGCGGCACTGGTCGCCGGCGGCGCTCTCGACGCCGAGCCGGGCCTGGAGCTGGCCGTGATCCGCGGCCGGCTGATGGAGGAGGCCGCCGAGGTAACCCCCGGCGGGATGATCGCCGCGCTCGGCGGTGAGGAGGCGACGGTCCGCGAGCTGGCCACCAATTTCGGCCTCACCGTCGCCAACGACAATGCCCCCGGCCAGGTCGTCCTCTCCGGGCCACTGGAGTCGCTCGGCGAGGCCCGCCGCCAGCTTCGCGCCGACGGCGTCAAGGCGATCCGGTTGCCGGTTGCCGGTGCCTTCCACTCGCCGCTGATGGCCGGCGCGGCGGAGAAGTTCCGCGCCGCGCTCGACGAGGTCGAGTTCCGGCAGCCGCGCTTGCCGGTTTTCTCCTCGACCGCCGCTGAGCCCTTCGCCGACCCGCGTCAGGGCCTTGCCGCGGCGCTGACCGAGCCGGTGCTCTGGCAGGCGACGCTGAAGCGGATGCAGGGCGAGGGCGCCGACACCTTCCTCGAGACCGGCCCCGGCGACGTCCTCACCGGCCTCGTCCGCCGCACCCTCGAGGGCGTCGAGGCACGCTCGCTGGCCGAGCCGGAGGCCGTCCATGCCTGAGCCGTTCCCCGCTCCCGCCGCCGACCCGGCAGCCCCCGGCATCCGCACCGGGGTCGAGATCGCCGGCCTCGGCGTCGCCGTCCCGGAGACGGCCGTCGCCAACGCCCCGATCGCCGCCCGCCTCGGGATCGACGAGAACTGGATCGTCACCCGCACCGGGATCGACGAGCGCCGCGTCGCGCAGCCGGGCGAGCTCCTCTTCGAGTTCGCCGCCGCCGCCGGCGAGCGGGCGCTGGCCGAGGCCGGGGTCGCCGCCGCCGACCTCGACCTGGTCCTGGTCGCGACGACCAGCAACGACGACCTGATGCCCGGCGCCTCTCCCCGCGTCGCCGCCGCAATCGGCGCCGACGGCGCCGGCGCGATCGACCTCAACGCCGCCTGCACCGGCTTCGTCTCCGGCCTCGCGCTCGCCTGCGGGCAGATCGAGTCCGGCCGCGCCGCCAGCGTCCTGCTGGTCGGTGCCGATCTGATGTCGCGGCTGACCGACCCCGACGATCGCGGCACCGCGGCGGTCTTCGCCGACGGCGCCGGAGCGGTCGTCCTGCGCGCCGCCGACCCTGGCCGGATCGGCCCGATCGTGCTCGGCGCCGACGGCGCCAACCGCGACCTGATCTACGCCAGCCGCGAGGACGGCGTGACCAAGATGCAGGGCCACGACACCTTCCGCCACGCCGTCGACCGGATGACTGAGGCGACGCTCGAGGCCGCGGCCCTGGCGGCGACGCCGCTGGAGGAGGTCGACCTCTTCGTCTACCACCAGGCCAACGCCCGCATCCTGCGCTCGGTCGGCGAGCGGCTGGCGCTGCCGATGGATCGGGTCGTCGACTCGATCAACCACTTCGGCAACACCTCGGCCGCCTCGATCCCGCTGGCGCTCGAGGACGCGCGCCTGGCCGGCGATCTCGAGCCCGGCGCCCGGGTCCTGATCGCTGCCTTCGGCGCCGGCCTCACCTGGGGCGCGACCGTGCTGGAGTGGGGGAGCGCCGCATGACCGAGCGCAAGGGCTGCGCCCTCGTCACCGGCTCCTCGCGCGGGATCGGCGCCGCCACGGCGCTGGCGCTGGCGCGCGAGGGCTGGCCGGTGCGGGTCAACTACCGCGTGGATGAGGACGGGGCCCGCGGGGTCGTCGCCCAGATCGAGTCCGAGGGTGGCAGCGCCACCGCGATCCAGGGCGACGTCGCCGACGCCGCCGAGCTCGCGGTGCTGCTCGAGCCGGGCGAGGATGGCCCGGTCCTGGTCCTCGTCAACAACGCCGGCCTGCGCCTCGATGGTCTCTCGCCCCAGCTCGAGGACGAGCAGTGGCAGCGGGTGATCGACGTCAACCTGACCGCGACCTTCCGCGCCACCCGGGAAGCGCTGACCCAGATGCTGCGCGCCCGTTTCGGCCGCATCATCAACGTCGCCTCGATCGTCGGCCCCCGCGCCAACGCCGGCCAGGCCAACTACGCCGCCTCCAAGGCCGGCGTGATCGGCTTCACCAAGACCGTCGCGGTCGAGGTGGCGCGGCGCGGCGTGACCGTCAACGCGGTAGCCCCGGGCTTTATCGAGACGGCGCTGACCGAGGAGATCCTCGGCAAGGATCTGGAGAAGTCGATCCCGGCCCGCCGGGTCGGCAGCCCCGAGGAGGTCGCCGCCTGCATCCGCTTCCTCGCCTCCGAGGACGCCTCTTACGTGACCGGAACGACGCTGACCGTGGACGGCGGCCTCAGCGCATGACCCCCCAATCAGATAAGGAGATTTAGATGCCAACCCAAGTAACGCCAGAGAGCGTCGAGAAGACGATCTACGACGGCCTCGTCGAGCTCGGCACCGAGCGCGACCTGCTCTCACGCGAGGCGACCCTGGAGAGCCTCGACGTCGACTCGCTCGACCTCGTCGAGCTGGCCCAGATCGTCGAGGACGAGTTCGGCGTCGAGCTTCGCGGCGACGATGTCAAGGACGTCAAAACCGTCGGCGAGGTCATCGACCTGGTGGTGAGCAAAGCAGGATGACCCGCCGAGTCGTCATCACCGGCGTCGGTGCCGTGACCCCGCTCGGGGTCGGCGCCGAGCCGCTCATCGAGCGCTGGGTCGCCGGCGAGTCCGGGATCGAGGACGGCTTCGGCCGCTGCCGCGAGTTCGACCCGCTCGACTTCCTCTCGAAGAAGGAGGCGCGCCGCTGCGACCGCTTCGCCCAGATGGCGATCGTCGCCGCGAAAGAGGCAATTGAGCAGTCCGGGGACGAGGACGGCCTGCCCTACGAGCCGCACCGGATCGGCTGCGTGATCGGTACCGGCATCGGCGGCCTGCCCTCGTTCGAGGAACAGACGCGGAAGCTGATCGAGCGCGGCGAGAAAGCGGTCTCGCCGCTGGCGGTGCCGCTGATGATGGGCAACGCCGCTGCCGCCGCGGTGGCGATGCGCCACGGCCTCCACGGCCACACCTACGGCGTCGTCTCCGCCTGTGCGGCCGGCGCCCACGCGCTCGGCGACGCCTCGCGGATCATCCGCGCCGGCGATGCCGACGCGGTCCTGGCCGGCGGCGCCGAGGCGGCGATCACCGGCGTCGCCACCGCCGCCTTCGCGGCGATGGAAGCGACTTCCCCCACCGGGATCTCGCGCCCCTTCGACGCCCGCCGCGACGGCTTCGTGATGGGCGAAGGCGCCGGCGTCCTCGTGCTCGAGGAGAAGGAGGCGGCGCAAGCGCGCGGCGCCGAGATCCTCGGCGAGCTGCTCGGCTACGGTGCCACCTGCGACGGCTTCCACCTGACCGCGCCGCAGCCGGAAGGGATCGAGGCGGCGCGGGCGATCAGCCTCGCCGTTGCCGACGCCGGCCTTGCCGCGACCGACGTCGACTACGTCAACGCCCACGGCACCTCGACCCCGCTCAACGACCGCAGCGAGACGATGGCGCTGAAGCTGGCGCTGGGCGAGCGGGCCGGCGAGATCCCGGTCAGCTCGACCAAGTCCTCGATCGGCCACCTGCTCGGCGCCGCCGGCGCGGTCGAGGCGATCGCCACGGTCGAATCGCTGCGCCGCCGCGTCGCACCGCCGACCGTCGGCTGGGAAGAGGCCGAGGAGGGCCTCGACCTCGACTACGTGCCCGGCGCCTCGAAACCGATCGAGAACGGGGAGGGGCCGCTGATCGGCGTCTCCAACTCGTTCGGCTTCGGCGGCCACAACGCCGTCCTCTGCATCGCCGCCTGAACATGAGCATCGCCACCGTCAAAGCCCCCGCCCCGCCCGCCACCGGCGAGACGCCGCTCGAGCAGCTGCAGGCGCTCTGCGACCCGGGCAGCTTCCGGCCGCTGCGCAGCGGCGTCTCCTCGGTCCGGCTCGGCG
>JACDGU010000034.1 GCA_013821475.1 Solirubrobacterales bacterium
CGCGACTCAATTCGCCCAGAGACCCACCGGGCTCCCTCTAAGCAGCCGACGAATCAGACCAGGCGCCGTACAGCCGCGCGTAGGAGCCCCCGGCGGCGATCAGTTCGTCGTGGGTGCCCAGCTCGGCGATCTGACCCCCTTCGAGGACGACGATCTTGCCGGCGCGGCGGATCGTCGAGAGGCGGTGGGCGATGACGATCGCGGTGCGGCCCTGCAGCAGGCGCTCGAGGCCTTTCTCGATCGTCTTCTCGGTCCGCACGTCGACGTTGGAGGTCGCCTCGTCGAGGATCAGGATTCGGGGCTCGGCGAGCAGGGCGCGGGCGAAGGCGACCAGCTGGCGCTGGCCGGCCGAGAGCTGGACGCCGCGCTCGCCGACCTGGGTCTCGATCCCTTCGGGCAGCGCCGTCACGAACTCGGTCGCGCCGACGGTGGCGACCGCGGATTCGATCTCCTCCAGGCTCGCCTCGGGGCGGCCGAAGGCGACGTTCTCGCGGACGCTGCCGGAGAAGAGGAAGCCCTCCTGGGGGACGATCCCCAGCTGGCGGCGCAGTGCCCGCTGCTGGACGCCGCGGAGGTCGTGGCCGTCGACCAGGACCCTGCCCTGCTGGGGGTCGTAGAAGCGGGCGACGAGCTTGGCGAAGGTCGACTTGCCGGCCCCGGTGGCGCCGACCAGGGCCAGGGTCTGCCCCGGCGGCACGTGCAGGTCGACGTCGCGCAGCGCCCAGCTGTCCTCGTTGGGCTCGGGGTCGTCGCTGTAGGAGAACCAGACGCGCTCGAGCTCGATCTCGCCGCGCAGCGTCCCCGGGTCGATTGCGCCGGGCGCGTCGACCATGTCGGGCTCGGTGTCGAGCAGGTCGAAGATCTTGTCGAGCGCCGCCATCCCCTGCTGGTAGGTCGTGTACAGCTGGGAGAGCTGTTGGATCGGTTCGAAGAAGGTCGTCAGGTAGCCGACGAAGGAGACGATCACGCCGATCTTGATCGCGCCTTCGATCGACTGGCTGCCGCCGTAGAGGAGGATCACCGCGGTGCCGACCGCCGCCAGCAGTTCGACCGCCGGGAAGTAGGAGGCGTTGAGGTAGACGGTCTTCATGTTCACGGCGCGGTTGCGCTCGTTGAGGTCGGTCATCACCGCCTCGTGGCGCGGCTCCTGGCCAAAGCTGCGGACCACCCGGACGCCGCTCAACGTCTCCTGCAGGTAGGCGGTGACGGCGGCGATCCGCTCCCGCGTAGCGCGGTAGGCGCCGGCCGAGACGATCCGGAAGATCAGGCTGGCGATCAGCAGCAGCGGGAAGGTGAGGAAGGTGATCAGAGCCAGCTTGACGTCGAGGACGAGCAGGATCACGACCACGCCGACCAGGGTCAGGGTGCTGGAGAAGATCGTCACCACGCCGTCGGTGACGAGTTGGTTGAGCGCCTCGACGTCGTTGGTCATCCGCGAGATCAGGACTCCGGGGCTGCGGCGGGTGAAGAAGCCGATCGACATCGACTGGATGTGGGCGAAGAGGCGCTCGCGCAGGTCCTGCAGGGCGCGGGTGCCGACCCAGCCGACCAGGTAGGTCTCGGCATAGGTGCCGACCGCGTAGAGCAGCGCGGCGACGACGAAGAGGACGACGGTGACGTCGAGGGCGCTGACGTCGCCGGTGACGATCCCGGCGTCGATCGCGCGGCCGGCCAGGTAGGGGGGTGCCAGCCCGGCGGCGGTCTCGATCAGCAGCGCGACGAACATCAGGATCATCCGGCCGCGATAGGGCCGCAGCAGGCCGATCATCCAGCGCACCTTGCGCCCGCGCTGGTCCTCGCCGCGCAGCAGCCGCCAGAGCGACTTGAACAGCAGGAAGACGTTCTGCAGCCGGTTGTTGGTCGGGCTCGCTTCGCGCTCCGGGGTGCTCACAGTCGCGCCATCTCCTCGCGCCCCTCGAGGTCGCGCTGCAGGAAGACGGTGTCGGCGAGGCCGTGCTCGGCAATCTCGCGGTAGAAGCCGCAGCCTTCGAGCAGCTCCTTGTGGGTGCCGCGGTCGACGATCCTGCCGCCGTCCACCACCACCACCTCGTCGGCGAGCGAGACGGTCGAGAGGCGGTGGGCGATGATGAAGGTCGTCCGCCCGCTCATCACCTCCTGCAGGCCGGACTTGATCGCCTCCTCGGTGGTCGCGTCGACCGAGGAGGTGGCGTCGTCGAGGATCAGGATCCGCGGGTCGGCGAGCAGCGCCCGGGCGATCGCGACGCGCTGGCGCTGGCCGCCCGAGAGGGTCAGCCCGCGCTCGCCGACGCGGGTTGCGTAGCCGTCGGGCAGCTCACGGATGAAGGAGTCGGCTTGGGCGCGGCGCGCCGCCGCTTCGATCTCCTCCTGGGTCGCGCTCTGGTGCGCGTAGGCGATGTTCTCGGCGACGCTGGCGGTGAAGAGGAAGCTGTCGTCGGCGACGAAGGCGACCTCGGAGCGCAGTGAGCCGACGTCGACCTCGCGGACGTCGGCGCCATCGACCAGCACCGTTCCCTCGCTGGGGTCGTAGAGCCGCGCGACCAGGCCGACGAGGCTGGTCTTGCCGGCGCCGGAGGGGCCGACCAGGGCGACGACCTTGCCGGCCTCGACGTGGAGGTCGACATCGGAGAGCGCGGGGGAGGAGCCGTCGTAGCGCAGCGTCACCCCGCGCAACTCGACCTCGCCGCCTCCGGCCGGCAGCGCCGGCGCCCCGGGGGGCGACTGGATCGCCGGTTCACGGTCGATGATCTCGAACATCCGGTTGCCGGAGGCGACCGCGCGCTGGGCCATGCCCATCGCCACGCCGAGCATCCGCATCGGCCCGGCAAGCATCACCAGGTAGGTGTAGAAGGCGGTGAAGCTGCCGAGGCTGAGGCTGCCGTTGATCACCTCGCGGCCGCCGACCAGCAGGATCAGTGCGATCCCGACCTGCGGCAGCAGACCAATCAAGGGCGAGAAGGTGGCCGCCAGCCGGGTCGAGTAGATGCTCTGGTCGAAGACCCTGGCGACCGCGCGCTGGAAGCGGTGCAGTTGGTGTTCCTCACGGGCGAAGGCCTTGACGATCCGGATCCCGGAGACGTTCTCCTCGGCCTCCGCGGTCAGCTCGGCGAGCCGCTGCTGGACCTCCTGCAGCGCGGGACGGGAGATCCGGTTGTAGCGCGAGGCGGTGTAGACGACGAACGGCGCCGGGATCAGCGCGATCAGCGCCAGCACCGGGTTGATCGCGATCATCACCGCGCTGGCGAGGACGATCGTCAGCAGGTTCTGGGTGATGAAGACGAGGCCGTAGCCGAGGAAGAAGCGGATCGCCGAGAGGTCGACGGTCGCCCGTGACATCAGCTGGCCGGTCTGCTGGCCGTCGAAGAAGCCGAGGTCGAGCTTCTGCAGGTGGGCGTAGAACTGCTGGCGCAGGTCGAATTCGACCGCCAGCGAGACTTTGCCCGCCACCAGCCGCCTGACCACGGTCAATCCGAGCCGGAGGATGCTGGCCCCGACGATCACCAGCGCCAGCGGCAGCAGGTCCGGCTTGTTGCCGTCGCGGATCGCGTTGACGGCGTCGCCGATCAGCAGCGGGATCAGCACCGTCATCCCCATCGCTGCCCAAGCAAACGCCAGCGAACCCCAGAGCTGGAACCGGTAGGGGCGGAGGTAGCCCATCAGGCGACGGTAGGTGTGCATCCCTCCTGACTATACAAAGTGAAGTATTGGGGGATGGCGGCGTGAGAAGGGATCGGGTGTCCCTTCCGCTTGCTGGGATTTTCGCCGGGAGCCCCACCCCTCTCGCCGAGCCGAAGAGGCGAAAATCGGGGACGCCGCGCGCTCCAGGGACACCCGCTCCCTTCCAACGGATCCCTCCCCCGGTTCAGGTTGCGCTGCTCGGGATGCCCGCGGTTCCTTTTGCACGCATGACGTCCATAAGGAACCACGCTCGTCGGGTCGACGCCTCCCCGTTCAGCTGCGCGCTATTCGGACCCTTATGGAGGGGTGGGGTGCCTCTCGCGTGCGCGGCGTCCCTGATTTTCGCAGTGCCGGTCGGCGAGAGCGGCAAGGCTCCCGGCGAAAATCCCAGCAAGCGCGAGAGGCACCCCACCCCTCCTAAGCGCCCGACCTAACGCAGACTCGCTGCCGCCTTGGCGCTGGGGACTTTGCCCTCGGCACAGGGTTTGGTCGGGTGACCCGGGGGGTTGAGGATCTGGAAGTTGGTGACGGCGTGGGCCTGGGGGGTGGCGCCGTTGTTCTGGACGAGGCTGACGATCAGGCGGAAGAAGCCGGGGGGGAGGGCGTGGTAGTAGATGTCCGGTCGCGTGGCCGGGGAGTAGCTGCCGGCGCTGCCGATCTCTTCGGCGAGGAGGCCGTTGGGGCCCGAGTACTGCTCGTAGTCGAAGGAGGCGCCCACCAGCCGTTCCTTGCCGAGCGGGCTGTTGATTGCGTGTTCGAGCTTCACCGGGTCGACGCAGTCGGGAACGCGGTTGAGGCTGAAGCGCAGGTGGCCCTCACCGATTTGGGGCTCGCGCCCGAACTGGCTCGGCGCCAGCTGGAAGTTTTCGACGCCGACCTTGACCACCACCGCGTGGCTGCTCTGGCGGGCGCCGTTGCGGGGCGAGACGATCGAGACCGTTGGTTCGCCCGCAACCGCAGCGGTGCTGGCCTGCGCGCCTTCGGATTCCTCGTTGCCGCCGAAGACGAGCGCCACGGCCAGTGCCACCGCGGTCAGGCCGAGAGCTGCGAAGGTTGCCTTCCTCACCCGCATCGGAGCGGAAGACTACGGGCCGTGGGCCCCGTTAGTCTGCCCGCGATGAGCGGGACCTCCGAACTCGCGGGCCGGATTGGCGCTGCCGCCCGCCAGCCGGCCAACTGGGTGCAGCTGTTCAAGTTCGGGCTGGTCGGCGCCTCGGGCTACCTGATCAACCTCGCGGTCTTCGCTCTGCTCTCCGGCAATCTCGGCGTCCACCACACCGTTGCCGCGATCGGCGCCTTCGCCGTCGCCGTCACCAACAACTTCCTCTGGAACCGGTACTGGACCTTCGGCCCCGGCGAGGGCCTGGTCCGCTCGCAGGCCGCCCGCTTCTTCGCCGTCAGCATCGCTTCGCTGGGTCTCAACCTGGCCCTGCTCGAGGTCCTGGTCAGGGCGGGGGAGATGGGCGACCTGCCCGCGCAGGCGATCGCGGTCGCCCTGACGATGCCGTTCAACTTCCTCGGCAACAGGCTCTGGACCTTCGCCTGAGCTTTCGCCGGCTGCCTGGCTGGACCGCTCAGTTAGCCTTGATATCGAGATGAGCAAGCAGAAGCCCAGCTACGACCCGAGCCGGATTGAGCCGGCCCGCCAGGCCGTCTGGATCGAGCGTGGCGACTTCGAGGCGTCGCGGCCCGAGCCCGAGCAGGCACGCGCCTACATCAAGCCCTCGAGCCCGTTTACCTCAGGCAATCTGCACATGGGCCACGTCCGCGATTACTCGATCGGCGACGCCTACGCCCGTTTCCGCCGCGCCCGCGGCGACGCGGTCCTCTTCGGCTTCGGCTTCGACGCCTTCGGGCTGCCCGCCGAGCTGGCGGCGATCGAGCGCCAGGAGCCGCCGGCGGACTGGGTCGCCGAGTGCGGCGAGCGGATGCTCGGGCAGATGAAGCGGCTCGGCTTCTCGTTCGACTACGACCGCGTCTTCTACAGCTCCGACGAGGGCCAGTACCGCTGGTCGCAGTGGCTGTTCCTGGCTCTGCTCGAGCGGGGCATGATCTACCTCGACGACGCCACCGTCGACTGGTGCGACACCTGCAACACGACGCTGGCCTCGATCCAGGTCGAGGACGGCCGCTGCTGGCGCTGTCACAACGAGGTGCGGCTGATCCGCCGCCCGACCTGGTTCCTGCGGATCACCGACTACCTCGAGGAGAACGACGCCAACACCGAGCTGCTCGAGAACTGGGACGAGCTCTCGCTCGCCACCCAGCGCTACATCCTCGGCCGCAGCGACGGGGTCGAGGTCGAGCTCGAGGGCAGCGCCGGCCCGCTCACCGTCTTCACTCCCCATGCCGAGGCCGCCGGCCACGCCAGCCTCGTGCTGCTCTCTCCCCGTCACCCGGAGATCGACACCTGGCTGAGCGACGATGCCGTGCGCGGCGAGCTCGAGCAGATGCGCTCCGGCGGTTGGGATCGCGACGCCCGCGACGCCCGCTCGGTGCCGGTGCTCGACACCGGCGGCAGTGTCACCGCCGCCGACGGATCGCAGCTACCGGTCCTGATCTCGCCGCTTGTCGACGCCCGCTTCGGGCCCACCGCCGCCTTCGGCATTCCCGCCGTCGACGAGGCCGACCGCGACATCGCTGCCCGCTTCGAGCGGGTCGCCGCCTGGAGCGAGCCCGAGGACGGCGAGGCGCCAACGCCCGCTCCACTGGACGGCGCCAGCGTGAGCAAGCGCTACCGCGCCAACGACTTCTCGATCTCCCGCCAGCGCTCCTGGGGGACGCCGATCCCGATCGTCCACTGCAAGTCCTGCGGCCCGGTCCCGGTGCCCGAGGCCGAACTGCCGGTGGTGCTGCCGCGCGACATCAGGCCGACCGGCGAGGGGAATCCCCTGGCCGAGCGAACCGACTTCGTCGACGTCGACTGCCCCAAGTGCGGCGAGCCGGCGAAGCGGGAGACCGACACCCTCGACTGCCACTTCGACGCGCTCTGGCTCTGGGTCCCGGCCGCGGTCCCGCCCGAGGCCCGCGCGACGCAGATGTTCGAGCATCCGGACCTGCGCGAGTGGCTGCCCGCCGACCGCCTCGTCGCCGGCGGCGACAGTGGCGGCTTCGTCTTCGACCAACGGGTCGTGACCAAGGCGCTGCGCGACCGCGGCACCTTCGAGTTCATCGAGAACGGCGAGCCGTTCGCCGGCTGCCTCTTCCACGAGATGGTGATCGCCGACGGCCGCAAGATGAGCAAGCACCTCGGCAACGTCGTCAACCCGGATGAGCTGGTCGAGCAGTACGGGGCCGACACGGTGCGGGTCGCCGTCCTCTACGCGGCGGGTCCGGCCAAGACGCTGAACTGGAGCGACGGCGCCCTGCGCTTCGCCAATCGCTTCCTGCGCGGCCTCTGGACCTACTCCCAGGACCGCTTCGCGGCGCTCGAGGACGCCCGCCACGACGAGGAGGCCGCGGCCGACACCGCGTTCATGCGCGACCGGCTGCGCAAATGGTGCGAGAACGGCCTCGAGCGGATCACCGCCGATGTCGAGGAGCTGCAGATGCACAAGGCGATCCGCAACATCACCCGGCTGTTTGAGCGGATCCAGGACTTCGAGAAGCGGGTGGTCAAGCGCCGCGGCCAACTCGACCGGGCCGATGCCGAGGCGCAGATCGCCGCCCTGGTCCTGGTGGCGCAGGCGCTGGCGCCGTTCGCGCCGCACGTCGCCGAGGAGCTGCTGATCGCCTCGGGCAGGGGCGAGGGCGCCGGCCTCCTGCGCTCCTGGCCCGATGCGGCGGAGATCCCGGTCGGCAACCTCCGCGCCACGACCGCGCCCTGAGTGAGTCAAGCTTGCGGCTTTGCTGATTGAACAAATTAGCTTGATTGCTATAGACGCTTATGTTATGAATGACACCGCCGGGCGATCAATCCGGTGGAGTGGGTGGGGCTCTCGAGATGGGAAACCGCCTTGGGGTGGCAAAGGAGGACCAGTCTCGAGCCGGGGTCTAATCGTCATGACGGATCCCGGACGCGTCGGTCATCGCCGGCGCCCCCCGCCTCACTTCAGCTTCTGCTCAGTCGGAGCGTGGCGGCGGCTTGATCTCGAAGCGATGCTGACCCGGTTGCCAGGAAATGCCCTCGCAGAGCTCCGCTGGGGTGGTCTCCAGAGCGCCGGCGAGCTTGACCATCGTCGCCAGCCGCGGCTCGCGCCCGCCCCGCTCCAGTAGCGAGATCTCGGTCCGGTGCAGATCGCAGCGCTCGCCCAGCTCTTCCTGGGAGATGCCGACCCGGGTGCGGGCTTTGCGGAGGTTGACGGCGAAGCGATCCCGGGGGCTCACGTCGGTGATTCTTGGCGGCTGACGACAAGAACTCTACAGACAATGCGCTTCCCCGCACCGGTGCAACCCGTTGCATCCGCTACCTTCCAGTTTGCGTTCAGACGCGGATCTACGATACTTACGCAGATGTCGTTGAGCGTTGAGAGCCTATGTGTTATACCCGTGCGACCAATGGACGAGCGTCGGCAGTGATCGCGGCCCCCAGGGCCAGGTCCGCCGCGGCAAAGGAGGAGTCATGAGCGACGCGGTCAATCCGCATCAAGGAGCGCCCGACGGGCAACGAACCACCTCCTGCGCGACCGAACTCGCCTGCCGCGACTGCGGTTACCGGACGCCGCTGCTCGACACCGCCTTCAAGTGCCCCGCCTGCGGCGAGGGCCTCGACGTCGACTACGACTACGCGCGTGCCTCCGAGCTGATTGCCGAGCGCGGTCTCGAGGGCCGTCCGCAGAACATCTGGCGCTTCGAGGAGCTGCTGCCGATCGTCTCGCGGGCTGCGCAGCAGAAGGTCGGCCAGTTTGCCGGCCGCACGCCGCTGATCCGCGCCGACCGGCTCGGCGCCGAGCTCGGCCTGCGCAACCTCTATCTGAAGGACGACTCGACCAATCGGCCGACCCTCTCCTACAAGGACCGCGTCGTCAGCATGGCGATCGCCCGCCTGCTCGAGCTCGGCAAGAACGAGGTCGGCTGCGTCTCGACCGGCAACGTCGGCACCGCGGTGGCGGCGCTCGCCGCCAAGGCCGGCGCCACCGCGTACATCTTCTACCCCGGCAACATGGAGAAGGGCAAGGCGAAGGCCTGCCGCGCCCTCGGCGCCCAGGTCTGTCAGCTGGACGGGAACTACGACCAGGCCAACCGCGCCTGCCGTGAGCTATCACTGGCCAGCGGCATCGAGTTCGCCAACATCACCCTGCGGCCGTTCTACGCCGAGGGGGCGAAGACGATGGCCTTCGAGGTGGTCGAGGAGCTCGACTGGATCTCGCCCGACCACTTCGTGATCCCGGCCGCCGGCGGCACCCTCTCCTCGCGCGTCCATAAGGGGCTTAACGAGCTGCAGGCGGTCGGCCTGGCGCAGACCGAGGGGACCAAGATCAACATCGCCCAGGCGAGCGGCTGCGGGCCGATCGCCAGCGCGATCCTCGATGGCGGCGAGATCCATCCGCAGACGCCGGAGACGGCGGCCCACTCGCTGGCGATCGGGGCTCCCGGCGACGGCGCCCTCGTCCTCGACGCGGTGCGGACCCGGGGTGGCTCCGCCGCGACCGCCTCCGACCCCGAGATCTTCGAGGCGATCGACCTGCTCGGCAAGACCGAGGGCATCCTCACCGAGCCGGCCGGGGGAACGACGATCGCCTCGACCGCGCGGCTCGCCGCCCAGGGGAAGATCGGCCCCGACGATGTCGTCGTCGCGGTGATCAGCGGCAACGGCCTGAAGACGCTTCAGGAGCATCCCGACAAGCCCTGGCCGGAAATGGTCAGCTGCGACGTCGAGACCATGGGCGAGATGCTCGAAGACTTCCGCCAGGCGGCTGCGGCCGCACCGCACTGAGCGGAAGTTGGGGGGCGAGTGACCGGCGCGCAGCCGGTCTCCGCGCGCGTTCGCCGATGAGCGACCTGCCCGAGATCGACGGCGTCACCCACCGCACCGTGCGGGCGCGGGGGATCGAGTTCCACCTCGCCGAAGCCGGCGCCGGCGACGACGTCGTCCTCTGCCTCCACGGCTGGCCGCAGCACTGGTACGAGTGGCGCCACCTGATGCCGGCGCTCGCCGACCGCCACCGGGTCCTCGCCCTCGACCTCCGCGGCTTCGGCTGGTCCGACGCCCCTCGCCAGGGCTATCTGAAGGAGGACATGGGCGACGACGTGCTCGCGGTTCTCGACGAGCTCGGCCTCGACCGGGTCAAGCTCGTCGGCCACGACTGGGGCGGCTGGATCGGGTTCCTGCTCTGCCTGCGAGAGCGGCGCCGCTTCGAGCGCTTCTTCGCACTCAACATCCTGCCGCCGTGGGTCAGCGCCCGGGCGATGGCGCCGCACCTCTGGCGCCTCTGGTACCAGTGGCTGATCCTCACCCCGGGCCTCGGCTACCAGCTACACCGCCACGGCTTCGTCGCCAAAGTCCTGGTCGGCGCCTCGACCCGGACCGAGGTCTGGGACGAGGAGACGCTGGAGATCTTCAGCCAGAAATTCACCGAGCCCGAGCGAGCCCGGGCGGCGGTCCAGATGTACCGGACCTTCAACCTGCGCGAGGCGTCGGCGATCATCCGCGGCCGCTATGCGAATCAGCGGCTGACGGTGCCGACCCGGATGCTGTTCGGCACCGACGACAACGCCCTGCGACCCGAGCAGCTCAAGGGGTATGAGCGCCACGTCGACGACATGCAGGTCGAGCTGGTCGGCGGCTGTGGCCACTTCATCGCCGACGAGATGCCCGAGCTCGTCGCCGAGCGCGCCCGAGAGTTCCTCGCCTAGCTCCAGCGACCGAGGTCGTACCTGTGCATAACATCGCGCTTCGTGGACGAACGACTCTCACCCGCGCTGGAGGACGTCGACCACGTTCGCGGTGAGCACGGGGCGCCGCTCGAGCTGGTCATGTTCGGTGACTTCCAGTGCCCCTTCTGCCTGCGCTCCCAATCGCTCCTGCCGCGGGTCCGCGAGCAGCTCGGAGTGCGCCTCATCTTCGGCTTCCGCCACCTGCCGATCCCCGAGCGCCATCCGCTATCACCGCTCGCCGCGCAGGCCAGCGAGGCGGCGGCGGCGCAGGGCAAGTTCTGGAGTACTACGACGCCCTCTTCGCCGTCCAGCCAAAACTCTCGCGCGAGACGATGCTGGCCGTCGGCCGCGACCTCGGCCTCGACGCCGAGCGGATGCCGAGGGCCGGATGAACGAGCCGCTGGGCGAGCGCGAGGTGCTCTGCGTCAGTCAGTTCACTCTCTACGGCGACGCCGCCAAGGGCAACCGGCCGAGCTACAAGGTGGCGGCCCGGCCCGAGACCGCTTCTCCGGCTTCCACAACTTCACCACCGAAGGCGTGCTTGGCGACACCGTCGTGCTCCACGTCACCTTCGCCGCCGACGGCGTCTTCCGCGCCGGCCGCCTCGCCTCGGTCCGCCTGGTCGAAGCCGGGCAGCCGGTCCCTGACCCCGAAGGTGCCGGCGCCGACCTGGTCGACGACCTCTCGCAGGAAGACCTCGGCTCGGGGGCGGTGACGGTGAGCTCCGATGGCCGGATCGTGGCCCCACGGTAGATTCGGGCGATGGCGGGGGCGGTCGGGGAGATCGAGATCGAGGGGCGGCGCTTCGCCTGGGCCGGCGTCGGGCGCGGTCCCGAGCTGCTCCTCCTCAACGGCTACGCGGCGACCGGCAAGGACTGGGACCCGACCTTCCTGATGCGCCTGGCCCGCTCGCTGCTGGTGATCTGCCCCGACAACCACGGCCTCGGCGACTCCGAGCTCGGCGAGGCGTCCGGGCTGACGATCGAGGCGATGGCCGCCGACCTCGAGGCGCTGCTCGACGTGCTCGGGGTCGAGAGCCTTCCGGTGGTCGCTGGTCGATGGGAGGGTTCGTCGCCCAGCAGCTGGCACGGCGGGCGCCCGAGCGCGTTGCCGGCCTGGCGCTGATCTCGACCGATCCCGGCGGCCCGGAAGCGGCGCAGCCGCCGGCCGCGGTCTGGGCGCGGCTGATCGACCACACCGGCACCCCGCGCGAGCAAGCCTCGCGGCTGATCTCGTTGCTCTTCCCCGCCGGCCTGGCCGTCGAGGTCGACCGCCAGGCCGGCGAGCTGGTCGCCGACGCGCGGGCGGAGCTCTCGACCGAGTCGGCGCAGGCGCAGGAGGCGGCGATCGACGCCTGGCACACCACTCGCCAGCCCGATTCGGGGGGCGTCTGTTCCAGCAGGAAGACGATGAACTGGGGCGAGAACAGCTCGTGCAGCCAGGTGTCGTCGTGATCGGGCGAGGCGAAGATCCGGTAGCGGCGGTCGAGCTCGGTGCTCTCCAGCTGCACCCGCTGGTTGCCGTGGATCAGCGCATCGGCGGCCCGGCCCAAGAGGTGCTCGTCCTCGACCCGCTGGCAGAGCAGCCAGGGGATGAAGCGCTTGGCCTTCGGCACGTGAGTTACGGCGACGGTGAAATGCGCCTCGCCCCTGGTCTCGACGCCCTGGGCGTCGGTGGTGACGGCGCCCAGGGCGTGATCAGCGCCAGCATCGCTTCCACGTATTTCGAGAGCCAGCCGGTCATCACCGCGTCGACGCTGCGCAGCTCGCCCGCGGCGAGCAGGGGAGTGGTGCGCGACAGGTGGGCGCCGACGTCGAGGCTGAGGCCGCGTGCGGCGGCGTAGCTGGCGAAGCTTTCGGTTTTCTCGGCGGCGGCGATCGCGGAAGGTTCTCACGGACCCGCAGGCGAGAACGCCGAGATATGTTGATCCGCCACGGGCCGTGGGGCGTAGTTGTCCACTAATACCCTTCAAAAGGAGCCAGAAATGCCCAACATCGGACCCATGGAGATCATCGTAGTTTTGATCATCGCCCTCGTCGTCTTCGGCCCCAAACGGCTGCCGGAGCTCGGTAAGTCGCTAGGCAAAGGGATCAACGAGTTCAAAGGATCGATCGGCGGCGACCATCGCGAGACCGAGAAGCCGGTCCAGGCCGTTCCCGTCGCCGTAGCTCCCGCTCACGCTCCCGTTCGCGCCGAAGACGCCGACGCCGCAGCGATCAAGTCCCAGGTCTGAGACACGTCGAGACCGAGGACTGAGAGAAACCGATGCGTCCACGCCGGATAAAACCGATCTCGCACGAAGACGAGATCAGCCTCGTCGACCACCTCGACGAGCTGCGGGCGCGCATCGTCACCTCACTCTCGGTCTTCGGGGTCGCGCTGGCCCTCTGCTTCTGGCAGAACCACCTGCTGCTGGAATTCGCCGGTGCGGCCCTGCCCAAAGGCCACGAAAAGCTGATCACCTTCGGGGTGACCGAGCCCTTCACTACCACCGTCACCGTCTCCGCCTACGCGGCGATCATCCTCTCGCTGCCGATCATCCTCTACCAGCTCTACGCCTACCTGTTGCCGGCGTTCAGCAAGCAGCAGCAGCGGGCGATCCTGCCGCTCCTGCTCCTGATCCCGGCGCTCTTCATCGCCGGCGTCGCCTTTGGCTACTTCGTCGTGCTGCCGGCCGCGACCACCTTCCTGCTCAACTTCAACGACGCCCAGTTCAACATCCAGGTCCAGGCCAAGGAGTACTACGGCTTCTTCGCCCAGACCCTGCTCGCCTGCGGCCTCGTCTTCCAGATCCCGGTCGGGATCCTCGCGGTCACCCGCCTCGGCATCGTCAGGGTTGACCAGCTGACCTCCAATCGCCGCTACGCCTACCTCGCCTGCGCCGTGATCGCCGCCGCCCTGCCGGGCGTCGACCCGGTCTCGATGCTGCTGGAGACCGCGCCGCTGATCGTCCTCTACGAGCTCAGCATCGTCCTCGCCCGCGTCTTCGGCCAGCCCGCGCCCCTGAGCGAGCCGGCGGCCTCCGAGTCCTAGGAACGGCGCCGTTCCCAGCATTGACCTCGCTAGGGCGGGGTGAATGCTGGAAGCGCGTCCCTCTGTCGCCTTCGACAAGCGGGGGGCGGCGGGTCGAAGTGATCACGTCAAGCAGAAGGTCCGCGCCAACTCGGTCTGCCCGGGCTTCATCGACACGGCGATGATCGCGCCGGTGATCGGCGTCTTCGACGACCCCGTCAGCGCCGGCGCGATGGTCCCGATGGGCCGCGCCGGACGGGCCGAGGAGATCGCCAACGCGCTGCTCTTCTTCGCCTCCGACGAGTCCAGCTACTGCACCGGGTCGAACCTGCTGGTCGACGGCGGTTGCACCTCGCGCTCTTTCGCCCGCCTGAGCGCCAGACGCGAGAGGGGCCCGCACGCCGGCGGGCCCCTCTCGATGCCGCATCTGGTTCTTGGCGCTACTTCTTATCGACGGCGAGGCTGACCTTCACCTTCGCCCCCGGAACGAGGACCTTGCCCGACTTCGGGCTCTGCTTGGCGACTACGCCGGTCTTGGCCGTGGCTCCCGCCAGCTTCGTCACTTTGCCGAGCTTGCAGTCGGCGCCGCGCAGCAGGCTTTTGGCGGCGGGCAGCTTCTTGCCGCTGAGCTTCGGCACGACGCACCCCTGGTAGCTGAAGCGGTCGGCGCTGACCGCGACGCTGGTGCCGGCGATGGTGGTGACGCTGATGTCAACCCTGTTGACCTTGGTTGAGGCCGGGACCGTGGCGGAGATTTGCGTTTCCGATCCGACCGTGTAGGTGGTCGCGGCCTTGGTTCCGAACTTGACCGCGCTGGCGGTGTTGAAGTCGGTGCCCGTGATCGTCACTTTGGCGCCACCGGCAACCGAGCCGGAGCTGGGGCTGACCGCGGTGATGACCGGGGTCGGCTGCACTTCGGCGCTGAGCTCGATCTCTTTGCCCGACTCGCCGCCGTTGGGTGCCTTGGTCGCGCCTTCGAAGGGCGGTGAGAAGATCGAGGCCGTGCTCGCCCCGGCAACCGTGGCGATGCCGATTTCGTCGGTGGTGTTGGTCGGGTCGATGCCGATCAGGTCGCCGGCGTGGATCGGGACGTTGGCGGTGAACGTCTGCAGCCCGGTGTTGGCCGGGGTGGCGGCGCCGCTGGTGCCGACCGCGGTGAAGGCACCGGTACCGGTCGGGTGCAACACTCGCAGCAGGAAGGGGCCGCCTTTGGCGCCCTGAACCTGCCAGCGGACGATCGCACCGCTCACCGGCGAGACCAGGTTCGCGCCTTTCTCCGGCAGGGCGGCGTTGAAGAGCGTCTTCACTTCGCCGAACGGCGCCGGCGTCGAGCCGGGCGGCAGGACGCTGCCGACGGTGACGGTGGAGGCCTGTGCCCCGGCGGCCCCCAGCAGCCCCAGCGCGCCGATCGCGAGCGTTGCGGCGAACGCGGTCCGTCGCGGCCGCCGCCGCTCCTCGCGGCCGTGCCGTACATGCTCCTCGTGTCGGTGTCTCCCCTGCATCCCTGCCTCCTTGGCCGTGCCCCGCTGCTGCCGGAGACGATTTGATTGCGACCTCCGGTACCGCTAAACACTGGGCTTAACCAGAGTTGCGGCATTCGAGAAAAGGGAGGTTCGCATCGCCAAATTGATCTATTCGACGATCGCCTCGCTCGACGGCTATGTCGCCGACGAGGAGGTGCACGCCTTTGTCAACGACCTCGAGCGACCGATCGGCACCTACTCTACGGGCGCCTGATGTACGAGACGATGGTCGCCTGGGAGGACCCGGAGATGCTGGAAGAGACGATGGCCGCGATGCGCGACTACGCGGCGATCTGGCAAGCTGGATGCCCGATGGGGAAGCGGGCGGCTTATTCACCGAACCTGAAGGGTCATCGAATGCAGAAGCTCCGAACCCCTCTCCGCCGGCGGGCAGCAGCCACCCTCGCGGTCTTGACCCTCGCCGCTCTCGGGCTCTCTGCCGTCGCCCAGGCCGCCAACCCGACTAAAGGCAAGACCTACACCGGCGCGATCAATATCGTCGTCGGCGGCAAGGTCGTCACCACCTTCCCGATCAGCTTCGCCGTCTCGCAAAGCGGTACGAAGGTCCAGAAGTTCGCTCTGCCTTCGAACGTCCCGATCTATTGCGAAGGCGGGGGCTTTGGCGGCGGCTCGGCGGCGGTAACCAATGCCGGCACCTTCAAGCTCAAGCTGCCGATCATCTTCACCCCCACCCATGAACACCAGGGGTTCGCGACGATCACCGGCAAGTTCAAGCCGAACAAGCGCGAGAGCGGCACGATCGCGACCGAATTCACCAAGGCCAAGAGCTGCAACGGCAGCTCGAAGTACTCGACGACGGCCGAATAGGTCCGTGCTGCTGGAGATGCGTGTCGCTGATGTCGCGACGCTGCTGTGAGCATCAGCCCACGTTCTGGAAGCCCTCGGCGATCAGCCATCACGGAGGGATTTGGTCTGCGCCCGCGGTTTCTTGGGCGCCGGTTCTCGCGCCTCAGCCCAAAGTCACGTTGACCTTCGAACCTGCAGCCAGCACCTTCCCGGCCTTTGGCCTCTGTGCCTCGACCCTGACGCCCTTCGAGGTCGCTCCTGCCAACCTCTTGACTTTGCCGACCCTGCAGTCACGGAGCTTCAAAGCCATCCCCGCGAACGAGAGATTCTGGCCTCAAGAACCGCGGGCGGTCCTGATCCCTCGGGATTGGGGCGTGAAAGTCGCAAAGAGCAGGGTGATTTTGCATCGGTAGATCGATCCAAAATCACCGTCGCTAGCGTCTCAGTCGAGGTTGGTGAAGCCCGCCTTGCGTTCGGCCGGATACCCGAAGCGTTCGAATCTCATTCGGCGCTTCGGGACTGGCCGCGCCTTCGCGACAGCAGCGCGGCGGCCCGAAGACCGCCGACAGACAAGGGCCGCCGCCCACCAAAAAGACGACGACCCAGCCACTGACGATCAAGCCGGCGGAGAACGCGAAGAAGAAGCACTGAGGAACTAACGGATCGACAATAACTCTGCAGCGACTAAAACTTCCGCGTGTGTGCTCGTGATCGCAGATCCAATTAGCTAGCCACCTATGCTCCTTGAGGTTCCGCCTCGTTCTGAGCCGGCAATTCTCGGCTGCGCTTTGATTGCTCTCTGGGGGAGCGCGGCAACCGCAGACGCGCGACGCTGTAGCCGAGCAGGCGCTGGAAGTGCCGGGTTCCGGGGGCGAGCAGGTAGGCATCGTCGCTGTTGACGAGGAGCACACCGCTGGTTCCGCAAAGCCGCTCGACGATCGCCGTATGCAGCAGCCAGCGTGCGTGGGTGACGGTCGACATCAGACCGTGGAGGAGGGCGACATCCCCGTCGACCGAGAGGATCGCCTGCGCCACGATCCTGCCGTCTGACTCGATCACGTTCCAGCGCTCGACCGGCCCTGGCGTGATGTGAGCGACTCGGAAATCGTCGGAACCGGGTTCCCACTCCTCGACCGGGTGGTGTTCGACCGTGAGCCCGGCGTCCCGGGCGCGCCTGACGTTGGTGCGAACGGCCTGGCGGTGACGCCCCCGCAGGTATTGAGGAAACTCGGCGGGTAGCAGCAGCACCGCCTGGGCACGGCGGAATTTCCAGTGACCGTCCCAGCGAATCGCGAGGTGCTCGGCGATCATGCGGCCGGCGGAGGATGCCGTGGGTCGAATCCTGATCGAGGGAAGGCAGAGGCGATACCACACGAGAAGCGGAGAGCCTGCCAGTAGCCGCCGCCAGACCCCCCGCGGACCGCGAACATCGACTCGACGGTAGGTCGCCACGACGCTGCATACACGCAGAAGCATGGGGCTCCCATATCCAGTGTCTGGCATCCGGCTGATTCCTGAGGTGCAGTCGGGGCCCTCGCGGCTGGCTGCGGACGCCCCAGGTTCGACATTTTCGAGCGTAAGGCGGAGGCCTAATCTTGGGATGAGAACCGATGGTCAACCGCCCGGACTTCCTCGGGAGTTCCTCCGGCGCCCTGGCTGCGCCCGAAGCCTCGACCCCATCAGTCCAATGTGGTCAGCGAAGTGTGTCTGTCCCAGCTAGGCGCAGCTCTGGGGCCTCAGAAAGTGCCGATTTGCAGTAGAAGGCGATGCCGGAGGAGGGACTCGAACCCCCGACACGCGGATTATGATTCCGCTGCTCTAACCAGCTGAGCTACTCCGGCGGGGAGCGGGGCATGGTAGCGATGGGGCGGCGCGGTTCGGCGGCTGCGGCGGGGTGCAATCCTCTCTGGCATGGCAGATGGCTCTGGGAGCACGCCGGGATCGGGATGGGCGGCGATGCGGCCGGTGCTGGTCGCCTTCCTGCTGGCCGCGCTCGCGTTCGTGGTCGCGGTCCTGGCGATCGCCGAGCCGCGCGGTTGGCTGGCGCCGTTCATCGCCTTCGGCTCGCTGCTGGCGGGGATGGTTTGGTTCGAGGTCTGGGCGATCCGACACCGGCGTGACGACGACGGATGAAGCTAGTGTGGGAGCGGTGAGCACGGAGCTCGACAGGGCGGTGCGAACGGTGGTTCGTCAGTGCATGGGCGTCTCGCCCGGCGAGGACGTGCTCGTCGTCTGCAATCCCGTCACCGAAGAGATCGGTGCACTGATGCGGATCGAGGCGCAGGGCGACGGCGCCGACTCCACCCTGGCGGTGATCTCGGAGCGCGACTCCGCCGCCGCCGAGCCGCCGCGAGCGGTGGCCGCCGCGATGGCTGCGGCCGACGTGGTGCTGGCGCCGACGATTCAGTCGCTATCCCACACCGCCGCGCGCAAGGTGGCGAGCGAGGCGGGGGTGCGGATCGGCTCTCTGCCCGGCGTCACCGAGCAGATGCTGGTGCGGCTGATGACCGGCGACCTGGAGGAGATCCGCCGCCGTGGCTGGGCCGTCGTCACGGCGCTGAACGACGGCTCGGAGGTGCGGATCACCTGTCGCCACGGCAGCGACTTCCGCTTCAGGCTCGAGGGCCGGCTGGGGATCGTCGACGCCGGCGAACTCAGCAACCGCAGCGCCTTCGGCAACCTGCCCTGCGGCGAGGGCTTCATCGCGCCGCTCGAGGGTACCGGGGAGGGGACGCTGGTCGTCGACGGCTCGATCGCCGACGTCGGCCTGCTCGAGACGCCCACCTCGCTGACGATCAGCGAGGGACACCTGACCGGCGCCACCGGCAACGACGGCGCCGCGCTGATGGAGCTGCTGACCGCCCACGGTCACGACGGGACCAACCTCGCCGAGCTCGGGATCGGGACCAACGAAGAGGCGATTCTGACCGGCAACGTGCTCGAGGACGAGAAGATCCTCGGTACCGCCCACATCGCCTTCGGCGCCTCCGCCGCGATCGGCGGCACCGTCCAGGTCCCAGTCCACCTCGACTGCGTGCTGCTGGAACCCACCGTCGAAATCGACGGTGAGACCATCGTGAGCGGCGGCGATTTGCTGGTCTGAGTCCTCAGGCCGCAGCGGTCAGCTCGCCGATCTCGTCGTCGAGGAGCTCGATCTGGGCGGCTGCCACGTTTTCTTCCAGATGCTCGATCGAGCTGGTTCCCGGGATCGGGAGCGTCGACTGCACGTCGAGCAGCCAGGCGAGGGCGATCTGGGCGGGGGTGGCGTCGTGGCTGGCCGCGACCTCGGCCGCTTCGCCGCCGGGCTCGGCCAGCGAGCCGGCATTGAGCGGGAACCAGGGGATGAAGGCGAGGCCGTCGGCCTGGCAGACCTCGAGCACCTCGGCGGCGTGACGGTCACCGAGGTTGAAGCGGTTCTGGACCGAGACGACGTCGACGATTTCGCGCGCCGTCGCCAGCTGCTCGACGCTGACGTTCGAGACGCCGACCTCGCGGACCTTGCCCTCGTCCTGCAGGTCCACGAGCGTCCCAACCGACTCCTCGTAAGGGACGTCGGAGTCGGGCACGTGCAGCTGGTAGAGGTCGATCTGGTCAACCTGAAGCCGGCGAAGTGAGCCCTCGCAGGCCTGGCGCAGGTAGTCGGGGCGCCCGTTCGGCTCCCACTTGCCCGGCCCGGAGCGCTCGAAGCCGCCCTTGGTCGCGATCACCAGGTCCTCGGCGTAGGGGTGCAGGGCCTCGGCGATCAGCTCCTCGCTGACGTGGGGCCCGTAGGAGTCGGCGGTGTCGATCAGGTTGACGCCGAGCTCGACCGCGCGCCGCAGCACTCCCAGCGCCATGTCGTGGTTGGCGGGCGGTCCCCAGACCCCGTCGCCGGTGATCCGCATCGCGCCGTAGCCGAGGCGCCGCACGACCAGCTCACCCAGGCTCAGGGTGCCGACGCTGCCGTCGCTGATCGCCTCGATTGCCATCCGTCCACAGGCTAGCCTGCCGGACATGCCGCCCCTGCTCGCCGTCCCCAACGTCGCCGAGGGGAGGGATGAGGGCGGGCTCGGCGTGCTCGAGGCCGCCTTCTCGCGCGGCGGCCTGGTGCTCGACCGCCACGCCGACGCCGATCACAACCGCACGGTCTTCACCCTCGCCGCCGCCGGGGCGCTGACCGACGCGCTGGTGGCCGGCGCCGAGGAGGCGCTGGAGAGGATCGACATGTCCGCCTACCGCGGCGTCCACCCGGCGATCGGGGCGCTCGACGTCTGTCCCGTGGTCTGGCTCGACCCGGCGGACCGCGAGGCGGCGAGGACCGAGGCGGTTGCCGTCGCCGCCCAGATCGGCGGCCTCGGCGTTCCCGTCTTCCTCTATGGAGAGCTGGCGCACGACCCGGCGCGGGCCGAGCGCGCCTACTTCCGCAACGGGGGTCCTGCAGAGCTCTGGCGGCGGATGGAGTCCGGCGAGCTGTTGCCTGACTTTGGGCCCCGCCGGCCCCACCCCCGGGGCGGGGCGACGCTGGTCACCGCCCGCCCGCCGCTGGCGGCCTTCAACCTCGAGCTCGACAGCGGCGACCTCGAGGT
>JACDGU010000184.1 GCA_013821475.1 Solirubrobacterales bacterium
CTCGAATCGCGGTCTCGGGCAGCTCGGCGACCTGGTGGCGACGAACGGGCCCTCGCACCGGCCGATCGGCGAGCGAGTGCCCGCACTCCACGCAGTTATCGGGCAGGTGCTCGATCACTTCATCCTTCGCAACCCTGCACGCCGGACGACAGTGAGTCACCTTCGCCGCTGCAACCGCGCGGCGGCGCGCAGCATCCGGTCGAACAGCTCCGGGTCGACTGGCGGGCCACCGTCCTCCTCACAACAGGGCGGCTTCGTCCGTTTCGCCGTTGGCTCGTCGATTCCGAGGAGCTCGTAGACGGTCCCGTAGACATCGTCGGAGGAGCCGCGGGCGTGCTCCCCGACCAGCGCGATCACAACGCTTCCCTCGTCGGGGAAGCAGATCAGCACCCGGTAGTTCCCGTACAGATGCGCCGAACAGATGCGATCGACGACCTCTCCGGTGAGACGGTAGTCAGCGGCAGCGCAGCCCTCGGCCTCGAGACGCAGCAGTGCGTCCTCGTACGCCTTGGCCGCCTTACCGCGAAGCGCATCTGCCTGGCGCTTCGCGGTGGGAGTGACGCTAATGCGAAAGCTCACGCCTGGCGTGATGGCGTGACGTCAATCAGTTCGCCGCGGCGCATCTCTTCGAGGGATTGCCGCAACTCGGGGTCGGCCAACTCGCGCTCGTCTTCGATCCGCGCCAGGACGGCCTCGAGCAGGTTGCGATCCTGACCAAGCGCACGCAGGTCGCGCAGCGCCCGGCGGACCTCGCTGAGGCTACGAAGCGTCACCCGCCGAGGCGAAGAGCCGGGGAGCTCCTCGAGGATGCCGCGCGAGATCCAGGCGCGGATCGTCGGGACCGAGAGATCGAGCATTTCCGCCGCTACCGAGAGCCTCACCGACGGCGCCCATTCGAGGAGCCGCCAACGCACCTGCTGCAAGCGCCGTCGGGTCTCCGCATTGGACGGAAGCGAGGTCTCGATCTCCTCGATCTCATCAACCTCGCGGGCGAAAGCCTCTGCGGTGTCGAGCTCTTTAGTTGCGTTCATCGGAGAAGCCTCCTGAGTCGGTGTAGAAGGCTACCAGCAGAGCTTTCAAATATCAAGGTAGATTTGAAAGCTGAACCACCACGAACGCATCCCGAGGTCGGACCGGTGAGCCCAGCGGGTCGCCGCGATGCCCGACCCGCAGAAGCTCTCCCCCCGCTCACCCCTCGAAGCTAACAAGCTGCCTGGCGGCGGCGCGAACCACAGCGAACTGCGCCGGATCCTCGGCGCGGCGCGCAGGGTTCGCGCCCGGTGGCGCTCGAGGGCGCAGGACATCGATCGGGGCCTCGTCGTCGAGGCGGGTGTTGGTGCCGAACAGCCAAGCGCGGGCCGTCTTCTCATCGAAGCTCTCAACGATCATGCGGACGATCTTGTAGCCCTCGCGCAGGCGCAGGTCGGTCCTCTGGTTCGGAGCGGGGCCATCCGGCTTGCGGTAGCGACCGATCTGCTTGGCATCGCGCAGGTCAGCAAGGTGGGCGGCGATCCGCTGGCCGAGCTGAGCCTGCAGGTAGCCGGCGATCTCGGAGATCGGCAGCGTCGTCGGGGAGATCACGAGGCTACGGCGAGGCGCCCCGGCTCCTCGGAGGCCTCGGTCAGGCGCACGAAATAGGGAGGTGCCGGCTCCGCCCGCATCGCGACCAGGTAGCGCATGTCCGAGGCGGGTTGGTCGCGGAGCTTTGTCGGATTACAACTCACGCGGCCAGCGGATCGACTGGCTGAACGCCTTCCAGCCCGACCCCGACTTACCACGCGGATCATCGACACGATCCGCAATCAGGCCGGGCGGCCCAGCGGTGACGAGAGAGGCGAACAATGCCGTCAGATCCTTTCGTAGCTTAAGCGCCTACGCCACCTCAACCTGCCCGGCGACCTCATTGCCCCATACATCGCGCCAGCAGCCCTGGAGGAAGAACCCGTCGACCGACCCGCACCTCGATAGCGAGGTGACAATGGCGGGAGCAACGGGGGTCGAGCCCGCCAAGGAAACCGCATCGAGATTCGAGCGTGAGAGCGACCTCCGGCGACGCTCGGCAGCGCAGGTCACCGAGCTGAGCGACCGTGCGAGCGTTACGCCGCTTCGGCGAGCGCCCGGTCCGCCCGCTCGCGCCGCTCACGCGCCGGCTCCTCCAGGAGCCCGCGGACGTCGTCGGCCGTCAGGCTGCCGGCGAACAGGTCGCCGTCGTCCATCACACCGCTGAACAGCTCCGCCTTGCGGCGGGCGAGCGCGACAACCTTCTCCTCGATCGTGTCCCGGGCGATCAGCCGGTAGGCCATCACGGAGCGGGTCTGCCCGATCCGGTGGGCGCGGTCGATCGCCTGCGTCTCGGTTGCCGGATTCCACCACGGGTCGAGCAGGAAGCAGTAGTCGGCCTCGGTCAGGTTGAGTCCGAAGCCGCCCGCCTTCAGGCTGATCAGGAAGACCGGGTCGGTGCCCTGCTTGAAGCGCTCGATCACCTGGTCGCGTTTGCGGGTGCGCCCGTCGAGGTAGCAGTAGTCGATCCCCTCACGGTCGAGGCGGTCGCGGACCTTGGCCAGGAAGCCCGTGAACTGGCTGAAGACGAGCGCCCGGTGCCCGCCCTCGATCACCTCGCCGAGCTGCTCGACCAGCGCCCCGAGCTTCGCGCAGGGAACGTCGTCATGGCCATCGTCGACCAGGCTCGGGTCGATGCTGAGCTGGCGCAGCAGCATGATCGAGCGCAGGATCGTGAACCGGTTGCGGTCGAAATCGTCGATCAGCCCGAGGATCTTCTGCCGCTCGCGCTGCAACCGGGTCTCGTAGAGCTTGCGGTGACGCGGGTGGAGGTCGACCTCGAGCGTCTGCTCCTGCTTCGGCGGCAGGTCGGCAGCGACGAGCTCCTTGGTGCGGCGCTTGACGAGGGGCTTGATCCGGCGCCGCAGGCGGGCGAGCCGCTCAGCGTCGCCGTCGCGTTCGATCGGCCGCGCGTATTGCTCGGCGAACCGCTTCGGGTCCGGGAAGAGCCCGGGCGCGGTGATCGAGAGCAGCGACCACAGCTCGGTCACGTTGTTCTCCATCGGAGTCCCGGTGAGGGCGAGCTTGAACGGGGCCGCCAACTCACGGACGCACTTGTACGTCTTCGACTGGTGGTTCTTGACGGCCTGCGCCTCATCGAGGACAAGGCCCGCCCACTCCACCGCGCGATAGGCCTCGGCGTCGAGCCGGAACAGCGTGTAGGTCGTCACCACGATGTCGGCGGCGACGAGCTCGTCGATCGAGCGGCCGGACTTCCTCAGCGTGTCGGTGATCGCGCAGACCGTGAGCCCGGGCGTGAACCTCGCCGCCTCGCCGACCCAGTTCGAGACGACGCTGGTCGGCGCGACGACCAGGAATGGGCCGAGGCCGGGATCCTGCTCTCGGGCGTGGCAGAACATCGCGAGCGCCTGCAGCGTCTTGCCGAGGCCCATGTCGTCGGCGAGGATGCCGCCGAGCCCCAGTTCCCAGAGGTTCGCCAGCCAGCCGAAGCCGTCGCGTTGGTAGGGACGTAGTTCGGCCTCCAGCGCAGCCGGCGGGTCGTGACGGGCCACCTCGTCGAGCTCCAGTAGCGCGCCGACCTGGCGCCGCCAGGACTCGGCCTGCTCAGTGACGATGCCGAGCGCGGCGAGCTCGGCCCAGAGGCCGGCCTGGTAACGGCTGATCCGCAGCGAGGCCGACGGCGAGTCGACGAGCGCCTGCGCCTCCACGATCAGCTGCCGCAACGACTCGAGCCGAGGATCCTCGAGAGAGAGGTGGGCGCCATCGTCGAGCAGCAGATGCGGCTTGCCGGCGGCCAGGGCGACGAACACCTCGGCGAACGGCAGCTCGCGGCCCTCGACGCTGATCGTCACGCCGAGGTCGAACCAGTCGCTCTCGCCGGCAACCTCAGCGGTCGAGACGCCGATCATCAGCGAGTCGCCGACGTCGCGGTAGTCGGCCGGCTCCCCCACGACCTGGACGACGACACCATGCTCCTCCAGCTGCGGCAGCACCTCGGTCGTCAGCCGCATGGTCTCGATCCCGGTGAGCGAGACCGGCGCCGCCACGACCGGCCGCGCCGCCGCGTCGAGCAGGCCGAGGCGCTCGAGGTCGGTCTCGACCAGCTCGGTCTCGGCGAGGATCGCGCGCTCAGCGCGAGGGTCGCGGAAGCCGGGGGCGCCGGCCCCGAGCCCGAGCGGCTCGCGCCGTACCTCGGAGCCGATTTCGTAGTCCCAGGCCCAATCGAGCTCAAGCGAGTGCCCGGCGCCGTAGCTCGCCCGTAGGACCAGTGACGGCTCGGAGATCTCCGGCGGCGTGAACGACCCAT
>JACDGU010000035.1 GCA_013821475.1 Solirubrobacterales bacterium
CGCCAAACCTCCCCGCAGTTCGTGCAGGCGAGGTCCACCCGACCCCTGCTCGCCAGCCCTCTCCCCTAAGCAACCCGCCGGTCGCGCTTGGCGGCGAAGAGGTCGCCGTCGGCGAAACCGAGCAGCTTGTCGACCGTGGTGCCGTCGGCGGGGAACATCGCGAAGCCGGTGGCGGCGGAGACCGGGCGCGCCTCGTCGCTGCCGAAGCCGCGGCGGCCGACGCGGTTGCGCAGGCGGACCGCGACTTCGCCGGCCTCTTCGGCGTTGGCCTCCGGGACGATCACGGCGAACTCGTCTCCCCCCTGGCGGAAGACCGAGTCCCCTCCCCGCACCTCAGCGCTCAACGCCCGGCCGATCTCGCTCAGCAGCCGGTCGCCCTCGAGGTGGCCGAAGTCCTCGTTGATCTGCTTGAAGCCGTCGAGGTCGAGCAGGACCAGGGCGAACTCGCGCGAGTGGCGACGGTGACGGGCGATCTCCTCGGTCAGGCGCTCGTGCAGGCTGCGGTAGTTGCCGACGCCGGTCAGCTCGTCGCGGCGGGCGAGCTCCCAGAGCGCCTCGTGGCTGGCCCGCAGCCGTCTGCCGAGGACGAGGACGCCGACCGCGAGCACGATCAGGCAGAGCGCCTCGACGATCGCCAAGACCAGCGCCTGGCTACTCGAGAAGGAGCCGAGCAGCAAGGGGGCCAGCAGACCGGCGGCGATCGCGACCAGACCCGCGACGAGCAGACCGGTGGCGATCGGGCCGCGGCCCTGGAAGTTCGGTCTGTCGTCTGGCGTCATCGTCATTTTTCGGTAGCGGCTATTGCTGTACCCGCAGGATAAGCGGGTTGGGCGCGCCTGTCTTATGCCACGACTACGATGCCGCGGGTGCGCTATCCCGTAGAACAGTTCAGCGCCGGGGAGAGAGCGATCCTCGCGCCCCACTTCACCAACCTGGACAGCCCTGTGTTCGCCCTGGTGGGGCTCCCGGAGACCGTGAAGGGAGCGCTTTTTGCCCGCTATTCCCGCTATTCCGGGACGGTGCGCCGGCTCTTCCTCGAAGAGTTCGCCGCGGACGCGCCGGCTGCCGGCCGCCCCTTCGACGCCGAGGAGGGCGCGCGGGCGGCCCAGCTCTACGAGCGCGTCTTCGTCGGCTACGGCGACGACTCGATCGCCCAGGTCGGCGGCGCCCACATCGCCTGCGAGTGGGTCTCGAACATCCTCACCAAGCTGCTCCAGCGCGGTCGGCTCGCCGCCTACCTCGAGCAATCGACCCGCTACATCCCCTACGACAAGCCGCTCCCAGAAGGCGGTTACCGCTTCTACCGCGACGAGCAGCTCGGACCCGAGTTCGCGACCGCGATGGACGAGCTGTTCGGGATCTACTCGCGCTCGCTGACCGAGGTCGAGCGCTGGGCGGCGGAGCGCTGGCCGCGCGGCGACGAAGAGCCCGAGGGCGCCTGGCAGCGCTCGATCCGGGCCAAGGCGCTCGACCTGCTGCGCGGGCTGCTGCCCGCCGCGACCCTCAGCCACGTCGGCATCTACGCATCCGGGCAAGCCTACGAGCAGCTGATCATGCGCCTGATGGCCTCGCCGCTGCCGGAGGCCCGCGCCTACGGCGGGATGATCCTGACCGAGTTGCAGCGGGTGATGCCGAGCTTCGTCAGCCGGGTCGAGCGCCCCGAGCGCGGCGGCGAGTGGATCTCCTACTTCGAGCGCCGCCGCGAGCGCACCGAGAGCTGGGTAGCCAGGCTCGGCCTCGACCGCCGCGGCAAGGGCGACGGCGCCCCCTCGGTCGAGCTGATCCACGTCGACGGCAACGAAGAGGCCCTGCTCGCCTCCTGCCTGTTCGAGGCCGCCAGCGCTCCCGAGAGCGAGATCCTCGCCCGCATCGACGGCCTCGACCGCGACGAGCGGGCCGAGCTCTTGGGAGCGATGGCCGGCGACCGCGCCAACCGCCGCCATCGCCCCGGGCGCGGCTTCGAGGCGCTGCGATACCGCTTCGAAATCGTCTCCGACTACGGCGCCTTCCGCGACCTGCAGCGCCACCGGATGCTGACCTGCCAGTGGCAGCGCCTCGGCCATGACCTCGGCGCCGGAGTCCCAGAAGAGGTACGCGAAGCGGGCGTCGGCGGCGAGTTCGAGCGCGCACTGGAGATCTCGCGCGGGGAGTACGAGCGGCTGCACGCCGCCGGCCTGCCCGAGCAGGCCCCCTACGCGCTCAGCCTCGCTTACCGGATCCGCTACACGCTGGACCTCAACGCCCGCGAGGCAATGCACCTGATCGAGCTCCGCTCGGGCCGCGAGGGCCACCCCACCTACCGGGCGGTGGCGCAGGCGATGCACGAGCGGATCGCCGCGGTCCATCCCGGCGTCGCCGCGGCGATGACCCACGTCGACGCCTCGGTCGAGCCCCGCCTCGAGCGGATCATGAGCGAGATCCGCACGCAGACCAAGCGCGCCGCCGCGGTCCGCTCCGAGTAGCGATCCCGGAGCGCTAGGCGCGGCGCTTGCGCTTGCGGCGGCCCGAGTCGCCGCCGGAGCCGTTGCCGGTGGGCGGCGGTGGGTCGTCGGAATCGATCGGATCGACATCGATCGCGTCGGGGTCCGGCTGCAGTTCGGCGGCGGCTTTCTCCCCCGGCGTCGGCCAGGGGACCGCCTCTTTCGCCGCCCAGGCCGGTGGTCGGCCCCCGGGCAGAACGCCGATCAAGAGCAGGCCCAGGTAGACGAACCAGATCATCGAGAAGAGGATGAAGCCGACCAGGACGGTGAAGCCGAGGGCCATCGCCAGCGAGGCCCAGAAGCGGCCGAGCAGGCCGGTGCGCATCGACCAGAGGCCGACGTAGAGGAAGGCGACGACGAGGCCGAGGCCACCGGCGACGGCGAACCCGACCCGGGCGCCGGCCAGGGAGACTTCGCTGATCGCGTTCGAGGCTTCGTCGTCTTCGACCTTGCGCTGTTCGCAGGCCGCCAGCGAGCTAGTCCCCTTGCTCGCTTCGAATTCTTCGCCGAACGACTTGGCGCCCTTGCTCTGTTCGTCGCTGGTGCACTTTTCGTGCGCTTCGGCCGTGGTCAGGGTCGACTTCGCATTGCCGGCGACAAAGAGGTCGGCGGATTCGCCGCGGGCGGCGATGTTGATCCCGGCCGAGACCGCGAGGAACAGCGGTGCGACGACGACCAGCCCGACCAGCTGGTTGCGCACCCGCGAGTCGCGAGCCCTGACCGCCCGGAAGAGGAAGAACAGAGGCACGACGAAGAGCGCGAAGGCGAGCGTCTGGAGAATCCCGGAGAGCAGCACCGCGGAGGTGTGTTCGTGGCTGGAGCGGAGGATTTCGGCGTTGCCATCGCCGGAGATCGAGGCACCGACCGCATTGCCGGCGATCAGCAGTACGACAATCAGGAGCGTGAGGACGCCGGCCGGAATCAGCCGCGGTGCCTCCCACTCCAAGATCTGCTTTCGGGTCTTGCGCACTCTCGCTTAGCCTCTCTCGTGGAAATCGAACTGGGTGGCCGCCTCCTAGCTCAGGCGCACGAGCCCTACGCTACCTGTCATGAGCGATACGCACCCCACCCACGCGGTCCCCCTGGAGGCCGGAGCCGGCCCCGACAACCCGCCCTGCCCCGCCTGTGGCGAGCCCCTCTTCGGTTGGCTCGCGGCGCGTCCGTACCTGCGCGGTCCGGTCAGCCGCTGCGAGAGCTGCGGGCTGGGCGTCGTCGGCTCCTCGGGCGGTCCCGAGGAGGCGCTGCGCGAGCTCGACCGCCTCGCCGCCTCGGGCAGCTTGCGGATCGTCAACCGCGCCAGCTTCGCCTGCTCGCTCGGCGGCGCCGGCTGGGCCGGCCTCGGCCCAGAAGCGCATTACCTGTTCACGGTCGAGGCGGTGCGGCGCCTGGTCTCCGACCGCGACCAGATCGTCCGCTGGCGCCGCTGGGCGCCACTGGCCGGCCTGGCGGTGACCTGGCAGACGCTGCTCAACAGCGTCACCCTCGGTCACAACGCGGCGTCGGATGCGCTGGGGCGCGACCAGGGAACGCTCGCCAAGGAGCGCTGGCAGCGGCGGATCGACATCCTCGCCAGCGTCGTCCTCGCAACCCCGGCGCTGCTGGTGGCGATCCCGGTCGAGCTCGGTGGCGGCCTGATCGGCCGGGGAGCCGTCGTCTCACTCCGCTTCGAACTGCTCTAGCTCAAGCCTTCGCGAGCCTCGCGCACCAAGGTGACGGCCTCGGGGAAGAGGACGCGGATCGCGTCGCGGACCTGCATCGCCTGCTCGTCGGCGTTGCCGGTGAGGTCAAGGCGGCCGATCGAGGCGACGGTCATCTCGACCGCGAGCTTGATCGCGTTGTCGGCCCAGGCGACCTTCTGCGAGGACTGCATCTGCTCCGAGAGCTCCTCCATGCGGGCGCGGAACTCGTCGGGATCGCCGAACAGGTTGAAAGGACTTCCCTCCATGCCCCAGATCAAAGCAAACCCGCGCCCTCGCCAGCGCAGAGTCTTGACATTCAGCGTGCCAACGGCGCGCCCCTCCGGCCTAGCGTTCGGGCAATGCGGAGGCGAGTGGACCGTGAACGGGGTTCGGCGAGCGTCGAGCAGGTGGGCATCTCGGCGCTGGTGGCCCTGCTCCTGATCGCCGCGATCGCCGCCGTCGCGGCGGGAGGCGAAATCGACGCCGGCCGCAGCCTGGGGTCCGCGATCGGCCGTCGCCTGGCCTGCGGCCCGCACCTACCCGACGCCTGCGAGCACCACCCGCTGGTCCCCGCCTACGGCTGGCCCTTGGCGCGCCTGGCGCGCGTCCTCGCCCCACCACCGCAGCCGCTCCCGGGTCCGGCCGGCTTGCCACTGGTCCCGGTCGACTTCCGCCGCTGCCGGCAACCGAGCTGCGCCGTCGATGCCGGGCCGCACCTGACCGCCTCGCGCCGGCGCACTACCGCCTTCACCGAGATCGTCGACCGGCGCTCCAGCCTCGGCTGGGTCGAGCTCGTCTACTGGCTCTACCGGCCTTCGCTCGGCTGGGAAGCCGTCCGCCGCCGCGGCAGCCAGGCGGACGTCGACGCCGCGGCGGGCACCCGGGTCCTGGCCGGCGACGACCCGGCGCTGGTCCCGCTCGAGACCCTGCCGGGCCGCAACCACTACGACTTCCCCGCCGGCGAACGCCCGCCGTGGCAGTGGCAGGTCGAAGGCCGTTACCCCGGCTGGTCAAGCTGAGCTCGGCGAGCTCGCCTCTTCTCTGTCGGCTTCGTCCTGGGCCTGGCGCATCAAGCCGCGCCAGTCGGTGGTGCGGAAGACGAGCAGGATCGCGGTGAAGCCGAGTAGGACCGACCAGGCCGCCATCGCGATCTGGGTCCCGACCGAGAATGACAGCACCGCCGTCCGCGAGGGGCCCTTCAGGGTCGCCACCAGCAGGGCCTGCTGGGCGCCGGCGCCGCCGGGGGTGAAGGGGACGATGTTGGCGATCGCCTGGACGCTCATCACCAGCATCACGCTGCCGATCGAGCCGCCGATCCCGAAGGCGTCGAGGAAGAACCAGAAGGCGGCGAAGCGGAGGAGCCAGCCGACCCCCTGCCAGGCGGCGACCGCGCGCAGGTAGCGCCGCGGCTGGCTGAGGATGACCAGTCCCTGTCTGACCCGGGCCCAGAAGCGGCGCACGTGGCGGGCGAGGTAGAAGATCCCGATCGCGATCGCCAGCAGCGAGACGACGACGGTGATCGCCAGCGTCTTCGGGTGATCGGCCCAGAAGGAGATCTCGAAGGCCGGCAGGTCGGGGATCTGCGGCAGTGGCGGCAGCAGGCCCTGGCTGATTGCGTAAAGGAGCACGAGGATCCCGACGGAAGTGTCGAAGATGGCCTGAACGAGGAAGGACGAGGTGACCGCGGGATAGGAGGAGCCGGGAATCTGGCGTTTGACGAGGAAGACCTTGGTCACGTCGCCGGCGTGGGCCGGTACCACCGCATTGATCCCGGCGCCGGCGAGGTACGCCGCCGCCAGCGGCACGAAGGGGATCGGCTTCGCCGGATAGGCGGCGCGGAGGACGTTGCGCCAGGCCCAGGCGCGGGTCAGCTGCATCGCCAGCAGGCAGAGGAGGGCGACTCCGAACGCGGTCCAGTGGATTTCCGACAGGTGCCGGAAGAATTCGGCGGCGGCGTTGAAGAAGTGTTCGAAGCTGGATGCGAGATCGGCGAGCGGCATCGCAGCTACACTAGCCCGCTCGTGCCGGACACCGACACGCACATCTTGCCCCCCCAGGCCACCCCCCATCCGACCGACGAGGCGATGTGCGCCCGCGCCCGCGAGCGCTTCACAGCCGATCGCAAGAGCCGCCTTCGCCGGCGACGGAAACGGCACGCCCAGATGCCGAATCTGATCATCATCGGCGGCCTCAAGTGCGGCACGACGAGCATCCACCACTACCTCGGCCTGCACCCCGAAATCCAGATGTCGAAGCCGAAGGAGTTGAACTTCTTCGTCGAGGAGATGAACTGGGACCTCGGCCTCGACTGGTACGCGAGCCGCTTCGATGACCGCTTCAAGGTCCGCGGCGAGTCATCGCCGCACTACACGAACCTGCCCCGCTTCCACGGCGTCGCCGAGCGGATCCGCGACGACTGTCCGGACGCCCAGCTGCTGTACATGGTCCGCGACCCGATCAAGCGGATCCTCTCGCACTGGGTCCACGCCACCGGCGCCGGCTACGAGACCCGGGAGATGATCCCGACCCTGACCAAACCGGACACCCAGTACATCAATCGCTCCAAGTACTGGATGCAGCTGCAGCCCTACCTCGAGTACTTCGACCGCTCCCAGATCGAGGTCATCACCCAGGAGGAGCTGCAATCCGAACGCGAGGAGACGATGCGCAAGGCCTTCGCCTTCGCCGGCGTCGACGAGAGCTTCAAGTCCGAACGGTTCGACCGCGAGTGGGAGAAGTCGAGCGCCAAGCAGAGCGACAAATACCAGCTGATGGAGCGCCTGATCAAGCTCCCCGGCTTCCGCTCCTTCGACCGCAACTTCGACCGCCTGCCGGAGTCGATGCGCTGGATCGTCGAGAAGGTCGTCCACGACCCCGAGAAGCCGCCGGCGGAAAAGCCGGTTCTGCCCGAGGACCTCTTCGAGACGATCCGCGGCCGCTTCGGCGAGGACGTCGCCGGCCTGCAGCAGTTCGCCGGCCGCGAGTTCGCCGGCTGGCACGACTACTCCTAGACCGGCTCCCGCCTCACTAGGCTGAGGCCCGATGCAGCGACTCCTCCCCGATCCCGGCCCGGTCAACGTCGACGAGCAGCTCGAGACCTACCGTCCCTGGGAGGACCCGCACGAGGAGCGGCCGCTGGTCGCGGTCAACTTCGCCGCCACCGTCGACGGTCGGGCGAGCATCGATGGCCGCTCCGGCCCGATCGGCTCCGACGCCGACACGGCGATGCTGGCCGGCCTGCGGACCCGCTTCGACGCGGTGATGATCGGCGCCGGGACGATGCGGGCCGAGCGCTACGGCCGCCTCGTCAACGACATGGAGAAGCGCGAGCACCGGGAGCAGCTGGGACTGCACCACGACCCGCTGATGGTGATCGTCAGCGGCCGCCTCGATCTGCCCTGGGACGCACCGCTGTTCACCGACGGCGGCCGGGTGCTGATCTTTACCGCCTCGAGGGCCGAACCCCCGCCGACGGCGACCCCGGTCGAGCTCGTCCGCCACGAGGGCTTCGTCGACCTTGTCGCGGCGATGCGCCACCTGCGCCAAGAGCTGGGGGTCCGGGCGCTGCTCTGCGAGGGCGGGCCGGGTCTGCACAACGAGCTCGAGGGCGCCGGCTTCGTCGACGACCTCTTCCTCACGATCGCCCCGAAGCTGACCGGCGGCGAGGCGCCGCGGATCATCGAGGGCGACCTTCCCGCGGTCGCGCCGCTACAGCTCGCCTGGCTGCTCGAGCAGGAAAGTGAGCTGTTCGCGCGCTACCGCCGTCCCTGAGCTAGCTTCTTGCCGGACCGGTACGACGAGGAGAGGACGAGGATGGACTTCACCCCCAGCCCCGAGGTCGTGACGCTGCGCGAGCGCGTGCTCGACTTCATGGACGCCCATGTCTACCCCGCCGAGCGCGAGATCATGGAGGCGATCGACGCCGAGGTGGGCCCCGGCGTGCCCTACCCGGCGAACCTCGCCGCCGTCCGCGAGAAGGCCAGGGAAGAAGGGCTGTGGAACCTGTTCATGCCCGACGAGCGCTTCGGGCCCGGGCTGTCCAATTGGGAGTACGGGCTGCTCTGCGAGGAGATGGGACGCAGCCCCCTGGCGGCGGCGATGGCCTTCAACTGCTCGGCGCCGGACACCGGCAACATGGAGATCCTCGCCGAGCACGGAACGGAGGAGCAGCGCGAGCGCTGGCTGGAGCCGCTGCTCGAGGGCCGGACCCGGTCCTGCTTCTCGATGACCGAGCCGGATGTCTCCGGCTCCGACCCGACCCTGCTGCAGGCGAGCGCCGTGCTCGACGGGGACGAGTGGGTGATCGACGGCCACAAGTGGTTCACCTCCGGCGCGGTCGGCGCCGAGCTGGCGATCGCGATGGTCATCACCGACCCCGACGCCGCCCCCTACAGCCGCGCCTCGATGATCTGCGTCCCCACCGACGCCCCGGGGTTCAATCTGGTGCGGTCGATCCCGGTCATGGGGCACTCCGCCGGCCCCGGCCACTGCGAGATCCGCTACGACTGCTGCCGGGTCCCCGCGGCGAGCCTGCTCGGCGAGCGCGGCGCCGGCTTCGCGATCGCCCAGGACCGCCTCGGCCCGGGCCGGATCCATCACTGCATGCGGGCGATCGGCACCGCCGAGCGCGCCCACGAGATGATGTGCCGCCGCGCCAACGAACGCGTCGCCTTCGGTGGGCCCCTGGCCGACAAGCAGTTCGTCCAGGAGTCGATCGCAGCCTCGCGGATGGAGATCGACCAGGCCCGCCTGCTGACCCTCTACGCCGCCTGGAAGATGGATACCGAGGGCAAGCGCGCCGCCCGCCAGTCGATCTCGGCGATCAAGATCGTCGCCGCCAATATGGTGATGGACGTCCTCGACCGGGCGATCCAGATCCACGGCAGCCTGGGGATGACCGACGACACCCCGCTCGCCGCCCTCTGGCGCTTCAGCCGCATGCTGCGCCTCGCCGACGGCCCCGATGAGGTCCACAAGATGGTCCTCGCCCGCCGCGAGCTCAACCGCTGGGCGAAGCGGGCCGAGGCGGAAGCCGGCGGCGAGCCGCTCGAGCCGCGGCACGCGGCACGGATGGTCTGAGGCAGCTCCCGAGCGCGTCCGCTTACCACGAGAGAGGGGTGACTCGACATTGCCGCTTGAAGGCAAAGTCATTTGTTGAACGCCTTACAGCCGAGTTCTATTTTCCCGCCATCGGAAACACCGGTCAGACTCACGCCACCCATGGGAAAATAAGGCCAGCCTCAAGGGTGTCTGCCGATTCGGCGATTCCCACCCCATCGTCCGAGAGAGAGCACTCCCGTGGCATTCAATTCTCCAGCCGTTTCAGCACCGACCGCCCCGGAGCCGATCTTCGCCGCGTTGACCGCCGCGTGTTCTTGGCGAGTTTGCCGGCCGCCAGACGGCGATGCTTGACATCACGTTTACGAGGGGGAGCGACTCCGACAAGGCAGAATCTCCCCACTCTCTAGGACTTAAGGCGGTCCGACCCTCCCAGACAGTCGGACGGTGTCAAGCCGATTCGGCGACTCTCAGCCGCTGCCCTCGGTGTCCTCCGCCGCCTCCGCCAGCCGCTCGACCATCTGCGCAAAAGCCTGGATCCCAGCCGGCACCTCGCCGTAGGCGCCGGCGGCGTAGCGGGCGTAGACGCCCTCGAGGATGATCGCCAGCTTCCAGTAGCCGAGGGCGAGGAAGAAGTCGAGCTCGGAGATGTCGCGGCCGCTGGCCTCGGCGTAGCGTGCGGTCAGCTCGTCGCGGGTCGGGAAGCCCGGCGCCAGGTTGGCCGGTGCCCCCAGGGCGATCGCCCCCTCGCCGCGCTCGGGCCAGTAGGCCATCAGGGTGCCGACGTCGGCAAGCGGATCGCCGAGGGTGCAGAGCTCCCAGTCGACGACCGCCGCCACCTCGCCGCTCGGCGTCAGGATCATGTTGTCGAGGCGGTAGTCGCCGTGGACGAGGGTCGCCGGTCCCTGCTCGGGTATGCGGGCGGAGAGGCGCTCGTGGACGCGGTCGATGGCTCCCAGCTCGCGCGTCTTCGACTTCTCCCACTGCCCATGCCAGCGGCGCAGCTGGCGGGCGACGTAGTCCTGCTTGCGGCCGAGCTCGCCGAGGCCGACGGCCACGGGGTCGACGGCGTGGATCCCGGCCAGGGTGTCGGCGACCCGCATCCCGATCTGCCGGCGGTCCTCCTCGCGGGGGAAGGAGATCTCCGCCTCGGCCAGGCCGCGCAGGATCGGACCCTCGACGAACTCCATCACGTAGAACGGAGTGCCGGTCACCCGCTCGTCCTCGCAGAGACCGACCAGCGGCGGCACCGGCACCTCGGTCGGGACGAGCGCCGAGAGCACGCGGTGCTCGCGCGCCATGTCGTGGGCGGAGCCGAGCGTCTTGCCGAGCGGCGGCCGGCGCAGCGCCCAACGCCCACCGGCCGCATCGGTGACCCGGTAGGTCAGGTTCGAGAGGCCGCCCGCGATGCGCTCGAAGCGCAGCGGCAGCGTCACCTCGGGGGCGTGCTCGGTGAACCAGGCCTCAACCCCGGCGCACTCGATTCCCTCATCGCCGGCGGTGGAGCCGTCGGCAGGAGCTGTAGCCTCGTCGCCCATCGCCGCGCAAGCATATTCCCGACCGCCACGACGGCTGAGCCAGTCGCTCGCAAACCGGCTGAGGATCGGCTTTGCGATTGCCTTTGCCCTGCTCACGGCGATGGCGGTGATCGGCGTCGCCCGCTTCATCCAGCAGCGCCAGGATTACGAGAACGCGATCGAGCGCTCCTACCAGGCGGAGATCGCCGCCAGGGTCAAGATCGCCGAAGGCCCCGGCTCGCCGGCCGCCAGGGCCGTGGTCGCGGCGCAACCACCCCGGCGCAGCGAACTGCAGGACCAGATCTCCGGCGACACCCGCGACACCGCGATCCTCGTCGCCGCCGGCCTGATCGGCGGCCTGACCGGGGCGCTGCTCCTATTCAGCGGCCTGATCGCCTCGATGCGGCGACCGCTGGAGGAGCTGGTCGATGCCGCCGGCCGCCTCGCCGGCGGCGACCTCAGCACCCGGGTCGAGGTCGGCGGTCTCTCGGAGACGGCGACGCTCGGCGCCGCCTTCAACGAGATGGCCGGCCAGCTCGAGGTGGAGGCGAGCCAGCGCGATCAGCTCGACCGACTCAAAGACGAGTTCGTCCTTACCGCGTCCCACGAGCTGCGCAGCCCCCTGACCTCGGTCCAGGGCTTCGCCGAGCTGCTGATGCTGGACCGCGACTCGCTGACCTCGAAGCAGGTCGAGACGGTCGAGATCATCCTCGACAACTGCCGCCATCTGGCCCGGCTGCTCAATGACCTGCTCGACCTCGCGCGCAGCGACGCCGGGCGCCTGGCGATCCGCCTGACGCCGACCCGACTGCCACCGCTGATCGAGGAAGTCGTGAAGACGATGCGGGCCCAGACCGACCGCGCCGACCAGACCCTGAGCGAAAGCGTGGACCCGGGTCTGCCGACGATCGAGGCGGAGCCGGCGCGGATTCGTCAAATCTTGGTGAATCTGATTACCAATGCGCATGAGTACTCACCCGAAGGTGCGTCTATCGGAGTCGAAGCCCGGGTAAGGGGTGACGATGTGGAGATTGCCGTGAGCGACGACGGACCGGGCATCCCCGAGACCCAGCTGGAATACATCTTCGAGCGCTTCACCCGCGGCGATGCGGGCCTCACCCAACGGGTCGGAGGGACCGGCCTCGGGCTGGCGATTTCGAAGTCGCTGGTCGAGCTGCACGGGGGTACGCTGGAGGCCGACTCGGCCCTCGGCCGGGGGTCGACTTTCCGCTTTCGCCTGCCGATCGAACCAGCTCCCGTCAGAGCCGACCCGGATCCCGCGATCGCCGAGTCCCGCTGATGACCCGGGTCCTCGTCGCCGACGACTCGGAGACGATCCTGCTGCTGATGCGGACCCGGCTGGAGCTGGCCGGCTACGAGGTCGAGACCGCCGCTGACGGCCAGGAGGTGACCGAGATGATCGAGAGCAGCGAGCCCGAGCAGCTACCCGACCTGCTGCTGCTCGACGCGATGATGCCCCGCAAGTCGGGCGTCGACGCCCTGCGCGAGCTGCGCGCGGCGGGGGTCGACACCCCGGCGCTGATCGTCAGCGCCCACCAGGACCCCAGCGACGCCGACGCCCCGACCGATCTCGAGATCAGCGGCTTCGTCAACAAGCCGATCGACTTCGACCGCCTCCTGGCCGAGATCGCTGAGTTGACGCGGGATTAGTTCGGCCGGCCCGCAGGGAGGGGTTGGGTGTCCCTCCTCACTCGCCTGACTGGCTGTATCGCCAGGGGCCGTCCGAGGTGGTTTGCGGGCCAGCGGCGCAAAACGTTCGGAGGAACACCCAACCCCTCCCCACGAGACCCCCCGAACTTCTCGGACAAGCTCCAAAGCACGCGAGCTTCCCCGCAATCTCGCTGAGAGATTGGGGCCGGTCGGAGGGTCGGGTGCCCCTCCGAACGTTTTGTGTCGCTGGCCCAAAAGCCTCCCTCGGACGGCCCAAAGCGATCCAGCCAGTCAGGCAAGAGAGGAGGGGCACCCGACCCTCCGACCCCACGCCTAACTCTTGGCGATCTCCAGCCGGATCTCTTTGCCTTTGAGCTTGGTCCCGTCGAGGAACTCGACCGCCCGCTCGGCCTGATCCGGCGCCACCTCGACGAACGAGAAGCGGTGCAGGACGCGGACGTCGTAGATCGACTCCTCGGGCAGGACGGCGCCCTCGCGCAGCGCCCAGCGCAGGTCGTCCTCGTCGATCCCGCTGCGTTCGCCGCGGTTGACGAAGAGCTTGACGCTGACGCGGGCGGCCTTGTCGTCGCCGTCTGAGTCGGTGTCAGCGACCTCGGCGGGTGCGCCGTTTGCGGGCGCAGCGCTGCCGATCGGCTCGGCCGCCGGTGCGCCGCTGTCCGCCGCCGTTGCCTCGGCCGCGACCTCTGCCCCAACCAGAGGAGCGCTGTTCCTCGCCTTCGGGGCCGGCGGGGCGCCGTTCGTGGCCGGCGAGGCCTGCTCGACCTTCTCGCGACGCTCGCTGCGCTCGCGGCGGCGTGGGCGCGGCGCGTGCTCGAGGCGCTCCTCGGGGGTCTCCCACTCGCCGATCGTCGTTTTCACGTCGCGCTCGATGCGGGTGATCTCGTCGCGCTGGGCGGGGGTGACGAAGGTGATCGCGCGGCCGGTCCGCCCGACCCGGCCGGTGCGGCCGATGCGGTGGACGTAGGTCTCCGAGGAGTTGGGGACGTCAAAGTTGATGACGTGGGTGACGTGCTCGATGTCGAGCCCGCGGGCGGCGATGTCGGTGGCGACGAGCAGCCGCACCCGGTGATCCTTGAAGGCGATCATCACGCCGTCGCGGACGCCCTGGCTGAGGTCGCCATGCAGCGCCTTGACGTCGAGCCCTTTGTCCTTGAGCGTCTTTTCCAGCTTCGAGGCGCCGATTTTGGTCCGCGTGAAGATGATCGCCTGCTCGGGTTCTTCGGTCTTCAGCAGTTCGACCAGGCGGGTCGCCTTCTCCTTGGCCGGAACCTCGACGAAGGCCTGTGCGATCGCGTCGACGGTGAGCGTTTTCGGCGTGATCGAGATCGTCGTCGGGTCGTACATGTAGCCCTCGGCGAGCTTCTGGATCGGCGGCGGCATCGTCGCCGAGAAGAGCGCGGTCTGGCGCCCGCTCGGGCACATTCGGAGGATTTTCTCGACGTCCTCGATGAAGCCGAGGTCGAGCATCTCGTCGGCCTCGTCGAGAACCACGTAGCGGGCCGAGGTGAGGACCAGCGAGCGGCGCGACATCAGGTCCATCATCCGGCCGACGGTGGCGACGACGACGTGGGCACCGGAGCGCAGCTGCGACTGCTGGGAGCGAATCGGGGCGCCGCCGAAGACGGCGACGATCTCGATGTCGAGGTGCTCGGCGTAGGTGCGCAGCGCCTGGGTGACCTGGATGCAGAGCTCGCGGGTCGGCGTCATCACGATCGCCTGCACCTCGGCATTGGCCGGGTCGAGGTACTGCAGCAGCGGCAGGCCGAAGGCGGCGGTCTTGCCGGTCCCGGTCTGCGCCTGGCCGATCACGTCGTGGCCGGCGAGCAGCTCGGGGATCGCCTGCTCCTGGATCGGGGTCGGATCTTCATAGCCCAACTCGTCCAGCGCTTGCTGGATGTCGGGCGAGAGCCCCAGGTCTTTGAATGTGGTCACTTGGATGGGTCCAGAAGGAGCTTGCCGCTGGTGCGGCGGGAAATCAGGTCTTCGTGGGCGCGTCGCGCCTCCGAGAGTGGGTACACATCGCCGATCGTAGCTTCGAGCTCGCCAGCGGCAACGGCACCCAGCAACTCGCCGATCATAGGGATCGCCAGCTCCGGTCGGCTTAGAAGGTGGACGAGCCAGAAGCCGATCAACGACTTCGAGCCCCGCAGCAGCGCCGCCGTGGAGACGTCGCGCTGCTGGCCGGAGGCGATCCCGAAGACGACCATCCGGCCCAGCGGCGCCAGCACGCCGAGCTCGGCATCGAAGGCCTCGCCGCCGCTCATATGGAGGACGGCGTCGACCCGCTCGCCGCCGTTCGCCTCGCGGATCGCGGCACCGAGATCCTCGGCGCGGGAGTCGATGCAGGCGTCGGCGCCGAGGCCCCGGACCAGCTCGCGCTTCTCCTCGCTGGAGGCGAGGCCGATCACCGTGGCCCCCGCCTGCTTGGCGATCTGGACCGCTATCGTGCCGGTGCCTCCGGCGGCGGCCTCGACCACGATCGTCTCGCCGGCCTCGATCCGCGCGCAGCGCCGGACCAGCGCCACCGCAGTCAGGCCCTGCAGCAGGATCGCCGCCGCCTGGTCGTCGTCGACGCCGTCGGGAATCGGGATCAGCAGCTGCTCGGGGACGACGACCTTCTGCGCGTAGCCGCCGCTGCCGAGCAGGGCCGCGACGCGGCGGCCGTCGGCGGTGCGACCGCTGATCTCGGCCCCCGGCGTCAGCGGCAGCGACTGCTCGGCGAGGTAGTCGTTGCGGGTGGTGTGGGTGTCGGCGAAGTTGACACCGCAGCGCGCCACCTCGACCACCACCTGGCCCTCTCCCGCAGCCGGATCCCCGACCTCGACGTGCTCGAGGACCTCGGGTCCGCCGAACTCCTGCAGCTGGATCGCTTTCATCGGCAGCCGAGTCTCGCAGGGGAAACGTTAGGCTGCCGTCCGCATGTCCCTGACCGTAGTCGGATCGATCGCCTTTGACGCCGTCAAAACCCCGTTCGGGGAGCGCGAGCGCATGCTGGGCGGCGCCGCGGTCCACTTCTCCCTCGCCGCCAGCTTCTTCACCGAGGTGCGGCCGGTGGGTCCGGTCGGCGACGACTTCGGCGCCGAGCAGTTCGAGGTGCTGGAGCGGCGCGGCATCCTCACCGACGACATCGAGCGCGTCGCCGGCGGCAAATCGTTCTTCTGGCGCGGACGCTACGAGTTCGACCTCAACGTCGCCCACACCGAGGACACTCAGCTCGGGGTCTTCGCCGAGTTCGAGCCGAAGCTCTCGGAGCGCTCCCAGGCGGCCGACACCCTCTTCCTCGCCAACATCCAGCCCGATCTGCAGCGCCAGGTCCGCGCCCAGTGCGTCGCCGCCAGCTTCAGCGGCCTCGACTCGATGAACCTCTGGATCGAAACCGCCAAGGACTCGCTGCTGGCGGCGATCGCCGAGGTCGACTGCCTGGTCGTCAACGACGCCGAGATCCGCCAGCTGACCCGCGAGTCGAACTTGGCCCGGGCCGCCCGCGCGGTGATGGCCCTGGGACCGCGCGCGGTCGTCGCCAAGCAGGGCGAGTACGGCGCCGCGCTCTTCACCGAGTCCGGCTACTTCGCCCTGCCCGGCTTCCCGCTCGAGGATGTCCGCGATCCGACCGGCGCCGGCGACAGCTTCGCCGGCGGCTTCTTCGGCTACCTCGACGGCCTCGACGGCGAGCCCGACGACGTCAGCCTGCGGCAGGCGATGGGCTACGGAACCGTGCTCGCCTCCTTCAATGTCGAGGAGTTCGGCACCGAGCGGGTCTCGCGGCTGAGCCGCGAGGAGATCGACGAGCGCTTCGAGCAGCTGCGGTCGATGACCCAGTTCGACGGGCTCGCCGCCCCCGCCGAGTAGTCGCCCCCGTACCCAACTCGGCAACAGGCCGGGGCTGGGGAACTGCGATACTGCGGCCTCCTGTATACAAGCTTTGAAGGAGGGGCGATGGCCACCGAGCAGACCTCAGATGCGACCGCAGCCGATGGCGCCGGCGCCGGAACCACCGAGTCGTTGACGGTCACCGACAACCGCACCGGGAAGTCCTACGAGCTGCCGATCGAAGACGGCACCGTCAAAGGGATGGACCTGCGCCAGATCAAAGTCTCCGAGGACGAATTCGGGTTGATGTCCTACGACCCCGCCTTCACCAACACCGCCTCCTGCCGCTCCTCGGTCACCTACATCGACGGCGACGCCGGCATCCTCGAACACCGCGGCTACTCGATCGCGCAGCTCTGCGAAAAGTCGACCTTCCTCGAGACCGCCTACCTGCTGATCTTCGGCGAGCTGCCGACCGGTCCCCAGCTCGAGCGCTGGATCTTCGACATCACCCACCACACCTACGTCCACGAGGATCTGAAGTCGTTTTTCGAGGGCTTCCGCTACGACGCCCACCCGATGGGGATGCTGCTCGCCGGCGTCGGCGCGCTCTCGACCTTCTACCCCGACGCGAAGCAGATCGACGACCCCGAAGAGCGCTACATGTCGGCGGTCCGGCTGATCGCCAAGGTGCCGACCCTGGCCGCCTTCTCCTACCGGCACAACATGGGCTTCCCCTACGCCTACCCGGACAACGAACTCAACTTCTCCGAGAACTTCCTCTCGATGATGTTCAAGAAAACCGAAGCGAAACACGTCCCCAAAGAAGCCCTCTCGAAAGCGCTCGACGTGCTCTTCATCCTCCACGCCGACCACGAACAGAACTGCTCGACCAACGCGGTCCGCGGCGTCGGCTCCGCCGACGTCGACCCCTACTCCGCGGTCGCCGCCGGCGTCGCCGCCCTCTACGGGCCGCTGCACGGCGGCGCCAACGAGGCGGTGCTGAAAATGCTGCGCGAGATCGGCGCGGTCGACAACATCCCGGGCTTCCTCGAGAAGGTCAAAGCCCGTGAAGCGAAACTGATGGGCTTCGGCCACCGGGTCTACAAAAACTACGACCCGCGGGCGCGGATCATCCAGCAGCACATGGACGAGGTCTTCGAGGCCACCGAGTACAACCCGCTGGTCGAGATCGCCCGCGAGCTCGAGAAGCGCGCCCTCGACGACGAGTACTTCACCTCGCGCAAGCTCTACCCGAACGTCGACTTCTACTCGGGGATCATCTACGAGGCGATGGAGATCCCGGCCAACATGTTCACGGTGATCTTCGCGATCCCCCGCACCGCCGGCTGGGTCGCCCAGTGGATGGAGATGCACGAAGACCCGGTGACCAAAATCGCCCGTCCGCGGCAGATCTACACCGGTGCCCGCGAGCTCGACTACGTGCCGATCGACGACCGCGACGGGCCCGACAAAATCGTCGGCCCGCCGGCCCGGCGCCCGAAACGCCCGCGTCGCGGCGCCTAGCCGAGGCCGCGCCTAAGCTGCGGCCGTGGCTCGTCCGCAGTGGAAGCTCACCGTCAGGCACGGCTCCGAGGTCGAGCATGCCCAGTTCGACGACCTCGATGAGGCCGTGCAGGCGCTGCGGGCGCGGGCGCTGGCGATCCGCTCGGAGGGGCCGGTCAAGGGCGTGTCCTCGCTGCGCGACTACGCGCCGGGGGACCAGGTCCACGCGCGGCTGCAGCTGGCCGGCCGGGGGCTGCTGCGCAAACCGGTCGCCGGGGTCGATGTCCGCGGCGACGGCACCTTCATGCCCTTCCGCGGCGGCGTCGGCCGCGAGGAGCTCGACCCGAGCAACCACGAGACGCCGTTCGACCTGGTGCGCGAGACTCTCGAATCAGAGACCAGATGAGCGACGCCGACTCCAGCACCGAGATTCCCAAGGGCAGCTACGCCGCGGGCGACCGCGTCAGGCTGCCGGCCGGCGCCCGGGCCCCCTTCACCGTCTTCATCAACGGCGTCGAACAGCAGCCGAGCCTCTACTCGGTCGAGGGCAACGAGATCGTCTTCAGCCGCCCGATCGTCAAGGAGAAGGTCGGCGGCGCCCGCTGGCTGGCGATGTACCTGGGGCTTTTCGGCACCTACCGTAAGGACGAGACGATCGACCTCCAGTTCAGTCGCAACGGCAAGGTCGAGCTGGTTCCGGACCTGCCCGTCGTCCCCTATCCGGACGCCTCATGAACCTCGGCTTCGTCCTCCTCTCCGACCACAGCGAGGCGGTCAACGGCAAGCTCTACCTGACCGGCGGCGGCTGGAACGTCCTGCGCCTGCCCGAGCTGCCCCACGAGTGGTCCTTCCACATCGGCCTCGGCATCGACGTCGCTTGGCACGAGACCAACAGCCCCCACGAGCTGGTGGTCACGATCCAGGATCCCGACGGGATCGAACTCGGCGAGGGTCTGACCGCCAACTTCGAGACCGGCCGCCCCCCCGGCATGCCGCCGGGCCAGGAGCAGCGCCTGGTGATGTCGATCGCCGCCACCGCCAGCTTCACCGCCGCCGGCCCCCATGCCGCCGTCGTCCAGGTCAACGACGAGGAGCTCGGCCGCGCCCGCTTCTACCTGATGGAGGGCGTCGCACCGGAGACGGAACTGGGCTAGCCCGGCGTCTTTCAGCCGGCGCCGCCGGCTATCAGTTGAAGACGTAGAGCAGGAGGAAGGCAACGACCGCGTAGCTGGCGCCGGCAGCCTGGATGCCGCGGTCTTCGGCGACGATCGCCGCCATCGAGCGGTCGTCGGAGCGGTCGTAGATCAGGTACAGGTAGCGGAAGATGCCGTAGACGACGGGCGGGATCGTCAGCATCATCTGGCTGCCGATCAGCGGCGAGTTGACGGTGTAGATCGCGTAGCTGAGGACGGTGCCGGTGGTGACCAGGGAGACCATCTGGTCGAGGAAGGGGAGCGAGTAGTGCTCGAGCACCGGCCGGGTCGAGGTCCCCTCGTGGAGCTCGGAGACCGCCTCCTGGCGGCGCTTGGTGAAGCCGAGGAAGGCGGCGAGCATGCCGGTGCAGAGGATCAGCCACTCCGAGGCGTGGGCGTCGACGGCGCTGGCGCCGGCGGCGACGCGGAGGATGAAGAGGCCGGCGAGGGTCATCACGTCGATGATCACGACCTGCTTGAGGCCAAGGCTGTAGGCGACCTGGGCGATCCCGTAGCCGACCACCATCAGGCCGACCTGCCAGTTGACAGTGGCGAATGCAAGCGCGATCGCGACGATCGCCAGCGCCGGCGCGATCGCCTTCGCGGTCCCCTCCGAGAGCTCGCGCGCGGCGAGCGGGCGGAAGCGCTTCTTCGGATGCTGGCGGTCGAGCTCGACGTCGATCAGGTCGTTGATGAAGTAGCCGGCGCTGGAGATCAGGCAGAAGGAGACGAAGGTGAGAAATGCCGCCAGCACGTCGTGCGACTGGTTGAACTTGCCGGAGAACAGCAGGCCGGCGAAGACGAAGACGTTTTTGATCCACTCCTTCGGCCGCCCGGTCTTGATCGCCGCCCGCAGCGGCGAGCGCCGCGGCACCACCGGCTCGCCGGCCTCGGCCTTCGCCGGCTCAGCCGGCACGGTCGGTTGTTCCGAAGTGATCGTTTCCATCAGGGGAGAGTCGGTGCCGGCGAGCGCAACCTCGCCCGACCGGGATATCGAGTCGCGACAGGGTAGCGCCGGGCGGCGTCAACCTCGCCGTCAGGCATCTTCCTGGGCAGCTTCTAGCGCCTCCAGATCCTCACGAGCGCTCCCGGTGAAGGTCGAGAGGAATTCGGAGAGCGCGAGCCCCTCGGCGAGGTTGACCGCAAGTGGGCGGCGACCGTCCTCACGCAGCTGCCGACGGCGGGATTCCTCGTTCACCCACCAGGGATCGAGTGGCGCGGATCGACCACGTTTTGCACCCTGATCCTCCGGATTCATCTGGACAGGGTAGCCGTGGTGCATCGAGCCGCCCACGAATGGCGCCGCGCGGCGCCATTCCCCACCGAACCACCTCGAGTT
>JACDGU010000036.1 GCA_013821475.1 Solirubrobacterales bacterium
TCGCCGAGCCACCGCCGACCCGGCCGCCGGCGCCGCCCCCCGAGCCCGGCGGCGCAGTCCGCTTCGAGTGCGGCCGCGGCCGCGAGCGCTACCTCGCCGACATCGCCCGCTGCCAGTCCGAACTCGCCACAGGAGAGTCCTACGAGGTCTGCCTCACCGACCAGATCTCGACCTCTGCCAGCCCCGACCCGTTCGATCTCTACCGTCAGCTCCGACGCAGCAACCCGGCGCCCTTCGCCTCCTTCCTGCGCTTCGGCGAGCGGGTGATCGTCAGCTCCTCGCCGGAGCGCTTCCTCTCGGTCGATCGCGCCCGGCAGGTCCAGGCGCGACCGATCAAGGGCACGATCTCCCGCAGCGAGAACCCGGTCGAGGACGAGGCGCGCCGGACCGAGCTCGGCGAGGACGAAAAGACCAAGGCCGAGCACCTGATGATCGTCGACCTCCTGCGCAACGATCTCGGCCGCGTCTGCGACGTCGACAGCGTCCGCGTCCCCGAGCTGATGGTGGTCGAGCCCTACGCGACCGTCCACCAGGTCGTCTCGACCATCACCGGCAACCTCGAAGCCGGCTGCACGGCGGCCGAGTGCGTGCGCAACTGCTTCCCCGGCGGCTCGATGACCGGCGCCCCGAAGGAGCGGACGATGGAGATCATCGACGACATCGAGGACCAGGCGCGGGGCGTCTACTCGGGGGCGATCGGCTACTTCGGGCTCGACGGCAGCACCGACCTCAGCATCGTCATCCGTACGATCGTGATGCGGCCGGGGCGGACGACGATCGGCGCCGGCGGGGCGATCGTGATGCAGTCCGACCCGGTCGAGGAGTTCGACGAGATCCTGCTCAAGGCGCGGGCGCCGATGGCGGCGATCGCCAAGGCGGCGACCGGGCGCGCCGATCCCGGCGCCTGGAGCGTCGAGCTCGAGCCGGCGACGCGAAGCGCGGGGGCGGCGTGAGCGTCCGCGCGGCGGGGCTGGTGGACGTCTCCACGGTCGCCGCAGCAGTCGAGGAGCTGCTGGTCGAGCTCGGTGGGCCCCGGCCGGCGCGGGAGGAGCTCGAGTCCGAGGTCGGGGCGCTGATCGAGGACTCCTCGCTCGGGACACTGCTGGTCGCCGAGAGGGAGAGGGAGATCGTCGGCATCCTCGGCGCCAGCTGGCAGCGGGCGATCCACGTTCCGGGCCGCTACGCGACGATCCAGGACCTCTGGGTCGACGCGGCCCACCGCAGCAACGGCATCGGCGCCGAACTGGTCGGCGAGCTGGTCAGGCTCGCGCGCGAGCAGGGAGTGAGCCGGATCGAGGTCGGCCTGCCGAAGGAGAGCTTTGCCGCGATCGAGCAGACCGAGGCCTTTTACCGCGGCGCCGGCTTCGAGCACCTTGGCCCGCGGATGCGGAGGCTGTTGGATGGCTGAGCTGCTGATGATCGAGCAGCGCCGCGGCAGCGACGACGCGGCCCTTTGGGTGCGCGAAGGCGAGCGGCGCCTGCCGGGCCGCGACAGCAACCTGCGCCTGGTCGAGCTCGGCGACGGCCTGATGCGCCACCAAGGGGTGCGGGTCGAAGCGGCCGACGCCGGCAACGACGTGCTCGAGGCAACCCTGCGCTCGCTGCACGAGGGGATCTACCTGGACGCTTTGCAAGGGGTACGAAGCGGCGAGACGGTCGTGATCGCCGAGTTCGCCCCACCCGGCCTGGAGCCGGACATCCCGGTCAACGCCGGGCTGGTTGCCGCCGCCCGGGAGGCGGCGCGGACGGCGATCACGGCGGCGCAGCGGCTCGCCGGAGGAGCCCACTTCGCCTACGCGGTCTGCCGTCCGCCCGGGCACCACGCGGGCCCCGACTGGCTCGCCGGCTACTGCTATCTCAACTCCGCGGCGGCTGCGGTGCAGACGTTGTGCGAGGCGGGGGTGCGACCGGTCGGGATCCTCGACCTCGACCTCCACTACCCCAACGGCACCGCCGCGCTGGTCGAGCCGATGGCCGACGTCAGCCTGCACTCGCTGCACGCGGCCCCGGTCACCAACCTGCCCCCGGGCACTTTTCTGCCGCGGGCCCAGGGCGAACGGGCGCTCGCCTTCGACGGCAGCCCCGACCCGGACGCCTATCTCGAGCAGGTCGCGATCTCGGTCGCCGAGTTGGCGGCGGGCGCCGAGGCACTGGTCGTCTCGCTCGGCTACGACACCGTCGCCGGCGACCCGCACGGGTCCTGGGCTTTCGGGCCCGAGGTCTTCACCGAGATCGGCCGCCAACTGGCCAGCTCGGGCCTGCCGATCTGCGTGATCCAGGAGGGTGGCTACGCGCTCGACTCGCTCGCCGCCTGCAGCCACGCCTTCGCCACCGGGTTGCTCGACCCGATCTTGGCGCCTTTCTCGGCGTATGGCCGAAAAAGGCGACAGCAGGTGGCCCGATGAGCGGGCTCGAGCCCTTACGCCTTCGCCTCGACGTGATCGACGACGAGATCGCCCGCCTGCTCGGCGAGCGCTTCGAGATCTGCCGCGAAGTCGCCGTTTACAAGAGCGAGCACGAGATCCCGATGATGCAGCCGGGCCGGGTCGAGGAGGTGCGGGCGCGCTACCTCGCCCGCGGCGCCGAGGTCGACCTGCCGGCCGACTTCAGCGCCGGCCTCTTCGACCTGCTGATCGCGGCGACCTGCCGCGCCGAGGACGAGCTGATGGACCGGCTGGCGGCCGGCGCCGAGCGGCGGGTCAAGTCGTGAGCGCCCTGCCGCCCGGGCCGCGGATGCCGCGCGCGCTGCAGGCGATCGGCTGGACGCAGCGGCCGCTGCCCTTCCTCGAGCGCTGCCAGCGGCGCTTCGGCGACTCCTTCACGCTGCGCATCCTGCACTGGGGCGACTGGGTCCTGCTCGCCGACCCCGACGACGTCAAACGCGTCTTCACCGCCGGCGCCGCGGTCGGCGTCGACGTCGCCAACCCGCTGCTGGGGCCGGTCCTCGGCGCGCGCTCGGTGATGCTGCTGGAAGAACCCGACCACCTGACCCGTCGCAAGCTGGTCCTGCCCGCCTTCCACCGCAAGGGGATCGAAGCCGACGCCGAGATGATGGCCGCGGTGGCGCGGCGCGAGGTCGGGCGCTGGCCGGCGGGCGAGCCGTTCGAGCTCTGGCCACGGATGCAGGCGATCACGCTCGAGGTGGTGATGCAGGCGGTCTTCGGGCGCGGGGAGGATCAGCGCCTGGAGTCGATGCGGGAGCGGCTCCAGGCGCTGACCGAGTGGATGAACGACTCGCGCAACCTGGCGATGCTGGCCGTCTTCGGGCCGCGCTGGATCGTCCGCAGCCGCTCCTACCGAGCGGCGATGGCGCCGGTCGAGGAGGCGGTGATGGACGAGGTGCGCCGCCGCCGCGCCGCCGGCGTCAACGGCGACACGGACATCGTCTCGATGCTCGTCGCCGCTCGCTACGAGGACGGCTCGCCGCTGACCGAGCGCGACCTGCGCGACGAACTGCTGACCCTGCTCAGCGACGGCCCGACCTCGACCTCGCTGGCCTGGGCGTTCGAGCGGCTGCTGCGCAACCCGGAGAAGCTGGCGCGCGCCCGCGCCGACGCACTCGACGGCGACGGTGCCTACCTCGACGCGGTGGTCCAGGAGACGCTGCGGCTGCGCCCGCCGGTGCCGGTGGTCGTGCGGCGGCTGCTCGAGCCGCTGCGGCTGGGGGGGTACGAGCTGCCGCGGGGAGCCACCGTCGCCCCCTGTATTCACCTGATCCACCGCAGCGTCAGGTATTACGAGGACCCGCTGCGGTTCGAGCCCGAGCGCTTCCTCGCCAAGCCGCCCGGCACTTACACCTGGATCCCGTTCGGCGGCGGCGTGCGGCGCTGCCTGGCCGCCAGCTTCGCCGAAATGGAGATGAAGCGGGTGCTGCGCATCGTCCTCGCCGGCGTCGACCTGCAGCCGGCGGGCGACCGCTCCGAGCGGGTGCGCAAAAGCGCGATCTCCTTCAGCCCCGACCGCCGCGGCCTGGTCGTCGCCGAGCGATGCTGAAGCCGGCCGACCTGCTGATCGTCGGCGCCGGCGCCAAGGCGACGGCGATCGCGACCAAGGTCCACGCCGTCAACCGGCTCGGCCTCGGGCCGATCTCGCTGAAGATCGTCGAGGGAGTCGAGCCGGCGGCCTCGTGGCTGGGGCGCAACGGGATGACCTCGGGCGAGGAGCCACTGGCGGTGACGCCGATCAAGGACGTCGGCTTCCCCTACCAGAGCTTTCGGGAGTTCGGCGAGGCCGGCGAAGCCCTCGACCAGGCGGCGATGTCGTTCTCCTGGCAGCAGTACATGATCGGTAGGCGTGCCTATGCCCGCTGGATCGACGCCGGCTCGCCCTCGGTGCGACACCGCGACTACGGCGAGTACCTGACCTGGGTGCTGTCGCGGGCGACCGAGGGGGTCGAGCTCGTCCACGGGCGGGTGACCGAGGTCTCGCTCGACGAGCAGCGGCGCTGGCAGGTCGAGGTGGCGGCGCCGGAGGGGCCTGCGCAGCACCTCGGCGGGGCGCTGGTCCTCACCGGCCCCGGGATCCACCGCTCCTTCCCGCACGAGCCCAGCGTCGCCGAGTGGGTCTTCCACTGCGACAGCAAGCGCGAGGAGTTCGCTCGCCTCCCCGAGAACCGGGTCTGCGACGTCGCCGTCGTCGGCGGCGGCGAGAGCGCGCTCAGCTGCGTGATGTTCCTGCGCGGGCTGAGGCCGCGGGCGCGGTTCACGATCTACACGCCGCTGCTGCCGCTGAGCCGCGGCGAGAGCTTTCTCGAGAACCGCGTCTTCTCCAACCCCGACGAGGTCGAGTGGAGCTCGCTCGATCGGACCACGCGAAGCGACTTCGTCAAGCACAGCGACCGCGGCGTCTTCGACCCGCCGAGCCTGGGGGCGATCGCCTACGACGAGCGCTGCGACTTCGTCACCGGGCGGGTCACCGACGTCGGCAGCGACGGCGGTGGCGGGGTGCGCCTCGAGTACGAGTCGCCGGCGGGCGGTGGCGGCGGCGCCGAGCACGAGTACGTCGTCAACTGCACCGGCTTCGACCTCCTTGCCCAGCTGCGGGAGCTGTTCCCGGCGGCGCTGCGGGAGGAGATCGAGAGCCTGGTCGGCGCCCTCTGGGAGCGCCCGCGCGGGGTCGAGGTCCCGATCGGGCGCCACCTCGAGCTGGCCGGGATGGAGCCGCGGCTGCAGATCCCCGGCCTCGCCGGCCTCAGCCAGGGACCGGGATTCGCCAACCTCGGCGCGCTCGGGCTGCTCGCCAACAGGGTGCTGGCGCCGCTGCTCCCCGCCAGCCTCAGTGACTCCCTGGCAGAAAATCTCAGCAAAGCAAACGATAGTTCCTTATTATTCGACTAATGATATTGCAAACGACTTCGACCAGGCTCAGCGGCGCCCTCGCCGTCCTCGCGATCGCCGCCTTCCTCGGTCTCGCGGGCTGCGGCGGCGGCTCGTCGTCCTCGTCGAGCGGGGGAGACGCCAACTTCACCGGTAGCGGCTACCCCGGAGTCGACACCTCGAACAGCCGCTTCGTCGGCGGCCCGATCGACCGGGCCAGCAGCCCGTCGCTGGAAGTGGCCTGGAAACTGCCGTTCAGCGCCGAAAGCACCTACGGCGCCTACTCCTCGACCCCGATCGTCAGCAAGGGGGTCATCTACTCCCAGGACCTCGCCTCCAACGTCCAGGCGATCGATCTCGAAAGCGGCGAAGTCCTCTGGACCAAGCGCTACGAAGAGCTCGACCAGGGGCCGAACGGGATCGTCGTCCAGGAAGGGAAGGTCTTCGGCGCCACCTCGAGCGAGGCCTTCGCGCTCGATCAGAAGACCGGCAAGGAGATCTGGTCGACCAAACTCACCCGCAGCGGCCGCGAAGGGATCGACATGGCGCCCGGTTACCACGGTGGCCTGGTCTACGTCTCGACCGTGCCGACGATCGCCAACTCCGAATACCCGGCGGGGGGCGTCGGCGTGCTGTGGGCGCTCGACGCCACGACCGGCAAGAAAGTCTGGCACTTCAACACCGTTCCCGACAGCCTCTGGGGCAATCCGCAGGTCAACGCCGGCGGCGGCCTCTGGTATGCACCGTCGTTCGACGACAAGGGCTCGATGTACTTCGGTACCGGCAACCCGGTTCCCTACCCGGGGGTCGCCGGCGACCCCTGGGGCGCCAGTCGGCCCGGTCCCAACCCCTACACCGACTCGCTGGTCAAGCTCGACGCCAAGACCGGCAAGCTGCAGTGGTTCTACCAGCAGACCCCGCACGACATCTTCGACTGGGACTTCCAGGACCCACCGGTCCTCACCAGTGCCGGCGGCAGGGAGCTGGCGATCGGCGCCGGCAAGTCCGGCGTGGTCGTCGCCCTCGACGCCGAAACCGGCGAGCCGGTCTGGAAGCGCCCGGTCGGCGCCCACAACGGCCACGACGAAGACGGCCTGAAGGCGATGCGGGGCGGGAAGCTGCCCTCGAAAATGTCGGTCTCGCCGGGCACGCTGGGCGGCGTGATCTCGCCGATGGCCGCCAACAAGACGACCCTGTTCGTGCCGGTCGTCAACCACGCCGTCGAATTTTCGGCCAGCGGCGAAACCAACGAAAACGGCCCGCTGACCGGGGAAATGGTCGCGATCGACATCAAGACCGGCGCCGTCGAGTGGAACCAGGAATTCGAAGCGGCGACCTTCGGGCCGCCGACCGCGGTCAACGACATGGTCTTCTTCACGACCTTCGACGGCCTCGTCCACGGCCTCGACGCCAAGACCGGCGGCGAGGTCTGGCAGGGCTCGCTGCCCGCGGCCTCGAACACCGGCGTGATGGTCAACGGCGACACCCTGCTCGTCCCGGCCGGACTGCCGGTCGCCGAAGGTCAAAAACCGGCGCTGGTCGCCTACCGGCTGAGCGGCAAGTAGACGCGCGCTGAGAGGAGCGATTGTTTCCTGGTGGGGCCCAGCGAGCAGCGATCGGGTGGATCTCGCCTGCACGAACTGCGGGGAGGTTTGGCGAGGTCCACCCGATCCCTGCCAACGAGGACTCACCCAGCTTCCATGGTTGAAGGGACTGGGAGAGCTTCCGTGAGGTGGAAGCTTCCGGCAACCCCCCGATCCCGAATCCCTAGCGAGAAGCACCTATTCGCCGGCGGACCAGTGACTCAGGTCAGTGGACGGGCTCGCCGCCGGCCGCGACCGGCTCGGCCGTTTCGTGGCGCATCAGCAGCACCGGCACCCGGCTGGCCTGGAGGACCCGCTCGGAGACCGAGCCGAGCAGGGCGCGGTGGACGCGGCTGTGGCCGTGCGAACCCATCACCACGAGGTCGTGGTCTTCCTCGCGGGTGAGCCTGAGGATCGTCTCCGCCGGGTTGCCCCGCTCGAGGCGGGTGGTGACGCCGATGTCGGCGGGGATCGAGTTCGTGGCCTCGCGCATCAGGGCGGTGTGGGCATCGATCGCGTCGGGTGGGGCCGAGGCGGCGGCGCCGACCGGGGTCGGGACCGGGGGTGCCACGGTGAGCTGGGTGATCAGCGCGTGCTGGTCGCGGGCCAGCTCTACGGCGTGCTCCAGGGCTGCGTCGGCGTCGGGCGAGCCGTCGAGCGCGACCAGGATCCGGTGGTAGCAGCCCATCAGTCCAGGCGCTCGATTTCGAGTGCTCCGGTGATATTGTCAGCAGTTGATGACATCTTCCGTAAAGGCTACCACCGCGAGGCGACCGCACGATTCGGCCGCGACCCGCCAGGCCCTCCTCGGCGCCGGCCGCGCGGTGTTCGAGGAAGTCGGCTACGACCGTGCGACGACGCGCGAGATCGGCGAGCGGGCGGGGGTCGACCCGGCCCTGATCGCCCGTTACTTCGAGGGCAAGGAAGGGCTCTTCCTCGCGACCCTGGCGGAGGGTCCCGACGAGGAGATCGACTTCGAGCCCAGCGCCCTGTTTGCCTTTCTCCTCGAGCGCTGGGACGAGCGCGGCCACAGCCCGATCAGCCGCGCCCTGGCGAGCCCGGCGCTGACCGACGAGGCCCGCCGCCAGGTCAGCTCGGTGGTCCACGACCGCCTGCTCGAGCGGCTGGTCGAGGTCCTGCGCGAGCGGGGCGTCGCCAGCCCGGAGCTGCGGGCGGATCTGCTGCTGGCGATGGCCGTCGGGGTCGCGGTGACCCGCGCCAACGGCACCCTGGAGACCCTCGCCAGGACTCCCAGGGACGAGGTCCTGGCCTCGCTCGGTCCCGTCGTCGACGCGCTCGGATCGGCCTGAGGCCGGCCGATGGCAAGCAAACGCAGCGCCGGCATCCTGCTCTTCCGCCGGGCCGAGGCGGGGGCGACAGAGTTCCTCCTCGTCCACCCGGGCGGTCCCTACTGGGCCAAACGCGACCTCGGCGCCTGGTCGATCCCAAAGGGGGGGCTCGAGGAGGGGGAGGACCCGCGCGACTGCGCCCTGCGGGAGATGGGCGAGGAGCTCGGTGCGGCGCCGCGGCTGAGCCCTGGGGAGCTGGTCGAGCTGGGCCAGGTGCGCCAGCGGGCGGGGAAAGTCGTCGAGGCCTGGGCCGCCGAGGCCGACTTCGATCCCGAGGCGCTGTTCAGCAACTGCTTCGCGATCGAGTGGCCACCTCGCAGCGGCGCCGAGCAGGAGTTCCCCGAGGTCGACCGGGCCGAGTGGTTCGACCTCGACCAGGCTCGGCGGAAGATCCTCCCGGCCCAGGCCCCCTTTCTCGACCGCGTCCTCGCGCACCTCGGCCGGCCGGCCGAGTGAGGTTTTAGGCGCGACAGAGCGGCAACTCGGACGTATACTCGGCGCGGGATGGAAAACGGCTCTACTCCGCGGTCTGAGGCCGCCGGCGATCCGGTCCAGAACGGCCACCTGCCGCTCTCGGCGCGGCTGCTCGGGGTCGGCGTCAAAGGCGCCCGCTCGGTAAGCAAGGTCACCGGCATCGACCGGGCCGTCGAGGTCGCGGCCGAGGAGGCGATCGTCGCCGCGGTCGAGAGCGAGGCGGTCGAGCGGGCGATGGCCCGCGTTCTGCAGGGCCCGATCGTCGAAGACGCGGTCCAGGGCGCGCTCGAGAGCGACGCCGTCAAGCGAGCCCTGCTGGAGGCGATGGACAGCGACCTCGTAGACGAGGTCTGGCGCCGGCTGCTTGCCAGCGAGGAGGCGCAGCAGCTGGTCGAGCGGATCGCCGGCGCCCCCGAGGGCGGGCCGCGATCAGCGCCCAGGGCGTCGGGTTGCTGGAGGACATCGGCCGCACGATCGGCAAGCTGGCGCGCCGCCTCGACGATACCTTCGAGCGGATCCTGCGCCGGGTCACCTTCCGCAAGCGCCGCACCGCGCCGACCAACCACGCCGGCTTCGTCAGCCGCGCCCTCGCCTATGTGATCGACGGGATCTTCGTCAACCTCGGCTTCACCGCCCTGGTAGCCCTCGTCACCCTTGCCGACAACGCCTTCGGCGGCACCGCCAGCGGCGGCTCCAGCTTCGCGATCGCGGTCGGCTCGACCGCCTGGGTGGCGATGGGCTCGCTCTACCTGGTGGGCTTCTGGGCGCTGGCCGGGCAGACGCCCGGCATGCGATTCGTCGGCATCCGGATCAGCGTCGGCCGGTTGGCGCCGCGGCGCGCCCTCCGCCGACTGGTCGGCCTCTACCTCTCGGTCTTCACCCTCGGCATCGGCTTCCTCGGCATCGTCTTCCGCGAACCGCGGCGGGGCTGGGAAGACCGCTTCTGCGGGGCCGACGTGATCTACGACGAGCGCCGGCCGGAGCCGGCGCCGTGGTCTTCGCCGGCAACCGTCGCCGCGCCTGCAGTGGCAGTCCCACCCGAGGCTGCGCTCGTCACCGAGGTGCCGGTGCCGGTCGCAGTCACCGAGCCCGAGGCCGCCGCTGTGCCGGCCCGCTCCCCGGCCCCGGCGACGGCCGTGGAGCCGGTCGAAGCCGCCGAGGCGGGCTCCGCGCCATCGGTCATTCGCTAGACCAACCGGCGCCGCCGCGGCTCGCCAGCCAGCGCTGAAAGACCAGCGTCAGCGAGCCGGAGACGGTCAGCAGTCCGACGTTTACGACGAGTACGACCAGCGCTCCGAGGGCGGAGTCGGTGCCACCGCCGCCGATCGCGACGCCGAGATAGGCGGAGGCGGGGATCGTCGTCACCGAGATCGCGACGCCGACCGCGGCGCTGGCGCGGGTCTCGAAGGAGAGGATCCCCGCCACGCCCGCCGCCAGCGCGATCAGGATCGTCGAGTAGTCGGTCTGGGCAAGCGTGCTCAGGGTGCTGCTGTGGATGCTGAAATCGCTCGGCAGCAGGGTGACCCCCTTCAGCGCAGCGGTCAGCCCGGCGGCGACGAAGACGACCAGGGTCAGGCCGAGCGTGAGGGTGACCGCGGCCCGCTGGGCGAGGCGGCGGCGGCGGGCGACGATGCCGACGCAGGTGGCGCAGATCGGCAGCAGGTCGGGGCTGACCGCCATCGCGCCGACGATCAGGATCGAGCTGCTCTTGATCACGCCGAGGGCGGCGATCACGGCGGCGACCGTGATCAAAGTCAGGTAGCGCGCCAGCGGACGGGAGTTGGCCCGGGCCTGGCCCATCACCTCGATCCAGGCGAAGCCGCCGAGGTCGCCGCCGCCGGCGAGGTGGCGGCGCTCCGGCGCGACGACGTCGATCCGCTCGAGGACGTAGTCGTCGACCGTGATTCCGAGCTCGGCGATCGCCTCGACCAGACGGTCGGCGGCGGCGGGCTCGACGTCGGCGACGAAGACGAAGCTGTGCGGGCCGTCGTCGTCGGCTTGACGGACGACCCGCTTGACGCCGTCGAGGTCGCGCAGTGCCGCACCGAAGTGCGGGGCGCGCTCGGCGTCGACGGATGAGCGCAGCCTCAGCACACGCTCAAACTACGAGACGAGCTGCAGGACCTTGAAGTTCTTTTTGCCGCGCGGGGTCTCAACTTTGACGGTGGCGCCGACCTTGGCGTTCATCAGCGCTTTGCCGATCGGCGACTCGGCCGAGAGGCGGCCTTCGGCGAGGCTGGCCTCGGTCGAGCCGACCAGCGTCCAGACGTTGGTTTTGCCGTTTTCCTCGTCTTCGACTTCGGCGGTGAGGCCGAAGGCGAAGCGGTCGGCCGCCGCCGTGTCCACCTCGACCACGACGGCGTTGTGGAGCCGCTCCTGGAGGCGCTTGATCCGCGTCTCGAGATGCGCCTGATCCTCTTTGGCGACGTGATACTCGGCGTTCTCCTTGAGGTCACCCTCCTCGCGCGCCACCTTGATCCGGGCCGCCATCTCATGACGAGAGGGCCCTTCGAGCTGCTCGAGTTCAGCTTTCAATTCCTCTATGCCCGCGGCGGTGATCGGCTCGCCGGCAGTGTCTGGTGCGCTCATGGATTCAGACTCCCAGAAACGGGGGTGGGAGGTGATCCCGGTGGGGGTTCCGCTTAACTTTTTTGAGGATCGCCTAAGGCTGCCGCCCGGAGTAAGGATGCAAAAAAGTACAAGACGCTCCACCCCCACCGGGATCACCTCCTCAGTCAGCTTCCGAGATTTCGAAACTTCGCAGGAAGCTTTCCGGAGACCTGAGCCAGGGACCCGTGGGCGGGTCCGGGTAGGGGGTGAAGCGTCTTGTACTTTTTTGCCGGCGGGCCTCGGGCGACAGCCTCAGGGGATCCGCCGTATTCTCCAAGCAGCGCCGGCGCAAACGTCTTGACCTTCTTCCCGGCCGCCTTTTCCAGATCGGTAAGTTTGTTGACCTACTAACTCAAGAATAGTACCGGTGTCGACGGCCGGTGGTACAAATGTCCGGCGTCGCCGGGCAACCGCGCCACGCCGGCGAAGTGGGCGGGGCGCCACCCGGCAAAAAGCGCCCCCCGCCCGCCGCCTCTTCAAACGGCTGCAGAAACCTCTGCATCGCCGCCGTCGTCGGATCCCTGGGGAGTCGAGGCCCCAGGGGGGTCGGACGGCGTCGAACCGTTGAAGCTCTTGGCCTGCACTGGGCGCAGGAAGGCGATCTGGCCCTCCCGCAGCTCCAGCCGCTGCAGCTCGTTGCGGGTCAGCTGGACCCAGACGTCGGTGCCGTCGCCGAGCACGAACTCGACCCGGATCTCGAAGCCGAGAGCGACGATCCGTTTGACCACCCCCTCTTCGGTGCGATCGTCGGCTTCCAGCACGACCTCGATGTCGTGCGGGCGCACGAAGTCCTCGCCGAGCCGGTTGACCTCGCCGACGAAGCTCATCACGAACTCGTTGGCGGGGTGCTCGTAGAGGTCCTCGGCGCTGCCCGACTGCTCGACCCGTCCCTGGTTCATCACCACCAGCTGACCGGCGACGTCCATCGCCTCCTCCTGGTCGTGGGTGACGAAGATCGTCGTCACGTTCATCTCCTCGTGGAGATTGCGCAGCCACGCACGCAGGTCTTTGCGGACCCTGGCATCGAGCGCGCCGAACGGCTCGTCGAGCAGCAGCACCTGCGGCTGGACCGCGAGCGCCCGCGCCAGGGCCATGCGCTGGCGCTGGCCGCCGGAGAGCTGGGAGGGGTAGCGGTCGGCGAGGCCCGGGAGCTGGACAAGGTTGAGCAGCTCGTGGACGCGGTCGGCGATCTTCGCCTTGTCCCACTTGCGGATCTTGAGGCCGAAGCCGACGTTCTCGAAGACGGTCATGTGCTTGAAGGCGGCGTAGTGCTGGAAGACGAAGCCGACTTCGCGTTTCTGGGTCGGCTTCGTCGAGACGTCCTCGCCGTCGATCGTGACCCGGCCGGCATCGAGCGTCTCGAGCCCGGCGATCGCCCGCAGCAGCGTCGACTTGCCGCTGCCGCTCGGTCCCAGTAGGGCCGTCAGCGACCCGTCGGGGACCTCAACCGATACGTCGTCAAGCGCCTGAAAGTCCCCGAAGCTCTTTACGGCTCCCTCGACTGAGATTCCCATCAGGCGTCCTCCTTTCGTTTGAGCACGTTCATTGCGAGAAGGGTGGTGAGCGCCAGCAGGGCTAAGAGGACGGAAGCGCCGTAGGCGGCCGGGAATTCGAAGTTGTCGAACGCCTTCTTGACGTACAGCGGCAGCGTTTCGGTTTCCCCCGAGCGCGAGCCGGAGACGATCGAGACGGCGCCGAACTCGCCCAGCACGCGGGCGGTGGTGAGGACGACGCCGTAGGCGACGCCCCAGCGGATCGAGGGCAGGGTGACGCGCCAAAAGGTCTGCCAGGCGTTGGCGCCGAGGGTCGAAGCCGCCTGCTCCTGCTCGGTGCCGATCTCCTGCAGCACCGGCACCGTCTCACGGACGACGAACGGGATGGAGACGAAGATGCTGGCGAGCACCATCCCCGGCACCGAGAAGAGGATTTCGACCCCGGCTTCGGCGAGATCGGGCCCGAGCCAGCCTTTGGCGCCGTAGAGGAGGAAGAGCGCAAGGCCGATCACGACCGGGGACATCGCGAAGGGAAGGTTGATCACCGAGTCGATCAGCGCGTTGCCCTTCCACTTGTGGCGGACCAGCAGCAACGCGCAGCCGATCCCGAAGATCGTGTTCAGCGGCACTGCGATCACGACCATCAGCAGGCTCAGCTTCAAGGCGTGAAGGCCGTTGGTCGAGGTGATCGCTTCGATCGGTGGCGCCAAACCGTGTTCGAAGGTTTTGTAAAAGATCGCGACCAGGGGCGCGAGCAGCAGCAGGGTGAGGTAGCCGAGTCCGACGACGCGCAGGGCCCAACGGCTCGGAGCTGGGCTAGCGGTTCTCATCGTCGGCCTCTTTCTCGGTGAAGTTGCCGCTCATCGGCATCACCGTCAGGCCGCCGGCGCCTGCTCCCTGGCTGCGTTCATGTTTGCTGCCCCAGCGCTGAAACAGACGAATCAGGCCGAGCATTGCAAGTGCGGTGAATAGGAGCACGACCGAGACGGCGGCGGCGCCGTTTTCGTTGCCGGACTCGATCTGGGTGCTGATGAAGACCGATGACACCTGGGTGTTCGGCAGGGTGCCGGCGAAGAGCAGGACCGAGCCGTACTCGCCGACGGCGCGGGCGAAGGCGAGGGCGACGCCGGCGGCGAGGCCGGGGAGGAGGTTGGGGAAGATGATCCGGCGGAAGATCGTGAAGCCGCCGGCGCCGAGCGATGCCGCCGCCTCCTCCATCTCCCGATCCATCTCGATCAACAGCGGCTGCACCGCGCGGACGACAAACGGCAGCGTCACGAACAGCAACGCGACCACGACCGCGACGCGGGTCAGCGCGATGTCGATACCGAAAGGGCTGTGGGCTCCGTAGAGCTCGATCAGGACCAGGCTGGCGACAATCGTCGGCAGCGCGAAGGGGAGGTCGATCACTGCGTTGACGGCGGACTTGCCGGGGAAACTGTCGCGGACCAGCAGCCAGGCGATGATCGTGCCGAAGAATCCGTTGATGACGACGACGATCAGCGAGCAGATGACGGTCAACTCATAGGCGCGAACCGCCGGCGGAGAGGTGGCTTGGGCCCAGAAGCTGCCTAGTCCGTCTTCGAAGCTCTTGCTCGCAAGGGCCGCCAGCGGCAGCAGGACGATGATGCTCAGGTAGAGCACCACCGTCCCGCGGCCGAGGCCGGTGCCGACCCCGGGCAGGTGCAAGCCCGCCCGGGGTGCGACTGGTCTGCTTTGAGCGTGGGCCTCCATGAATCAGCCCGAGGTCGAGACTCCGAGTTCGTTCTCGAGCTTCGCCACCGAACCGGTTTCTTCGTCGAAGAAATCTTCGTTGACTTTGCCCCAGCCACCGAACTTGCTGATCTTGATCAGGCTCTTTTCGGGAGCCGGGAACTGCACCGGGTCGACGAGTTTTGGATTGACCGGGCGGTAGCCGTTTTCAGCCCACAGTTCCTGTCCTTCGTCGGACCAGAGGAACTTGAGGAATTCTTCGGCCGCCGGCTCGGATGCCTTGGCGGTGACGGCGATCGGGGTTTCGATCTGCAGCGTGGTCGGCGGAATCACGTATTCGACGTCTTCGCCTTCCTTTTCGGCCTTGATCGCTTCGTTCTCGTAGGTGAGGAGAACGTTGCCCTCGCCCTGGCTGAAGGCCGAGAAAGCGTCGCGACCGCTGCCCGGCTGGGCCTTGGTCTTTTCGAGCACCGTCTTCACCGCTTCCAGCGCCTTCGCGGGTGAGGCGCCACCTTCGATCGCCGATCCGTAGATCGCCATGATGTTCCAGCGGGCGGATCCGGAGCTGAACGGGTTCGGGGTGACGACTTCGGCTTCTTCGTTCGTCTCCAGGTCCTTGAAGGACTTGATTCCGAGCGGGTTGCCTTTCTTGACCAGGATCACCACGACCGAGTCCGTCGCGTAGCCGCCGTAGGGCTGTTTTTCCCAGTCTTTGGAGACGAGTTCGCCTTCTTCGACGAGCCGTTCCATGTCGCCGGCCTGGGAGAAGTGGACGACGGCTGCGGGCTGCCCCGCGACCACCGCACGACTCTGGTCGCCGGAGGCGCCAAAGGAGTTGCTGAAGCTGACTCCCTTGCCTGCGGCCGTTTTCTCGAATGCCGGCTCGAGCGTTTCCGCGTAGACCGATTCGGGGGTGGAGTAGCCGACGACGTCGAGCTTGGCGCCTCCCGAACTGCTGGAGCCAGAGCTTGATCCACTGCTACTGCTGCCTCCGCAGCCGGTGGCGAATGCTGCGACAAGCAGCGCGAGAAGCACGGCCGGGAGGCCGATCTTCACGCTTCGCCGCCGGGTATTGCGAGCGTTCCGCATCTATGTTCCCTTCTTTTTCGACTGACTTACTACTAAATGTAAGTTCGGCACCGTAGCACAAAGATGACCAACAAAGTCCAGAATCTCGATCTGAATTTACGGGAACTAGACTGCAGGGCATGGAGAGGAGCGCCGACTCGGTCCGTACGCCGGACGAGCGTCTCGAAGGCCTGCCGGACTATCCGTTCGAGTCGGTCTACCGCGAGGTGGACGGCCTCCGCCTCGCCCATCTTGACGAGGGGGAGGGCAGGCCGGTGATCTTCTTCCACGGCGAGCCGACCTGGTCGTACCTCTGGCGCAAGGTGATCCCGCCGGTGCGCGACGCCGGCTTCCGCTGCATCGCTCCCGACTACGCCGGCTTCGGCCGCTCCGACAAGCCCACCGACCTCGGCTGGTACAGCTACGACGGCCACGTCGAGTTGATGGCGATGCTGCTCGAGGAGCTCGACCTGCGCGACGCCACCGTCGTCGTCCACGACTGGGGCGGCCCGATCGGGCTGCGGCTGGCGGTCGAGCACCCCGACCGGATCTCGCGGATCGTGATCATGGAGACCGGGCCGTTCACCGGCCACCAGCGGATGAGCGACGCCTGGTTTGCCTTCCGTGACTTCGTCCGCGACAACGAGGACGTGCCGATCGGATTTCTGATCCGCGGCGGCTGCAAGAACGACCCCGGCGACGAGGTGATCGCCGCCTACGACGCTCCTTATATGGACCCGGCCTCGAAGGCGGGCGCGCGTGCCTTCCCGCTGATCCTGCCGACCACGCCCGATGCCGTCGGCGCGGTCGAGGGCAAACGCGTCGCCGACGGCCTGCGCGACGACGATCGCCCCTCGCTGGTCCTCTGGGCCGACTCGGACCCGATCCTGCCGTTCAAGGTCGGCGAGCGGGTCTCCTCCGAGCTCAACCTGACTCCGCCGCGCCCGATCGCCGACGCCTCGCACTTCCTGCAGGAGGACGCCGGCCCGGAGATCGGCTCGATCATCGCCGAGTGGCTCGGCAGCTGAGCCTCAGGCGTCGTCGCGCACGCGCTCGGCGAGCTCGGTCATCTGCGGGTGCAGGTGGTCCATCAGCAGCCGGACCCGGCGCGGCGCTCCCTCGTCCTCGACCCAGGTGACCGTCCCCGGCCAGTAGGAGTTCGGCGGCATTCCGGGGCTGTGGAAGATCGAGGCGAAGACCCAGCTGCCGGTGTTGTGAAGCTGGCCGCCGCCATGCAGCGGCCAGTCCGCCTCCTCGGGGTAGGGGCCGCCGCGGTGCGAGTGGCCGGTGATCACGTGGGCGCCGTCGACCCCGAGCCGGATGGCGAGCTCGGTTGCGGCGGCGAGGCCGCCCGCGAAGATCGCCGGCGGCGAGATGTCGGGGTCGAAGCTCGAGTGCAGCAGCCGGTTGAGCGCCCAGATCCCGGCCGGGAAGGAGGTGCGGATCGCGCTCCGGGTCAGCTGCCGGCGGCGGCCGCGGGCACGCACGTCGGAGGTCAGCGCCTTCCAGGCAGTTTCCGAGGGGTTGCCGGGTGCCCGCTTGGCGGCGCGGCGGATCGTCCGCGCCTGCGCGACTCCGTAGCTGAAGCCGTAAAGCGCTCGCATGATCCGCTCGTAGTCGACGGCGCCGGCCCGGTCGGGGATCGGTCGCCCGGAGATCCGGATCAGCGTCGCCACCGCGACGCACTCGGCCCGCGGCAGCTCGAGGTGGGCGTCCATGTAGTGGCCGTGGGTGGCATAGACGTCGTCGCGCAGCCAGAGGCCGGGGTAGGCGATGCGCAGGCGCGCGGGCCCGAGCCAGGCGTCGATCGTCGCGGTCGGGCCGGGGGAGGGGGCGTGGGTCTGCTCGAGGGAGAGGGGGTCGCCGGAGTCGAGCGAGAGGTCGTCGAGCAGCGGCTCGGCGAAGCGGTGGTCATGGTTGCCGGGGACGATCGTCACCTCGCGCTCGCCCAGCGCCGCGCCGAGGTCTTCGAAGAAGGGGCGGGCGGCGGCAAGGGATGGGCCCAGCGGGCGCTCGCGCAGCTCGACCGCGTCGCCGAGCAGGACGACCCGGTCGGCCTCGCCGATCTCCTCGAGCAGGAGGCGGCGGACCTCGGGGTGGCGGAGGACGTCGCCGCCGCTGGTCAGGCCGAGGTGCAGGTCGGAGATGATCGCCGTGCGCATCCCCACCTTTGTACTCGACCGCCTGACTAGACTGCCCCGATGCACAGCTTCGGCGAAGAGAAGCTCGCCTTCGCCAACGGCATCGACCTCGCCTACCAGGAGATGGGCGAAGCCGACGGCGAGCCGCTGATCCTGGTGATGGGCCTGGCGACACAGATGATTGCCTGGGACGAGGAGTTCTGCTCGCTGCTCGCCGACCGCGGCTTCCGCGTCGTCCGCTTCGACAACCGCGACACCGGTCGTTCGACCAAGATCGACTCGGCCGGCGTGCCGAGCCGGATCGACATGATGACCGGCCGCCGCGCCAGCGCTCCCTACCTGCTGCGCGACATGGCCCACGACAGCTTCGGGCTGATGGACCACCTCGAGCTCGACTCCGCCCACCTGGTCGGGGCGTCGATGGGCGGGATGATCGTCCAGGCGGCGGCGATCGAGCATCCCGAGCGGGTCCGCTCGATGGTCTCGATCATGTCGACGACCGGCAGTCGCTGGACCGGGCTGCCGAGCCTCAAGGCCTTCGGCGTCCTGCTCGGCAACCCGCCCAAGGATCGCGACGGAGTGATCGCCCGCGGGATCAAGACCTTCAAGGTGATCGGCTCGCCTGACTTCCCCTTCGACGAAGAGCGGGTTCGCGACGTCGCCGGGCGCTCCTACGACCGCGGCCACTCCGCCGCCGGGGTGCTGCGCCAGCTGCACGCGATCAGCGCCTCCGGCGACCGCACCCAGGACCTGCACAGTCTCGAGGTGCCGACGACGGTGATCCACGGCAGTCGCGATCCGCTGGTCCGTCCCGCCGGTGGCCGCGCCACCGCCCGCGCGATTCCGGGTGCGCGGCTGCGGATTATCGAGGGCATGGGCCATGACCTTCCCCGCGCCGTCTGGCCGGAGGTGATCGAGGCGATCTCGTCGAATGCCGCCCGCGCCGGCGAGGCGTTCGGCGCCAAGCAGCCTGCCTGAAGCGGCGCTAGCCTTCGCTCTCTGAACTTCTGTCTACTAAGGGAGAGTTGCGCCATGGGGACGATGAGGGGCAGCGGGCGCCGTGCTCTACTCGCGTTTTTCGCAATCGCATGCAGCGCCGGCTGGGCACCGGGAGCCGCCGCGGCCGCGAATGTCGTCAACGGCGACTTCGAGGCCGGGAATCTCTCCGGCTGGCACGTGCATCAAGAAACCGAGGCCGGCGACTGGTTCGCCTACAGGGGCACCGCGGAGTCGATCAGCGAAGGGAACAACCGGCCGCTACCGCAGCCGCCCCAGGGCACCTTCGCCGCCGCTGCCGACGAGGCCGGCCCGGACTCGTTGATTCTCTGGCAGGACATCGGCCTCGAGCCCAACCGCCGCCACCAGCTCGCCCTCACCGCCTACTACGAAGCCTTCCAGAAGCTCGCGATCCCGACCCCGGACACGCTCTCGGCGTCGGAAGAAGCCCTCGGGGGCCAGGTCGATCAGCAGTTCCGGATCGACGTGATGAAACCCACCGCCCCGCTCGAATCCCTCGCCCCCGAAGACATCCTGCTGACCGTCTTCCAGACCAAGGCCGGGGATCCCGACACGATGGCGGCGACCCGGATCACGGCCAGCCTCAACCAGTTCGCCGGCCAGACGGTGCGCCTACGCTTCGCCGTCGCGGCCAGCGAAGACCCGGCGAACAACGGCTCGCACACCGTTCTCCGCGGTGGCCTGCACGCCGGGGTCGACGCGATCTCGATCAGCAATCGTCCGCTGACGCCATCCGGCCAGGGTGGCTCCGGCAAGCTCAGCCTCGGCGAGCCACGGGCCAACCGCCGCAACGGGACCGTGACTCTGTCGGTGCATGTGCCCGTGGCGGGAAGGCTGGTCGCGAAGCACTCGGGGCTGCTGAAGCAGGCGAGCGTCCGAGCGACCGACGCCGGCATGGTCAAGATCCGCCTCCGTCCCACGGCTACCGCCCGCAAGATCCTCAAGCGCAAGCACAGGCTCCGCGCCGGAGCGGCCCTGACCTTTGCCCCGTCGGAAGGCTCCCCGGAAAAGGCGACCGCCCGCGTGGTCCTCCAGCTCGCGCCAAGGCCCCCGCGCCATCGCTGACCCCTGCTCCCATGCGGCTGAAAGGAGTCGAACCTTCACGGGCTCTCGCCCACACGGACCTGAACCGTGCGCGTCTACCAGTTCCGCCACAGCCGCGGGAGCAGGCAATTTACCGATTGCGCCCCCCCAGGCCCACCTTCCCTCACGAAGCAAGCCACCTCGGCCACTCGCTAGGATGACCGCCCACGCCGCTATCGTCTAGGGGACTAGGACGCTGGCTTCTCATGCCAGAAACCGGGGTTCGAATCCCCGTAGCGGTATGGCCTTAACGGAGAGAGCGGGATCACCGGCATCTCCCAGGTCACTTAGCCTCAATCCACCGATTCACCACACCTGATCCGTCCGCTCCCATCATGAAAATGACCTCCTGAGCAGGCAAATAGCGGCTGTTTCGGGCAGCCGCGGCCTGGCAACAGGAGGTCACCCACATGGTG
>JACDGU010000185.1 GCA_013821475.1 Solirubrobacterales bacterium
GGGTGGCGGTGATCGGCGCGATCTGCGCCCGGCTGCGCGCCAGTCGCGGGCTGACCCAGCACCTGCAGGCCCTGGCGCTCCACCACCTGCGACTCGGCTTCCTGATCCCCGAGGCGCCGCTGCCACCGCGCCGCGTCCACGAGTACCTCCGCGCCACCGATCCGATCGGCGTCGACGTCACCCTGCTGACGGTCGCCGACCGGCTCTCCGCCCGCGGCGCCGGCCCGTTGGCCCGACCCGAGATGGTCGAGGCCCACCTCGATCTCGCCCGCGAGATGATCGCCGCCGCGCTCGACTGGCGTCGCGACGGGCCGCCGGCGCCGCTCCTGCGCGGCGATGAGCTGGCGGCCGAGCTCGGCATCCCCGCCGGACCTCGGCTGGGCGAGCTGCTCGCCGAGCTGGAGGCCGCGCAGTACGCCGGCGAGGTCGGCGACCGGGCCGCCGCGATCGAGCACGCGCGCCGGGTCCACGGCTGAGCCAGGCGTGGTTCGTGCCTCTCGTGAGGTACGCTACATGGCAATGGCTGAGGAAAAGATCGAAATGGAGGGGGAGATCACCGAGGCTCTCCCCAACACGATGTTCCGGGTGAAACTGGACAACGACCACGACGTGCTCGGCCACATCTCGGGCAAGATGCGCCGCCACTACATCCGCATCCTCCCCGGCGACCGGGTCAAGATCGAGCTTTCGCCCTACGACCTCGACCGAGGTCGCATCACCTATCGCTACAAATAGACCCGGCTGCTGCAAACCGGCGCCTGGGGGTGTCCTCGGTCGCTCGTCTTCGGGTCACGCACTGGTGTGCGCTCCCCTCGTCTCGCTCCCTGCGTCCTACCCAGGCTTGGTTTTCGCAGCCGGGTGGCCTAAAGGTGGCTTTGAGCAGCGGTGGGATCAGGATCCGCCAGCTCCGCCACCAGCGCTGACCAGGCGAAGTCTTTGGCGCCCAGGCCGGCGCCCGTGCGCGGGTCGTAGTACTCGCGCAACCCTTCGCGCGCCGCGGCGGCGATGACGCCGTCGGCCAGGGTCTGGGCCTCGGCCTCGTAGCCGAGCCGGCGCATTCCGATCCAGACAATCCAGGCCGAGTTGATCCAGGTCGGGCCGCGCCAGTAGCGGCGCAGCAGGCCGTGGCCGCCGTCGGGTTCGTAGCCGCGGTCGGAGACCGAGACCGAGGGTGGCGCCACCGGGGTGAGGAACTCCCTGGGATTCAGCAGGTGCTCCTCGATCAGTCGCCTGCCGATCGCCTCCGGTAGGTCGGGCAGGGCGAGCGGCGCCAGCGAGGCCCAGGTCAGCGGCTGCGGCCGCAGCCCGCCCGGCTGGGCTTCGTCGACGAAGAGCCCGCGGCGCTCGTCCCAGAGCCGCTCGACCAGCGCCGGCGTCGCCGATGGCCGCCCCGTCGCCTGCAGCGAGAGCGACCACATCGTGTTGACCAGCACCTCGCAGAGCAGCGGCCCGCCGCGCTCGCGGATCCGCCGCGCGTCGAAATCGAGCCTGCGGTTGTGGCGGACCAGCAGCGGGAAGCCGAGGCGGCCGTTGGAGCGCCGGCCCCAGATCGGTTCGAACTTGGGCGAGGCGTCGAGCCCCGACTCGTCCGGCTGGACGATCCAGAGCAGGCCGTCGCCCTCGAGGTCGCGGTTCGCCGCCAGCCAGTCCATGTGGGCGGCGATCCTCGGCTCGGCCGCCGGGTCGCCGACCGCGATCCGCCAGGCCCAGGCCAGCAGCGGCGGCTGGATCGTCTCGGTCTGCAGGGCGCTGCGCGAGGTGACGTTGTAGAAGAGCAGCCGGCTCAGCGAGACCGGCTGGCGCCAGAAGATCGTGTGGCCGACGAAGCCGGTCGGGCGCTGCACCGCCAGCAGGCTCTCGAGCTCGGCGCGGGCGCGCTCGCGGTCGAAGCGGCGCCAGACGATCGCCGCGAAGCAGGAGTCCCAATACCACTGCCACGGGTAGCGCCCCGGGCTCGGCTCGGTGCAGGCGAAGCGAATCCCCTGGCGTTCGCCTTCGTGCCAGTTCTGGCGCAGCACCCGCTCCGCCTCGGCCGTCACCGCCAGCCGCTCCGCGCTGCTCATACGCCGGTGCGGCGCATCTCGCGCAGCGCGAGGGCGCCGAGCAGCGCCAGCATCCCCGCCAGGGCGAGCAGGCCGGGCCAGGTTTCCCCCCAGCTGACGGCACCGACGAAGCCCTGGCGCGCGGCTTCGACGACCTGCGTGACCGGGTTGACGCGGGCGATCTTCGCCAGCCAGCCGCTCAGCAGCGCCAGCGGCGCGTAGGCCGTGGTGGTCAGGATCAGCGCCATCATCCCCGCCTGCATCAGCGGCGCCGCCGACTGGCTCTTGAAGCGCAGTGCCAGGTAGGAGCCCCAGCAGGCGGCGACCGCCGCCATCGCCGCGACCATCAGGTAGGCGATCAGCAGGCCGTCGACGCCGGGGAAGCTGGCGCCGAGCAGCAGGGCGACCGCGAGGACCAGGGTGGCCGGGATCAGCGCCCGGGCGCTGGCGGCCAGCACCGTCCCGGCGAGCAGCACCCAGCGCGGAGCGGGGGAGACCAGCAGCCGGTCCAGCCAGCCCGCTTCGATGTCGCGGGCGAGGTTGACGCCGGCGGCGGCGCCGGTGAAGCCGGCCCCCTGCAGCATGCTGATCGGAACGATGAACGACTCGTAGCTGCCGGTGTCGAAGCCGTTGAGGTGGGTCAGGGCGCCGAAGACGCCGTTGAGGCCGAGGAAGAAGATCGTCGGCGCCAGCACGCCCGGGATCGCCGCCCCGGGCACCCGGATCAGCTCGTTCTTGGCGCGGCCGATCAGCGCCGCGATCGTCGCCAGGTTCGAGCGCCAGGCGGGCAGCACCAGCGTCCCATCCATCAGCCGACCCTCAGCCGGTGGCGCAGGGCGCGGGCGCTGAGCACCAGCCCGAGGACGACGATGCCGAGGATCGCCAGCACCGCGTCGACCGTGTCGGAGGCGTCGATCCCGGAGATCATCGGCTCGCGGATCCCTTCGACGATGAAGCTCAGCGGGTTGTACTGGGCGATCGTCTTCGCCGGCTCGATCATCAGTTCTTGGGGGAAGAAGGCAGAGGAGAGGAAGAGGACGACGAGGACGAGCGGGAACAGGCCCTGGACGACGCTGGCGCTGCCGGTCCGCAGCGCGAACGCGGCGCCGATCCCGCCGACCGCCGTCGCCGCCGCGGTGACGAGGACGATCGCCATCAGCGCGCCGGCGACGCCGCCCTCGATGCTGACGCCGAAGATCAGCCCGATCGCCAGGAACCAGAGCGAGGCGAAGAACCCCAGCGCCGCGGTGCCCGCCAGCCGCCCGAGGACGATCGCGAAGCGCGGGATCGGCGCCGAGAAGAGGCGGTCGGTGAAGCCCATCTCGATGTCGACGGCGAGGGCGATGCCGCCGCTGTTGCCGGCCAGCATCAACGACTGCATCATCGCCCCGGCGAGCATGAACTGGAGGAAGCTCTGCACCGGTGGGAAGCCGGGCAGTTCGATCGCCGCCCCGGCGCCGCCGGTCTGGATTGCCAGCAGCAGGGTGGGGAAGACGATGATCGGCGCGATCAGCTGCGGCCGGCGGAAGGTCTGGCGGACCGAGCGCATGCCGAGCGCCCTGACCACGCGGGCGTTGAGCGCGATCGCGCTCACGCCTCCACCGGCGCCTTCTCGGCGTCCTCCTCGCTCTCGTCCTCGAGGTGGTAGCCGGTCTTCTCGACGAAGACGTCGTCGAGGGTGGGGCGGACCAGCTCCAGCGACTCGACCGCGATCCCCGCTTCGTCGAGGGCGCGGACCACCTTGGGGATGTCGGCCGAGCCGTTCTCGACCTCGACCAGGACCTTCTTGCCGTCCTTGGGCGGCAGCAGCTTGCCGACCGGGGCGAGGATCGCCTCGGCGTCGGCGACGCTGCCGGCCGCCAGCTGCAGCTGGATGTGGGGGTGGCCGATTTCCGCCTTCAGCGACTCTGGCGTCCCCTCGGCGACGATCCTGCCGCTGTCGATGATGCCGACGTTGTCGGCGAGCTGGTCGGCCTCCTCAAGGTACTGGGTGGTGAGGAAGACGGTGGTGCCCTCGTCGTTCAGCGCCCGCACCTCCTCCCAGATCGTCTTGCGGCTGACCGGGTCGAGGCCGGTGGTCGGCTCGTCGAGGAAGAGGACCCGCGGTTCGTGGACCAGCGCCGCGGCGAGGTCGAGCCGCCGCTGCATGCCGCCCGAGTAGGTGCCGACGCGCCGGTCGGCGGCGCCGGCGAGGTCGACGCGCTCGAGC
>JACDGU010000186.1 GCA_013821475.1 Solirubrobacterales bacterium
CGCGGGCCAGCTGCTGGAGTCGGTCGAGATGGCCGGCTCGGCCCTGGAGGCGCTCGACCGGGCGGATGCCGCCGTCCTCGTCACCGAGTGGCCCGAGTTCGGCGAGCTCGACTGGACGGAGGTGGCGACCCGGATGGCGCGGCCAATGATCGTCGACGGCCGCAACTACCTCGACGCCGAGAAGCTGCGGGCGGCCGGATTCGACTACGAGGGCATCGGCAAGCCGCCGGCGATCACGAAGACGATCGTCGCTGCCGAGTAGATGCAGGCGATTGTCCTAGTCGGCGGCGAGGGCACGCGCCTGCGCCCGCTCACCGCGACGATCCCGAAGCCGGCGCTGACCCTGGTCGACCGGCCCTTCCTCGCTTACATGATCGAGTGGCTGGCGATCCACGGCGTGACCGAGGTGGTCCTCGCCTGCGGCTTCCTCCCGGACGTCCTGCGCGAGACCCTCGGCGAGGGCGAGCACGGCGGCGTCCGGCTCAGCTACGTAACCGAGCCCGAGCGCCGCGGCACCGCCGGCGCGATCCGCTTCGCCGCCGACGCGCTCGGCGATCGCCTCGAGGACCGCTTCCTCGCGCTCAACGGCGACGTCCTCACCGACCTCGATCTGACGGCGCTGCTGGCCGCCCACGAGCGCTGGGACTCGCGGGCGACGCTGGCGCTGTACGGGGTCGAGGACTCGGCCGCCTTCGGCCTGGTCCGGTGCGACGGCGACGGTGCCGTGCTCGAGTTCACCGAGAAGACCGGCGAGCCGGCGCCCGGTGAGGTCAACGCCGGCGCCTACGTGCTGGCGCGCTCGGTCCTCGACCTGATCCCCGCCGGCAAGGAGGTCTCGATCGAGCGCGAGGTGTTCCCGCTGCTGGTCGAAACGGACCTCCACGGCCTCCGCCTCGACGGCTACTGGATGGACATCGGCACCCCGGAGCGCTACCTGCAGGCAACCTGGGACATCCTCGAGGGACGGGTCCGGACGCAGGTGCGCCCGACCGCGCCCGGCCTGCTGGTCGGCGCCGGTGCCGAGATCGCCTCAGCCGCCAGCATCGGCCCCCGCGCCGTCGTCTCTGCCGGCTGCAGCGTCGGGGCCGGCGCCGAGGTGCGCAACTCGGTCCTGCTCGAGGGCTGCTCGGTCGGTGCCGACGTCCGGCTCACCAACTCGGTCCTCAGCGCCGGCGTCACGGTTGAGGACGGGGCAACGCTGAGCGGCGCCGTAATCGGCCAGGATGAGATAGTCCGGGCTCAGAGTTGAACAGATGATCGACGACGTCCTCGGCATACCCGACCAGCTGCGCGACGCCCTCTGGCGGATCGAATCGGCGCGCCTGGAGCCCGCCGATGCCGCCGGGCTGATCGTCTGCGGGATGGGCGGGTCGGCGATCGGCGGCGACCTCGCCAGCGCGGCGCTCGGCGATCGCCTCACCCGGCCGCTGCTCTCGGTCCGCGGCTACGGCCTGCCGAGCTGGGCGACGCCGGAGTGGGCGGTGCTCTGCTGCAGCTACTCGGGCGGCACCGAGGAGACGCTCGGCTGCTTCGCCGCGGCGGAGGCGCTCGGCGCCCGCCGCATCGTCGCCAGCACCGGTGGCGCCCTGGTCGACCAGGCGCGCGAGGGTGGGGTGCCGGTGATCGGCCTGCCGGGGATCTTCCAGCCGCGCGCCGCCCTCGCCTACATGTTCGCGATCGCCACCGAGGTGGCGGCGCTCTGCGGTGCCGCGCCTCGGGTACACACTGAGATCGATGCCGCCGCCGCCTTCCTCGGCGAGCGCTCGGATGCCCTCCAGGCCCGGGCCGCCGAGTTGGCCGCCGAGCTCGAGGGCAAGATCCCGGTCCTCTACGGCGCCGACCTGACGGTGCCGGTCGCGCGGCGCTGGAAGACCCAGCTCAACGAGAACGCCAAGCTACCCAGCTTCTACTCGGAGCTGCCCGAGGCCGACCACAACGAGATCTGCGGCTGGAACGAGATCGCCTCCGGCGCCGGCCTCGCCGCCCTCTTCCTCGAGGACTCCGACCAGCATCCGCGCGAGCGCCTGCGCACCGAGCTGACCGCGGCCGCGGTCGAGGCCGGCGGCGCCACCGCGGTGAGGGTCGAGACCGAGGGCGAGACCCGGGTCGCGCGGCTGCTCTGGGCGACGATGCTCGGCGACCTGGTCTCGCTCGAGCTCGCCCGCCTGCGCGGCGTCGATCCGCTCGCGATCGAGGCGATCATGGATCTGAAGAAGGCGATGGAGGCGCGATGAGGGCGATGGTGCTTGCCGCCGGGCTCGGCACGCGGCTGCGGCCGATCACCTACGCGATGCCGAAGCCGATGGTGCCGGTTGCCAACCGGCCGGTGATGGAGCACATCCTGCGCCTGCTCGGCCGCCACGGCTTCAGCGAGACGATCGCCAACCTGCACTGGTTCCCGGAGCTGATCGAAGCCCACTTCGGCGACGGCTCCGCCGCCGGCGTCGAGCTCTCCTACAGCCGCGAGGAGCAGCTGCTGGGGACCTCGGGCGGGGTCCGCAACGCCGCCGGCTTCCTCGGCGAGAGCTTCCTCGTGATCTCCGGTGACGCCCTGACCGACATCGACCTGGCGGCGATGCGCGAGTTCCACGAATCCCACGACGGGATCGCGACGCTGGCGACCAAGCGGGTGCAGGACACCAGCCAGTTCGGCGTCGCGATCACCGACCCCTACGGCCGCATCCAGGGCTTCCAGGAGAAGCCCGACCCGGCCGCGGCCCTCTCCGACCTCGCCAACTGCGGCATCTACATGTTCCGCTCGGAGATCTTCGATTTCTTTCCCGCGGCCGGCGCCGGCAAGGCCGCCGGCGCCGATGATCCGCCCGGTTTCGCCGACTGGGCGATGGACGTCTTCCCGCGCCTGCTGGAGGGCGACGTGCCCTTCTACTCGCACGAGATCGACGCCTACTGGAACGACATCGGCAACCTCGAGGAGCTACGCAGCGGCACCAACGACGCGCTCAGCGGCACGGTCGGGCTCGAGCTCGATGGCGAGCTCGTCGACGGCTACCGCAGCGGCACGGCGGCGGTGGACGAGGGCGGGTTGGCCGGCCCGGTCCTGCTCGGCCCCGGCTGCGAGATCGCCGACGACGTCCGCATCGACGGTCCCTCGGTGATCGGCAGCGGCGCGCAGGTCGGCGCCGGCAGCCGGCTGCGCGAAGTGATCGCGCTGCCCGGTGCCGAGATCGGGGCCGCCACGGTTCTGGTCGGCGCGATCGTCGCCGCGCGCGCCTGAGCGCACACCCGCGCGACCGAACCCTTGCGCTTTTTTGACGAACCGCGCGCAACGCGTGCGCCCTCACGTCGCAGGATTGGCGGATGGAGATCCTGCAGATCGCCGCCGCCGTGCTCGCACCGCCGCTCTGCGCCGCCTGCGGTCGCTCGTGCCGGCTCGGGGCGGTGGTCTGCACCCGCTGCGGCCGCCGTCTCGCCGCGGCTGAGCCTTTGCTGAGCAAGGGGCCTCCCGGCCTCGACCGCGCCTGGTCGTCGGCCTCCCACGAGGGCGTCGCCCGCAACCTCGTCACCGCGCTCAAGTTCCGCCGCCTGCTGCCCGTCGCCGACCTGATGGCGGACCGGATCCAGTGGCTCGCCCCGGCGCACATGCTGAGCGGATCGATCGTGCCCGTGCCCGCCGCGCCGCCGCGCCTACGCCGCCGCGGCTTCGACCCCGCCGCCGAGCTCGCCGGCGCCCTCGCCGAGCGCCTCGGCGCCCCACTCGAGCCCTGCCTCTCCCGCCGCGGCGGCCGCCGTCAGGTCGGCAAGCGCCGCGCCGAACGCATCGGTCACCCACCCCAGATCCACTCCGCCGGCACTCCCCCCCGCAGCGTCATCCTGATCGACGACGTCCTCACCACCGGTGCCACCCTCACCGCCTGCGCCAAGGCCCTACGAGTCAACGGCGCGATCCGAATCGTCGCCGTCACCTTCGCCAGACGTCTCTAGCGGGTTGCCGGGCGGAGGGCTTGTGAGGAGGGGTTGGGTGTTCCTCCTCACTTGCCTGACTGGCTGGATCGCCGAGGGCCGTCCGAGGAGGCTTTTGGGCCAGCGGCACAAAACGTTCGGAGGAACACCCAACCCCTCCTCACAAGAACTCACCAGACTTCCGAGGTAGGGCAGCTCGGTGCCTCCCTTCTCATCCCGTGGTTCCTTTTGCACGCATGAGGTCCAAAAGGAACCACGGGACGACCGGTTGGGAAAGCTTCCGAGGCACGGAACCTTCGAGCGGGACTGGAGGCGTGGGTGGGGTGGGAC
>JACDGU010000187.1 GCA_013821475.1 Solirubrobacterales bacterium
TGAGCCGGACCAGGTTCGACGGAGACTTTTTTAGTTGGATCCAATCTTCATTTAGAGAGGGAGATCTCTCGACCTCCCTGTTGAACGTATAGGTCCTCGAACTCAGCGGGTGGGAGATCGCCGAGGGATTCGTGCAGGCGCTCGTGGTTGAACCAGGAGACGTATTCGACGACGGCCAGCTCGAGCTGTGACCGAGAGCGCCAAACACGATCGACGAGGAGCTCGGTCTTGAAGGTGTCGACGAAGCTCTCGGCCATCGCGTTGTCGTAGGCATCGCCGACGGTGCCGACGGAGGCCAAGACGCCGTGGTCATCCAGTTCCTGGGTGTAGTCGGCGGAGGTGTATTGGGAGCCGCGATCGGTGTGGGCCACGAGCTCGAAGTCGGCGCCCGGCTCGCGTTGGCCGAGGGCCATCCGCAGCGCGTCGAGGACGAGGTCGGTGCGCATGTGGGAGGCGAGCTGCCAGCCGAGGACCTTGCGGGAGAAGGCGTCGATCACGAAGGCGAAGTAGGAGACGCCCTCCCAGGAGCGCAGATAGGTGAAGTCCCCGACCCAGAGCCGGTCGGGCTCCTCGGCGCTGAAGTCCCGCTGCACGAGGTCGGGCCGGCGGTGAGCCGTCGGGTCCGGTGTTGTCGTGCGCCAGGCCTTGCCACGCCGCTTGGCGCCCTGGATGCCGGCCTTGCGCATCAGCCGTTGCACCCGGCCGCGGCCGACCTCCTCGCCGGCGCGCTGCAGGGCGATCCAGGTGCGGCGGTAGCCGTAGGCGCAGTAGTTGGCCTCGTGGATCTCGCGGATGCGCTCCAGCAGACGCTCGTCTTCGATGGAGCGAGCCGAGCGGTGAGCGCCTCGGCGCTGGTAGTAGGCGGAGGCCGACACCTCCAAGGTGTTGCAGATCGGCTCGACCCCGAAGCGCTCGCGATGCTCCTCGATGTAGGAGCTCACTTCGTTCGGCGTGGGTCGAGCTCGGCGGCGAAAAAGGCTGAGGCCGACTTCAAGATGTCGTTGGCCCGGCGCAGTTCGCGCACCTCACCGCGCAGGGCTTTCAGCTCCTCGCGCTCCTCGGTGCTCAGCAAGTCCTTGCGGACGCCGACGTCGACCTCTGCTTTGCGCACCCACTTGCGGAGGGTCTCGTGGTGGATGCCGAGGTCGCGGGCTACGTGGGCGATCGGGCGGCCGGAGTCGGCGACCATCCGGGCCCCGCGATCGAGCAGCTCATCGGGGTATTTCTTCTGTCGTGGCATGGCTTGGGAGTTCCCTTCTTCCAGGTAGGAATCCTGGTTTCTGGGTCTCCGTCAAACCCGGCCTGGCTCATGCTTGACTCGAGCGCCATGCACCTATCGCTCGCAGTCAACGAGGACTAAAGGTCGGTAAAGATGCCAACCGGCGGAAACGAGCCAAATAGTGACCTAGAGGGTTTGCCAGCCAACTTTCGGCGTTCACTTGAGCTTGGTGCGAAGGTGATCGGATCGCTTGGCAAGGGCGCCGACCTTGAGCAAGAGATCGCTTCAAGAAGAAAGGCGCTGCGGGACGTCCTTGATTCCCACGATGCGGTCCACCTGATGGGCCAGTTGTGCATGGCAGAGTCGTTTATCGACCCGAACACCTACGCCGAGAACGAGCACCCAGGGTCGGCCTACGTGATCGAGATGGTGACCGCTGAGCTGCTCAGGCGAGGCGATCGGGCTGGCTCAGGTAAGGCCAGCGCGATCGACACAAATGTGCTCGGCCCGATTAGAGACTTGGCGGCCGAGGCAGCGATCCTTGAGTCCTTCCGGCGTCAAATCAAAGCTGGCTTCTGGGATGGACCCGAAGGTGCCGCTCGCGGGCGCGCCGCCGCCCATCACCTCTATCTACGAAATCCAGGGTGGTGGTGGCAAGAGCATGCGACGCTGCGCGGCCTCTTCGGCGAAGAACGCTTCGCGTCCCGTCTCCGCGAAAAACTCGGATTTGATTGCGAGGCGGCCATCCGGATCTCCGACGCTATTCCTGACCTTACCCGCGACCAAATGCGGAATTGGATGGAGTCTGCTCGAGATGACTCACGGGACTTTGCTGCGGGTCATCCAGCTTACGATTGGGCGGAAGAGGTTTTTGACGGCAAATGGAAGTCGGACCCGACCAATGCGGCGAGGTTCATACCGGTTGTTTGGGCGTTGAACAATGTCGGGGACGCATGCCTGCTTTCTCCGTCGGGGGTGGCCGCAGCCGCGGGTGTAGAGATCGAGGTTGCCGCCGCCTATCTCGATCGAATGTCGCTTCCGTTTGACCAAGATGAGGACGACTGGTTCGCGCTCGCAGAGGCGGCGCGGTGGCGTCCTTACATCAAGGTCACCGACGACGCCTACCTTCTCACCATCCCGGGCGCAGACCTCTGGGCGTTGCGCGGCGCATTCGAGAGCGTTTTGAAGGATGACTCTGGCTACCGAGGCCATCGGGGTCGCTGGCTGGAGCGCCGTGCCGCCGACATTCTTGCGCCCGTGCTGAAACCTGACGAGTTGCATCACTCAGTGCATTTTCATGACTCGAATCATCAGGGTGAGATCGATGTGTTGTTGAGGTGTGGCTCTACGGCTGTTCTCATCGAGGCCAAGAGCGCCACCATGCGCCCTGGTGCGAGGCGCGGTGGGGCAGCGCTCCTCAAGCACCTACGGGAAAACCTGACGAAGGCAGCAGAGCAGGGCAAGCGGGCGAAGGAAGCGCTGTTCGGATCGATCCCGCTCACCGACCCGAAGGGGGGAGAGGTCAAGCTGACGGAGGGGATTACGGAGGTTCAGACCATCATGGTGACTCTGGACGATCTTTCGTCGGTGGCGCCGGTGCTGTGGGAACTTGAGAGCACTCGGACGCTGCCAGATGACGCTACTGCGCCGTGGGTCGTCACTCTGCACGAGCTTGAGCAGGTTGCCGCAACGACGCAGTGGCCGGTCCAGCTCATCCATTTCCTGCGCCGTCGCTCCCGTCTTAATGAAATTGGCCGATTCGTGGCGAGTGACGAGCTGGACTGGTGGATGCATTACTTGACATTCGGCCTCTACTTCGAGCTATACCCAGATGTTGTGGATGGGCGTGAGAACGAAGGCGGCGTACCTTCCCGGTTGATCAAGACCGACCGCCGCAAGGCGGAAAGGAAGGCACGCCATGGGAGATGTTCGCAGGATCGACGGAGGCAGCACCGAGCAGGCGACGGTCACGCTGGATGACCTGGCCAGAGAAGGCGCCCGGCGGATGATCGTCGCGGCGTTGGAGGCCGAGGTCTCCGAGTACGTCACCTCCTTCACTGAGGAGACAGACGAGGACGGCAAGCGCCTGGTGGTCCGCAACGGCCGCGGCCGCGAGCGGCGACTGACGGTCGGCTCGGGGACAGTGGGGATCCGCGCCCCGCGGGTCAACGATAAGCGCGTCGATGAGGAAGGCGAGCGCAAGAGGTTCAGTTCGAAGATCCTGCCGGCCTACGCGCGCCGCTCGCCGAAGGTGACCGACGTGCTGCCGATCCTCTACCTGCGCGGCCTCTCGACCGGCGACTTCGCGCCGGCGCTGCGCGACCTGCTGGGCGAGGACGCCTCGGGGCTGTCGGCCAGCTCGATCAGCCGCCTCACGAAGCAGTGGGAGGCCGACCACGCGGCGTTCAAGGCGCGCTCGCTGCGCTTTCACCGCTACGCGTACCTGTTCGTCGACGGCGTCCATATGAGCGTTCGGCTGGGCGAGGACGACCGGCTCTGCCTGCTGGTGGTGATCGGCGTCCGCGAGGACGGCGCCAAGGAGCTGCTCGCGGTCGAGGACGGCTATCGCGAGTCGACCGACTCCTGGGCGGCGGTGCTGCGCGACCTGCGCGAGCGCGGGATGAACGAACCGAAGCTGGTGAGCGGCGACGGCGCCCTCGGCGCCTGGGCGGCGCTGCGCGACGTCTTCCCACAGGCCGAGGAGCAAAGGTGTTGGGTCCACAAGACGGCGAACGTCCTCGACGCGCTCCCCAAGCGGCTGCAGGGGAGGGCGAAGACGCTGCTGCACGAGATGGCCGAGGCCCCGGCCCGCGCCGACGCGAGGGTGGCGCTCGAGCGCTTCCGGGAGGAGTTCGACGCCAAGTACCCCAAGGCCGTGGCAGAGGTTGTCCGAATCCCCGTAGAACTTCGGCGGCGATCCCCACGGGTTGATGATCACACCGTAACGGCCTCGGCGACCTCCTGACGGTCGGGGTTCGGCTGGGTGGTGTGCAAGGCGTGACGC
>JACDGU010000037.1 GCA_013821475.1 Solirubrobacterales bacterium
GGCCTGCTCGGCGTTGTCGGGGTCGGTCTCGGGCGGCAGGTCGCCGCCGCGGTCGGTGCCGGCGATCAGTTCGTCGGAGACCCTGTCCTCGGGGATGAAGCCGGACTTCATCCCGAAGTAGACGGCCTGGGGATGGTGGGCGACGATCGCCACCGTCGACTGCTCGGGCATCACCGCGAAGCCGCTTGAGAGGGTCATGCCGATCCCCTCGAGACCGAGCAGGCGCCAGACCTTCTCGTGCTCGGGCTGGTCGGGGCAGGCGGGGTAGCCCCACGAGTAGCGGCGGCCCTGATCGGGGTCGATCTGCAGGCCACGGCGGATGTCGGAGTGCAGCCACTCGGCCAGGCCCTCGGCCGACTGGACGCCGAGCCCGTGGACGAAGTACTGCTCGGTCACCTCGCCTTCGCGCCCGAGCCTGTCCATCAGCTCGGTCACCTCGGCGCCGACCGTGACGCCCTGGAGAGCGACGATGTCGCGTTCGCCGGAATCGAGCGGCCGGTAGAAATCGGCGAGGCAGATGCGGTCGTGCTTGGGCTGGCGCGGGAAGACGAGCCGCTCGAGCTCGCGCTCGGGGTCCTCGGGATCGAAGACGACGAGCTCGTTGCCGTCGGTGTTGCAGGGGAAGTAGCCGAGCTTGGCCCGCGGGTGCAGGTAGTCCTGCTCATCCCACATCCGCTCGAGCCGGGGCGCGAAGCCCTCCTCGGCGTCGGTGCCCTCGACCAGCTCGCGCCAGGCCTCGCCCTTGATGCCTTTGCCGCCCCAGTGCAGCTTGAACAGGACGTGGCGGTCGAGGTAGGGGTAGACGTCGTCGAGATCGATCGCGATCTCGCGCGGGCCCCAGAACGGGGGCTCGGGAATCGCCACGTCGGTCCTGGCCGCAGAGCGCACGCTGGCATCGGTGGTCGGCGGCGCGTCGTCGACCACCACCGGCTTCTCGCGCAGCGTTTTCGCCTCGCCCTTGATCCGCTCGACCAGTGCCGCCCGCGCCTGCTCGTCGACCAGGGCGTCCATCGTGTCGAGGCCCTGGAAGGCGTCCTTGCAGTAGAAGACGCCCGGCTCGTAGACCTCGTCGGATTCGCGGCCCTTCGGGTAGAGGGTGCGGCGGCCGAAGTCGCGGTTGATCGCGGCGCCGCCGATCAGGACCGGGAAGTCGAGCCCGCGCTCGTGAAGCTCCTGGATGCAGGTCGGCATCTGCTTCGAGGTCGAGACGAGCAGCGCCGAGAGCCCGATCGCGTCGGCATCGTTTTCGACCGCGGCGTCGATGATCGCCTCGACCGGAACCTGCTTGCCCAGGTCGATCACGGTGTAGCCGTTGTTGGTCAGGATCGTGTTGACCAGCGACTTGCCGATGTCGTGGACGTCGCCGAAGACGGTCGCGATCACGACCTTGCCCTTGGTGTGGCCCTCGATCCGGTCGAGGTAGTTCTCGAGCTGGGCGACGGCGCGCTTCATCACTTCGGCCGACTGCAGGACGAAGGGCAGGATCAGTTCGCCGGCGCCGAATTTGTCGCCGACCTCCTTCATCGCCGGCAGCAGGACTTTGTTCAGGGTCGGGACGGCGCCGATTTTCTCGTTCGATCTGTCGATCCACTCCTCGACCCCGTCCTTCTTGCGGCGCAGGATGTGCCAGTGCAGGGCCTCCTCGGGCTCCATCTCGGCGGTCGGGTCGGCGACCTCGGCCTCGGCCTCCTCGCCCTGGGACTCGAAGTGGGCGATGAAGCGCTCGAGCGCATCCTCGCGGCGGTTGAAGACGAGGTCGTTGGTCAGCTCGCGCTCCTCCTCGCCGATCTCGCCGTAGGGGGTGATGTGGTTCGGGTTGACCATCGCCAGGTCGAGGCCGGCCTCGACGCAGTGGTGGAGGAAGACCGAGTTGAGGACCGCGCGCGGCCGCGGCGAGACGCCGAAGGAGACGTTGGAGACGCCGAGCGAGGTCTTGACGCCGGGGATCTCCGCCTTGACCCGGCGGATCCCCTCGATCGTCTCGACTGCCGAGGGCCGCCACTCCTCGTCGCCCGTGGTCAGGGTGAAGGTCAGCAGGTCGAAGATCAGCGCCTCGGGCTCGAGCCCGTGCTCGCCGCAGGCGATGTCGACGATCCGTTGCGCGATCTCGACCTTGCGGTCGGCGGTCTTCGCCATCCCGACCTCATCGATCGTCAGCGCGATCAGGGCGGCGCCGTGCGCCTTCGCCAGCGGCACGACGACGTCGGCCTTGTCGCGGCCGGCCTCGAGGTTGATCGAGTTGACGATCGCCCGACCCGGAATCGTCTCCAGCGCGGCTTTGATCACCTCGGGCTCGGTCGAGTCGACCTGGATCGGCGAGGGCTGGCTGAGCGAGATCCGCTTTACGACCACGCTCATCTGGTCGTCCTCGTCCTGGCGCTCGGTCAGCGCGACGCAGACATCGAGGACGTGGGCGCCGCCTTCGACCTGATCTTCGGCGACCTGGACCAGGCCGTCGTAGTCGTCGGCGAGCAGCAGCTCCTTGGCCTTGCGCGAGCCCTGCGAGTTGACCCGCTCGCCGACCAGGGTCGGGCGCGGCTCCTGGACCAGTGGCGTCGAGGTCATCATCGAGGAGACCTCGATCGGCGCCGCGGCGGGGCGCGGATTGGCCTTGCGCCGATCGACCCGGGTGCGGATCGCGGCGATGTGCTCAGGGGTGGTGCCGCAGCAGCCGCCGACGATGCCGACCCCGTAGCGCTCGACGTACTCGGCGAGCGTCGCCGCCAGCGGCTCGGGCTTTTCGGGGAAGATCGTCTCGCCGTCGGGGCCCTGCAGCGGCAGGCCGGCGTTGGGAATGCAGTGGACCGGGAGCGGGCTGGTCTCGCCGAGGAAGCGGATCGCCTCGCGCATATCCTCGGGCCCGGTCGAGCAGTTGAGCCCGACGACGTCGACGTCGAGCGCCCGCAGCGTGGTCAGCACCGCCTGGATGTCGGTGCCGAGCAGCATCTTGCCGCCGTTGGGCAGCAGCGAGACGCTGATCTGCAGGGGCAGGCGCCGTCCGGTCGCGGCGAACGCCTCGCGGGCGCCGAAGATCGCCGCCTTGACCTCGAGGATGTCCTGCGCGGTCTCGATGATGATCAGGTCGGCGCCGCCTTCGACCAGCCCGGTCGCCTGCTGGGTGAAGACCTCGGTCAGCTTGCCGAAGGAGATGTCGCCGAGGGTCGGATCGGTGGAGGCGGGGAGGAAGCCGGTCGGCCCGATCGAGCCGGCGACGAAGCGCTCCTCGCCGGCGGCCTTGCGGGCAATTTCGGCGGCCTTGACGTTGATCTCGAGCGTGTGCTCGCCGAGCCCCCACTCTTCGAGCTTCAGGCGCGAGCCCTGGAAGGTGTCGGTCTCGACCACGTCGGCGCCGGCCTCGAGCATCGATGCGTGAACTCCCTCGATCACGTCGGGGCGGTTCAGCACCAGCGCCTCATGGCATTTGCCCTGCAGGCCGCCGTAGTCCTCTTGGGTCAGGTCGAACTGCTCCAGGGTTGCGCCCATGCCACCGTCGAAGACGATGACCCGCTCGTTGACTGCGGCTATGAAATCGCGCTCGGCCATGAACTTAGAGAGGCTACCGGGGCCGCCGAACGGCCCCGGTCGGGGTTCGAGCGCTGAAGCGGCTCAGCCGCGCAGCCCGAGCCGCCGCTTGAGGTCACGGGCGTTGAAGAAGGGCACCAACCGCGCGATCAGGCCCCGGCGACCCCTGGTGTACGGGTACCAGGTGGGTTCCCGCTTGCCACCGAAGCGGGTGATCACGACCGACTCGGTGCGGCAGTACTTCTTGATCCCGGGCTCGCCGTGGCGGTAGCCGATTCCCGACTCCTTCCAGCCGCCCATCGGCACGTCGGAGGCGAGGTAGTTGGCGAGCACGTCGTTGACGTTGACGGCACCGCACTCGACCCGGCGGGCGATCTGCTCGGCGTGATCCTTCTCGCCGAAGACCGAGCCCGAGAGGCCGTAGCGGCTGTCGTTGGCGAGCCTCAGCGCCTCCTCCTCGTCGCGCGCCCTCATCACCCCGACCACCGGGCCGAAGGTCTCGTCGCGCATCACCTTCATCGAGTGGTCGACGTCGACCAGCACGGTCGGTTCGAAGTAGTCGCCCGGGCCGTCGACCCGCTTGCCGCCGGTCAGCGCCCTGGCGCCGGAAGCGAGCGCGTCGTTGACGTGGTCCTCGACGATCGCGGTCTGCTTCGGCGAGGTCATCGCGCCGACGTCCTTCGGGCTGCGGGCGTCGTCGGAGCCCTGCCTCAGGCCCGCGACCTCCTGCGTCAGCTTGGCGACGAACTCGTCGTAGGCGGGCTCCTCGACGTAGATCCGCTCGACCGACATGCAGATCTGGCCGGAGTTCATCATCCCGCCCCAGGCCGCGGCGTTGGCGGCGCGATCGATGTCTGCGTCGGCGAGGACGATCATCGGGTCCTTGCCGCCGAGCTCGAGGCTGACCGGGGTCAGCGTCTCGGCGGCGCGGGCCATCACCTTGCGCCCGGTCCGGTCGGAGCCGGTGAACTGGATGAAGTCGACCGCGTCGACCAGGGCGCCGCCGGTCTCGCCGGTCCCCTGGACGCAGTCGAGCACGTCGGGGCCGCCGATCTCCCGCTTCCAGGCCTCGACCACCTCAGCCAGGCCGAGCGGGGTGAACTCGGAGGGCTTGATCACGACCGCGGCGCCGGCCTGCAGCGCCGGGATCGCGTCGCCAAGGGCGAGGATCAGCGGGAAGTTCCAGGGGCTGATGATGCCGACGACCTGGTGGGGCCGGTACTGGACGCGCAGCTTCTTCGCGGCCATCAGCGGCGAGTGGGGACGGACGCTCTCCTCGCCGATGAACTTGGCCGCCTTGGTGCCGTAGAAGTTGATCAGGTCGGCGAGGTAGGCCGGCTCGTTGGAGGCGTCGGCGCGGACCTTGCCGGTTTCCAGCTGCATCGTGTCGAGCACCCGGTCGCTGTTGTCGAGCAGCCAGTCGCGCAGCTTGCCGAGCCAGTGGTAGCGACCCTCGATCCCCATCGCCTCCCAGTCGGCCTGATTGGCGCGCACGCGGGCGACGGTCGCGGCCACTGCCGCCGGGGAGTCGACCGGGACCTTCGCGATTGGCTGGCCGGTGGCGGGGTTCAGGACCTCGATCGGCGGCTCGCCGGCAGGCGCCGCGCCGTTCGCCGCCTCGCTCACGTCGTTACCGGTCGCCGCAGTTCCGCTCTCCACTGGTAGTCCCTTCGTCGCCCTTGGCTGGTCGGCCAAGGTTAGACGGCTCGGCCCGATCGTGTGCCGGAAATCTCGCCTCAGGGCTGGACGATCCGGTAGACGGGGCCTTCCAGCGAGCAGACGTAGAGGCGATGGGCGTCGTCTTCGCCGAACGAGGTCGGCGAGGTGACGGAGAGGCCGATCTCGTGGTCACCGCTGGCCCGTTTCAGGTGCGGGGTCAGACTGCGCAGCTGGCCCTCGCAGAGGTCGGCGTAGACGTAGTCCTTATAGAGAGACGGCAGGTGGCGGTCGGCGACGACGTAGCCGCCGATGATCGAGCAGCTGTCGCCGGCGCGGCTGTGGGAGTAGGCGAAGATCGGTTTGGTGGTTCCACCGGGGTCCGGGGTGCCGCTGTTTTCTTCGGTGTAGGGGGCGAAGCCCTCAAACGCGTCCCAGCCGAAGTTGGCCCCGCCCGCCGCCGCCACGGTCGTGTAGTCGAGCTCCTCGTACTTGTTCTGGCCGACGTCGCCGATCGCGATCCGCGGCTGCGCCGCGGTGACCGTGTCGAAGGAGAAGCGGAAGGGGTTGCGCAGGCCGTAGCTGTAGATCTCGTCGCGGCCGGGCTTGCCGACGAACGGGTTGGAGGCAGGCACCGAGTAGGCCCGGCCACCCGAGGGCCGGGGGTCGATCCGCAGCAGCTTGCCGAGCAGGATTTCCTTGTTCTGGGCGTTGTCGGGCGGGTCACCGGCCGAGCCGCCGTCGCCGGTGCCGAAGTAGAGGAGGTTGCCGAGGAACTGCATCTGGCCGCCGTTGTGGTTGGCGTTTTCGGGGTGGGGGATGCCGATCACCTCGCGCTGGCTTGCCAAAGCGGCCCGAGTGGCGCCGGCACGCATGAATTCGTCGACGCGGATGTTGCCTGCCTCGTCGTTGTAATAGACGTAGAAGCTCTTGCTGGTCGCGTAGTCGGGAGGGAAGGCGATCGAGAGCAGACCGCGCTCGGCGCCGTCGTAGCCAACCGTCGAGCGGATGTCGAGGAAGGGCTTGGCAAGGCGGTGGCCGTCGCGCAGGACCGAGACCCGGCCGGGCTGTTCGACGACGAAGAGGAGCTTGGGGAATCCGGGTGCGCCGGTCACGTAGACGGGGTGGTCAAACTGACCGATCTTCTTCAGCGTCAGCTTCGCCGAGCCGCAGGCGGGCAACGCCAAGGCGACCAGCACGGCGATCAGGAACGAAGCTGCAGGGTGGTACCGCATCGGTCAACGCTACCCGGCGGCGAGTGTGGCTATTCGCCGCCGCCCTTGGGCTTCTTGATTTCGACCACTTCGCCGCTGGGGGTGACTTCGGTTTCTGGCAGTTCCGAGCTGATCGCGGTGACGAAGGAGCCGCCGGGGGCGATCCCGCTGCCGGTCTCCGCCTTGGCCGAGCCGCTGAGGCCGGCGTCGATCCGGTACAGCAGGGTGAAGTTGCCGGCCTTGACCGCGCTCAGCTTCCAGACGGCGGTGGTCGTCGCGCCCGGCTTCAGCGGCCCGAAGGCGAAGGTCTTGCGGTTGGAGGTGGTGGCGCCGCCGGGGTCGGAGGAGTCGACCAACCGCGGATAGGTTTCGGCCAGCACCCAGACCGGGCGATCGGGTCCGGCCAGGCCGGCCTGCGGGTCGTGGACGCCGAACGGCAGTGAAGAGTTGACCCCGGCCTTGCCGGCGATCGTCACCGTCACGGTCAGCGCCGGCAGCGCCGCCTTGCCGGTGTTGCGGACGCCGAGCTGCATCAGCGAGGTCTGGCCGAGGTGCTGCTGCGTCGGGAAGCTCGCTTCGGTCACCTTCACCCGATAGGTGCCCGCCGGCTCGTTGGCGTCGGAGGACCCGCCGCCACAGGCGGCCAGCAGCGCCGCCACGGCCACGGCGACCAACCCGGTCGCTGAGACTCGAAGGCAGGTGCGCCGGGAATGTATTCCGGTCCCCCGCAAAGCGGCCCGAACATACCACGGGCTTTCCCCGCACTCGCGCGCTTTTCGGGGGTACGGAGAGGGTTAGCCCGATCTCAACACGGGGCTAACGGAAGGGGCTGACCCATCCCCTAGACTCCGATCACCGAGCTGGGGCGCCACGAAAGCGTGGCGCAGCTCGCTGGAGGAGCAGATGGTCGGATCCGCGGTCAACAGGGCATTCCTGCCCGCTAAGTCTGTGTTTGAGCAGGTTGGGGAGATGATGCTCCTGACCGGGCGAACGATCGTCTCCGCGGTCAAACCGCCCTATCCCTACGGCGAGGAGTTCATCGGCCAGTTCCTCTTCGCGCTGCAGCTCTGCTGGTTCCCGCTGCTGGTCTCGACCGTCGCCTTCGGCTTCGGCGCTCCGGGGCTGCAGGCCGCCAACTTCCTCTCGCTGTTCGGCGCCCTCGACCGCCTCGGCGGCTTCTTCGTCCTCGCCTCGATCCGCGAGTTCGCGCCGTTTGTCACCGCCGTCGTCGTCGCCGGCGTCGCCGGCACCGCGATCACTGCCGACCTCGGCGCCCGCAAGATCCGCGAGGAGCTCGACGCTCTGCAGGTGCTCGGCGTCGACCCGATCAAGAACCTGGTCGTGCCGCGCTTCCTGGCGCTGATGCTGATCACCGGCCTGCTCGACATCTACGCCCTGGTCTTCGGGATCAGCGGCGGGATCCTCACCGAGCTGCTCTACCACCAGCCGCTCGGCGGCTTCTTCGCCACGCTCTTCTCCAACGCCTCGATCACCGACCTCTGGGGCTCGGTGATCAAGTGCACCCTGTTCGGGGCGATGATCGCCGTCGTCTGCTGTTACAAAGGCATGACTGCGTCCGGTGGCGCCGCCGGCGTCGGCCGCGCCGTCAACGAGGCGGTGGTGATCTCCTTCATGGCGGTCTTCGCCTTCAACTACGTCTTCACCCAGACGCTGCTCGCCACCAACCCCGAGCTGCAGACGATCAGATGAACGAATGGCTCGCGGTCCCGCGCGGTTGGCTCGACTCCTTCGGAGAGATCGCCCGCTTCGGCTCCGGCGTCGCCGGCCAGGTCTACTCGGGCCGGGTCCTGCGCTTCTTCGGCGAGAGCCTGCGCCAGGCCGGGATCCTGATCCTCGGCTCGGCGCTGATCATCTGGGGCCTCGTCTTCACCCTCGGCCTGCAGTGCGGGATCGAGGGCGCCTACCTGCTGCGAGCCCAGGGTGCCCCGGCCTATGCCGGCGTCTTCTCCGCCTGGTGCGACCTGCGCGAGATCATGCCCTACGCCTTCGGCTACATGCTGGCGGCCAAGGTCGGGACCGGGATCGTCGCCGAGCTCGGGGCGATGCGGATCTCCGACGAGATCGACGCGCTCGAGGTGATGGGGGTACCGCCGATCACCTTCCTCTGCGCGACCCGCCTGCTCGCCGCCTGGATCACCTTCCCGTTCATGTACCTGGTCGGGATCGGGATCATGTACCTGGCCAGCTATCTGGCCGTCGTCAAGCAGATCGGCGACGTCTCCTCGGGCGGTTACTTCCTGATCTTCTGGATGTTCCAGAACCCCCCCGACCTGATCTTCAGCTTGATCAAGGGCATGGTGATGGCAACCGCCATCGTGCTTGTCGGCTGCTACTACGGCTACACCGCATCGGGCGGACCGGTGGGGGTGGGGACCGCGACGGCGAAGTCGATGGTCCTGAACATCGTCTTAGTCCACATCATCGGGATGCTTGGGACCCTTGTCTTCTGGGGGGCCAACCCGCGGGCGCCAATAGGAGGCTGACGTGATCGACGACGAGCAGGAGCGCTTCAACGAGGAAGAGCAGGCTCAGCACGTGCCCGAGGCGGAGACCAGCGCCGAGCTGGCGCCGCCGATCAGCGGCGACCCCGTGGCTGCGTCAGGGCATCCGGAAAGCGCCACCGACAGCGGCCCCTACGTCAGCGAGGACGGCTCGATGATGGGCCGCGACTTCGTCATCCCCGGGGTCGCCCCCGACGAGCACGATCCCTACCGCTTCCACACCGGGCGCAAGCGCGACCACGGCGGCGAGGACGCGATCGAGATCATCGACCTGGTCAAACAGTTCGGCCGCGCCCGGATCCTCAACGGCCTCAACCTGGGGCTGCCCGAAGACCAGGTCTCGATGGTGCTCGGCCCCTCGGGCACCGGCAAGAGCGTGCTGATCAAGCACATCGTCGGCCTGCTCTACCCGGATTCCGGCGACGTCCTCGTCCACGGCGAATCGATCCCGAACATGACCGACGACGAACTCTTCGACGTCCGCAAAAAGTTCGGCCTGCTGTTCCAGGACGGCGCCCTCTTCGGCTCGATGAACATCTACGACAACGTCGCCTTCCCGCTGCGCCAGCACACCGACAAAAGCGAGGAAGAGATCGGCGAGATCGTCAACCGCCGGCTCAAAGAGGTGGGCCTGACCGAGGCCACCTACAAGATGCCGAATGAGCTCTCGGGGGGGATGCGCAAGCGCGCCGGGTTCGCCCGCGCCCTGGTCCTCGATCCGGCGATCGTGATGTTCGACGAGCCCGACTCCGGCCTCGACCCGGTGCGCACCGCCCTGCTCTGCGAGCTGATCCGCGAGGTCCACGCCGAGAACGGCGGCTGCTACCTGGTGATCAGCCACGACCTCGGCACCGCCCGCCGGATCGCCGACTTCATCGCCGTGCTGTGGAGCGGCAAGATCGTCGAGTCTGGGCCGAAAGAGGAGGTCTTCGACTCCGCCAACCCGTTCGTCAACCAGTTCCTGCATGCGGACATCAAGGGTCCGCTGTCGATGGACTGAGCGTGGCGCCGGTTCGCCCTGTTGAACATCCCTAGGCGGCTCGGCGCGGTCGCCGCCTGGGCGGCACGGCACGCGCGGATCGTCCTCGCCGTGGCGCTGGTGCTCGCGGTCGGGGCGGCCGTGGGGGCGACCCGGATCCCCACCGACGCCGGGGTCGGAACGCTGGTCGACAGCGACACCTCCACCTACCAGGCGACGCAGCGGGTGCGGCAGGTCTTCGGCGAAGAACCGGTAGTGGTCCTGGCCCAGGGCGACCTGCAGCGGCTGATCCTGACCGACAACATCTTCCGCCTGCTGCGGCTCGAGGGGTGCCTGTCGGGCAAGGTACCGGAAGGGGCGAAGCCGCTGCCCGGGGCCTGCGCCGAGCTGGCCGAACTGGATCCGGTCGAGTTCCTCTCCGGGCCGGCGACCTTCCTCAACGAGGCGGTGGTCCAGATCGACGCCCAGCTGCAGCGGCTGGCGCAGCACGTCCCGGCCGAACGGCTGCAGGAATTCCTCCTCGCCGTGGCGACCAAGTACGGGATCACCAGCGCTCCCAGTATCGACAACGAAGAATTCGTCGCCACCGTCGTCTTCGACCTCAGCCGCGCCCGCGGCACGCCGAAGGCGCGCCTCTCCTACCTCTTCCCGAACAGCCACTCGGCCCAGATCGTGATCCGGCTCAAGCCTGACCTGAGCCAGGACGACCGCCACCGGGCGATCGGCCTGATCGAAGCCGCGGTGGCCGAAACGGCGCCGCGCCAGGCCTGCGCCGAAAACGGCACGGCCGCCCCGTGCTTCGTGCTCAAGGGCGGCAGCTACGTCGTCTCCGGGGCGCCGGTCGTGGTCGACGGCCTCTCCCGGGCGCTGAAGGACGCGCTGCTGATTCTCTTCGCGGTCGCCCTGGTGGTGATGGCGCTGACCCTGGCGCTCGTCTTCCGCTCCCGCCTGAGACTCCTGCCACTGGCGATCGCCCTCGCCGCCGCCGCGATCGTCTTCGGCCTGTTGGGTCTTGCCGGCGGCTCGCTGACGATGGCCTCGATCGCAGTGCTGCCGATCCTGATCGGCCTCGCCGTCGACTACGCGATCCAGTTCCAGGCCCGCTTCGACGAGGCCGAGTCCACCGGCCTTCCGGGCGCTGAGGCAGCCCGAGCCGCGGCAACCTCCGGTGGCCCCACGATCGCAATCGCCTGCTTGGCGACGGCCGCGGGATTCCTAGCCCTTCAGCTCTCCCCAACCCCGATGATCCGCAGCTTCGGCCGGCTCCTCGTAGCCGGCGTCCTGATCGCCTTCGTCCTCGCACTGACCGCCGGCTCCGCCGCTCTCAGCCGCCGTCCCAAATCGCCCCGGAGAACCGCTCCCCGGAGAGGGGCGCCGGAACGCCTCCTGTCCCTGGCCGTCTCCGGCCCGCAGCTGGTCCTGGGCATAGGCCTCGCGCTGGCGGTGATCGGCTGGGGTGTGGGCACTCAGATCAAAACCGTCTCGGATGTCCGCTCGCTGGCCCCCCAGAACCTCCCGGCGGTGAGAGACCTCGACACCCTGCAGGAAGCCACCGGCGTTTCCGGCGAGCTCGATGTCAGCGTCGAAGCCCCCCACCTGACCGACCCGGCGACGATCGAATGGATGGCGGCCTTCAAGCAGCGGGTCCTGCGCGCCAACGGGTTCAGCGGCGAAGACCCCAGCTGCCTCGATGCCGAAGTCTGCCCCGGGCCGGCGCTCTCGGACTTCCTCACCCGCGGCGGACCCGTCACTCGGCAGGGGATCGACGCCACCCTCTCTGCCCTCTCGCCCTACGCCCTGCGCCAGGTCGCCCCGATCGACCCGCGGACCGGCGAGGTCGGCCACGACGCGCTGATCTCCTTCGGGATCCGCGCCCAGTCGCTGCAGGACCAGCAGGCGCTGGTCGACCGCGTCCGCTCTGAGATCGGCACGCCCGGTTCTGAAGGCGGCCCCCCGGCCGGGGTCGAGGTCCGGCTCGCCGGGCTGCCGGTGATCGCGGCCGAATCGGCGACCGACCTCTCCTCCAGCCGCTACTGGCTGGCCCTCGCCGGCCTGGTTGCGGTGGCGCTGGTCCTGCTGGCGGTCTATCGCTCGTTTCTCCGCGCCCTGGTGCCGCTGGTGCCGACCGTCCTCGCGACCGGCTGGGCGTCGCTGCTGCTCTGGCTGACCGGGATCCCGCTCAACCCGATGTCGGCGGCGCTGGGGGCGTTGACGATCGCGATCGCGACCGAGTTCGGCGTGATCCTCGCCGGCCGCTTCCAGGAGGAGCGTGGCGAGGACGGGGTGGAGGCGGCGCTGCGGCGCGCATACGCGCGGACCGGAGCCGCCGTGCTGGCCTCCGGGGCGACCGCCGTCGCCGGCTTCGCGGTGCTCGTCGCCAGCGAAATCCAGATGCTGCGGGACTTCGGCTTCGTCACCGTGATCGACCTCTTCGCCGCGCTCGCCGGGGTGATGCTGGTCCTGCCGGCGGCACTGGTCTGGATCGAGGCGCGGCGATGAAGGACCGCTACTCGCTGGTCGTCGGGCTGCTGTTCCTGATCCTGGTCGGGATCGCCGCTGTCCACACCCTCTCCGGTGGCGGCGGCGAAGACACGCTCGGGCTCGACAGCCAGCCACTGCACTGGCCGCTGCCGGAGTTCGCGGTGCCGGACGCCGCGGGGGGCCTGGAAGGCGACGCCAACATCGCCCAGGACGACTGCGAATCGGCCGCCGTCCCCTGCCCGAGCGGCGATCGCCGCCATCCCGCCTGCGAGATCCCGACTCCCGGCGCGATCCGCGTCTGCGAACTCTTCGGGCGGCCGCTCGTCCTCTCCTTCTGGTTCAACAAAGGGAGCAACTGCGCCGCCCAGCAGGACGTCGTCAACTCGGTCTACGAGCGCTTCCGTGGCGAGGTCAACTTCCTTTCGATCGACGTCCGCGACAGCCGCGAGACGGTCCGCGAACTGATCCGCCAGCACGGCTGGAAGCTGCCCATCGGCTACGACCGCGACGGCGCCGTCGCCGGTCTCTACCGGGTCGGTCTCTGTCCGACCTTCGCCTACGTCTATCCCGGCGGCACCCTCGAGAGCGCCGGGATCGGCGAACTCAGCGTCGCGCAGCTCAGCGGTCGCGTCCGCGATCTGCTTGCCGCCACCCACAGCGCGGAGGCGAGCTGATGGGCGCCGCAGGCGACGGCGGCCGTCCCGCAGGCCAGCCGGTGCCCAGCGAGGGCACTGTCTCAGCCGCCGTCGCGGCCGAGTTCCCCGGCCTCGGAATCGCCTGGGTCGAGGTCGGCGCCCGTCCGGGGAAGAGCCCCGACCCGGTTCTTCGCCGCCTGCGGGCCCTCTCGGACCGCTTTTACGGAGCCCATGCGATCCAGATGCGCGAACGGCCGATCCCCTGGGCCTACCGCGTCTTCTTCCGCCAGATCGGCCTCGACCCCGATCGCACCCGGACGCCGGTTGAGCAGCTCGCCCTCGACCGCCTCCACGACGGTGAGTTCAGGAGCCTCGGCCGGCCCGCCGACGCGCTGACGATCGCCACCGTGGAGACCGGGGTTGCGCTGCGGGCCTTCGATGCCGACCTCCTCGCCGGGGGGCTCAGCCTCCGCGACTCGGCTCCCGGAGAGGCGCTGCCCGAGCGTCCCGCCGGTCTGGCGCAGGGGACGCTGATCGTCGCCGACGAATCCGGACCGGTCGAGGTGCTCTTCGGGCCCGAGCCCGGGCGCTGTGCGGTCGGGCCGCAGAGCCGGCGGATCTCGATCGCCGCGATCAGGGTTGGCGGCGTACCCCAGATCGCGGTCGAGGAGGCACTCTGGATGGCCACCGCGGAAGTCGCCGAGGCTTAACCAAACGTGGCTTGCCAGCGCGGATCCTTGATCTACACTTAATTGCAAGGAAGATGGCGGATCTGCTCGAACGAGACAGCTTCACCGAGCTCCACGTCGGGGTCGACGAGAGCCTCGCCCGCGCTCAGCTGCGGCGGCAGATCGGCCGCCTCGAGCGCGAGCTGGCGAGCCTCTTCGCCGAGGCCTTCGGCCGGGTCGAGCTCGACCACCGGCTCGTCGCCGTCGCCGCCGAGCCCCGTCTGCTTGACCTCGGCGAGCTCGAGGGTCTGCGCGACGGGCTCGCGGCGCAGGTCTCCGACGCCCGCCTGACCCTCTTCGAACGCGCCCGGGTCGAGACCGACAACCGCGAGCTGCTGCGGCGGATGCTGGAGTCGCCGGCCGAGTTCCGCTGGGTCAGGGTCTCGCGCGCCGACATCGGCGAGCCCGGATGCGGCGCCTGGCATTCGCGCCCCCGCCTCGGCCTGATCGGGATGCTGATGGGGTGGTGGCGGGTCAAGGTCTCCTCGGGATGCCCGTTAGCCGGGCGGCTCGCGGCCGTTGAGCGGTAAGACCAAACGCAGGGCGCAGCGGGAAGCGGCGGCGAAGACGAAGGTGCCGGCGCCCCGCGTCTCCTCTCCCGACGAGCGGCCCCCGGCCCCGTGGGGGGCGGTCCCGCTCGCCGAGCTGGTGATTCTCGCCGGCATCGTCTCGCTGCTGATCGGGATCGTCGGCCAGCACCCGACCGCGATCGGGATCGGCGTCGCCCTGGCCGGTCTCGGCGGCATCGAGGTCGCGATCCGCGAGCACTTCGCCGGCTACCGATCCCACTCGACCCTGCTGGCGGGGTCTGTCGCAGTCGCTGTCGCGGTCGCGCTGCTCTACGTCGGCAACCAGATCATCGCCGTCTGCCTCGGTGCCGGCGTGATCACCTTCGCGGTCGCCTTCTACCTGGCGCGCCGTGCCTTCCAACGCGCATCCGGAGGGCTCAGTTTCCGGGTCGGCGGCATGCGCGGCTGAAGAACGGCCAGCGCGGGGTGGAGGGTCGGGTACCCCTCCTCTCTTGCCTGACTGGCCGGGTCGCCTAGAGCCGTCCGAGGGAGGCATCTCGGCCAGCGGCACAAAACGTTCGGAGGGGCACCCGACCCTCCACCCCGGGAAGCCATTCCCAGGGAGACAGGGTCGGGACTCCACCCCGATTGCGGAGGTTCCGAGGGACGAAAGCTGTTTCAGACCCGAGCTCCCATCCCACGAAGCTTCCCTCCACGGAGGCCACCCTGCTTCGTGAGCGGAGCGGGGGTTCCGTGGGGAGGGGTTGGGGGTCTCTGCGCGCGCGGCGTCCCTGATTTTCGCCCCTTCGACGCGGCGAGAGATCCAGGGCTCCCGGCGAAAATCCCAGCAAGTGCGAGAGACCCCCAACGCCTCCTCGCAGTGCCCCCGCCGCCGAAAGCCAACCCCTAGACGGCCAACGTCTCCCTGCTGGTCGAGCGGGTGGCGAGCTCGGTGGCCAGCAGCCGGCGCTGGCGCGAGGTCAGCGTCCCCAGCTGCTTGTTCTCGTTCAACGAGAGTGGCATCAGGAACTTGCGGGCCCGGGTCCGTCCCCAGCGGCGCTGACTGGTCAGCAGCTCCGAGATCGTCATGCTCTCGGTCTCCCAGGGGCAATCGGCGACGACCTCCGACGCTTCCATGTCTCCTCGCGCAATCGCGCGCTTGAGCTCGGCTCGGGCAAGCCGGACGAGGTTGGCCCGTTCGAGTGCCCGCATGTGCTGCGGGGCCTCCATCGGAGATGCGATCGTCGTTGCGGGTGCCGTTGAGGCAGCGTCCACTGGGACTCCTCCCTTAAGGAATCGGGTTGACTGGAATCTCGCCGCCGACCGTCAGACCGAGCCGGGCCTGGAATCGGCCGATTCTCTGTTCCGAACGCCCCGACCGGGTGGCTGCGGCGAGAGGGCCAAGCTACGTCGTCCGGGTGGGGGCCGTCAAGCCACGCGGGACGAAATGGAGTGCGGCCCGGTCGCTAAGAGCAACAATTTCGGGGCCGAGAGATCCTTGTTCCGATCCGGACAAGGATGAAACTACCCACGACGGGGGATGTCAAAAGTTCGTTACCGGTAATCAGGAGCGCGGAAGGTCCGGGAAGTCCTGGATCGTCCGCGCGATCGTCCCCAGGGCGCCGTCGAGATGCTCGCGCTCGTGGGTCGCCATCAGGCTGGTTCGCAGCAGCGCGCCGCCCGGCGGGACGGCCGGGTGGATCGCGACGTTGGTGTAGACGCCGGCGTCGAAGAGGGCCTTCCAGAGCAGCACCGCCTGCCAGTCGTCGCCGACGATCACCGGCACAACCGGGGTGGTGGCGACGCTGCCGTCGGGAAGGGTGCCGGGCTCGACGACTTTGAGGCCGAGGTGGCGCAGGCCTTCGCGCAGGTACTCGGCGTTGGCCAGCAGCTTCTCGAACAGCGCCGGCCCGTCCTCGCGGACGACTCGCAGCGCCGCCAGCGCCGCGCCGACCGCCGCAGGGACCGCCGAGGCGCTGAAGATGAAGGAGCGCGAGGAGACCCGCAGGTACTCGATCACGTCGGCCGGCCCGGCGATGAAGCCGCCGCAGGAGGCGAGGCTCTTGGAGAAGGTCCCCATCCGCAGGTCGACCTGGTCCTCGAGGCCGAAAAGCTCGGCGGCGCCGGCGCCGCGGGCGCCGAGGACGCCGGCCCCGTGCGCCTCGTCGACCATCAGCCGGGCGCCGTGGGCCTGGCAGAGCTCGACGATCCGCGGCAGGTCGCAGACGTCGCCCTCCATCGAGAAGACGCCGTCGACGATCACCAGCACCCCGCCGCCGTCCTGCGCGCCACGCTGGAGCATCTTCTCCAGCTTGTCCATCCGGTTGTGGCGGAAGGGGCGCAGCTTGGCCCCAGAGAGCCGACAGCCGTCGAGGATCGAGGCGTGGTCGCCGGAGTCGCAGATCACCGTGTCCTCGGGACCGAGGATCGTGCCGATGCAGCCGAGGTTCGACTGGTAGCCGGTCGTGTAGACGATCGCGTCCTCGGTCTGCATCCACTCCGCCAACTCGCGCTCGAGGTCGAGGTGCAGCGGCGTCGTCCCGTTCAGCAGCCGCGAGCCGGTGACGCCGGTGCCGTAGGTCTCGAGCGCATCCCGCGCCCCCTGCTTGACCCGCCCGTCGCCGGTCAGGCCGAGGTAGTTGTTGGAGCCGAGCATGATCGTCTCACGCCCCTCCATCTCGACCACCGGGCCGGCCTGCGAGGTGAGCAGGCGGAAGTAGGGCAGCAGGTCGTGCTCCCTGGCCGCTTCGAGCTGCTCGAGCCGGTCGTGGCTGCGGGCCTTCTCGAAGACGTCGACCGGAGCCTTCGCGGTCTCGCTCATAGGGCCAGAGTGTAGGTTGCCGATCCATGGGAAGCGTGACGATCCGGCCGGTGCGAACGCGCCGCGAGCGCAAGCGCTTCGTCAAGGTCCCCTTTCTCATCCACCGCGCCCACCCGCAGTGGGTCGCTCCGCTGGTCTTCGAGCGCATGGAGTTCCTCGATTCCAGCAAGAACCCCTACTTCCAGCACGCCGAGGTGGAGCTCTACATCGCCGAACGCGACGGCGAGCCGGTCGGGCGGATCAGCGCCCAGGTCGATCACCGCTGGGACCAATTTCAGGGCGGCAGTGACGCGATGTTCGGCTTCTTCGAGTCGATCGAGGATCCGGAGGTCGTCCGCGCCCTGATCGGGGCCGCCACCGAGTTCGCCATCGCCAAGGGCCGCTCGCGGTTGCTCGGGCCGATGGACTTCACCACCAACGACGAGATCGGGATCCTGATCGATGGCTACGAGCGCAAGCCGATGATCCTCGAGCCCTGGCACCCTCCGTTCTATCGACAGCTGATCGAGGCCGAGGGCTTCGACAAGGCGATCGACGTGCAGATGTGGGAACTGCAGTTCGGCGATCTCAAGGAGGGCGAGGAATTCGACCCCTCGATCCACGCCGCCGCGAAGAAGGCGCTGGAGGACGAAGGGATCGCGATCCGCAATATGCGCAAGCGCGACATGGCGGCCGAGGTGCGCCGCTTCATGGACGTCTACAACGAGGCCTGGGGCGACAACTGGGGCTTCGTCCCGATCACCGACGCCGAGGTCGAGTTCCAGGCCAAGAACCTGAAGCAGGTGCTGAACGAGGACTGGACCTTCATGGCCGAAAAGGACGGCGAGGTGGTCGGCGCCGCCCTGACCCTGCCGGACATCAACCAGGTGATGGCGAAGCTGGACGGCCGCCTCTTGCCCTTCGGCTGGCTCAGGTTCCTGCTCGGCAAAGCCAAGATCGACCAGCTGCGCGTCCTCGCCCTCGGCGTCAAGCACGAGTACCGCCACAGCGGCGTCGCCGCCGGCCTCTACCTCAAGCACCTCGAGACCGCGGCCCAGCCGGGCGCGATCAGCGGCGGCGAGATGGGCTGGATCCTGGAGACGAACAAACCGATGAACCGGGCGATGGAGGGGATGGGGGGGAGAGTCGTCAAGCGTTATCGGCTGTACGAGCGGGAGTTGTAGGGACGGGGTTGGCGGGCGATGCGCTCGTCCAATTTCCCCAGCCGCGTTTCCAGGGGGGAGACTTTGTCCTTCGGAAGCCTTTTCCTGAAACGCTCAGGCAGGTCCCGGGCGCATTGTGGCCCCCGACCGGGGTCTGCGCTATAGATTGAGCGAGGATGAAAAGCAAGGTGAAGACTGAAGCTGAGAGAGACGCTGCCAGGCTTCTAAGAGCAGCTTGGGCGGGTGGGGTGCCTGTCGAACCCGTGGCCATCGCACAGGCGCTTGGGTTGCAGGTGCTGGAAGCACAGCTTGATGAGAATACGCTCGGCGCGCTGGTCAAGGAACCGGGAAGAGAACCGACGATCCTGCTCAACCAGAACGACGGCCAGCATCGAAGACGGTTCACTTGCGCGCACGAGCTTGGCCATTTTGTGCGGCGCTCTGAGGAGCAGGACGAGTATGCGCGGATCGATCTCAGAAATATCGTCTCTACGACCGGCGAAGAACCAGAAGAGATTTATGCGAATGAGTTCGCTGCGTGTCTTCTGATGCCTGAGGACGAAGTGAGAACTTTGTCTGAGCTGGGAATGGATGATCTGGAGATGTCTCTGCGCTTCAAGGTGTCCCGGCAGGCCATGCAGTTTCGGCTCAAGAATCTCGGTCTCATGGCGTCTGCCTTGCAAGAGGCCTAGATGCCTGACGAAAAAGAGGTCGGGAAGGCCAAAAAGGCCGCAGGCTCCATGCCGAAGAGTGCCGAGGAGGCCCTCCGCGAAGCAGGCAGAGCGTCCAGAGCGGGGCAGCTAGGACGACGACCTTGCCCGAGCACCTGCGCCATCTCCCCGAGCGGGAGCGCGCTCAAGAACTCACGCTGAAGCGAGTATTTGCCCAACAGGAATACGACCTCCGACAGCGGTATGCGTTCTGGATTCTCATCATCCTCGGCGTTCAGCTTCTGATCGCGGATGGAGTCTTCGTTGCATTCGCCCAGGTTGGTGAGCACTGGAAGCTTTCGTCGGGAGTCATTCAGGTGTGGCTTGCCGCCACTGTCGTTCAGGTTGTCGGCATCGTCCTCGTCGTCACTCGCCATCTGTTCCCTGACCGAAATCACAAACGGAAAGTGCCTTCAGTCGACTAGCTGGGCCCAGCGCGAGTCCCGGGCGGGCAAGATCCGCAGTTTGCGATGACGATCCGGGTCGTGACCTGGGGGGTCGTTAGAGTCGCCGGGGTGAGTGAGCTTCATCTAGACGGCGAGGTTTTGGCCGAGGAAGACGCCGGGCCGCGGGACGCGACCGGGCCGGTGCGGGCGCTGCCGCTGCCCTATGCGGAGCCGGCGCTGCCGGTGCTGCGG
>JACDGU010000188.1 GCA_013821475.1 Solirubrobacterales bacterium
GGATAGGGGCTCCCCCCTTCGCTAAACGCTGACGCTGTTCTTAGGCCGCCGAAGGCAGGACCCGCGGAGTCGCCTGGTCTTTCGGCAGAGCCGCCGCACTCGCGATCAGGCTCTGGAACTCGTTGAGGGCGAGGTGCCCGACCGCCTCGAGGATCTCCTCGTCGGTCCAGCCGATTTCACGCGCCTCCTCGTGGAGGTGGAGCGGGGGAGGGCCGTCGGCGTCCAGCGCCTCCTTCAGGTAGAGCAGCAGCGCCGCCTCCTTCTCGTCGGCGGAGGTGAAGCTGCGGGCCCGGGAGACCTCGTCGAGGCCGAGGCCGGCCCGGCGCGCCGACTTGGCGTGCTGGGCGATGCTGTAATTGTCTTCGCGGTGCTCGGCGACCGCGAGGGCGATCCGCTCACGGGTTGCCTGGGGGAGGACGCCGCCGCGAAGCTCCGAGCGCATCCGGGTGTAGGCACGAAGCACTGCCGGGGAGCCGGCGAGAACGCCGACGAACTTGGTGACCGCGCCGCCAGTTGCCTGGATGGTCTTGATCAGGGGCGCGCTCTCGTCGGGAGCCGTCAGCTCGTCGTGGATCTGGAATCTGCTTACTGCGGTTTTTACCGTCACGTCGCTTCTCGTCTCTGGCTCTGCTGAAGGCGGTTTTTCGCTTTACAGAGCCTTTACGGGGCCTTTACTTTACTTTGAGCCTCTTACTTACGAGGTGTAAGTTATAGCTGCTTTTCCGCTTGCATGCAAGCTGCCTGAATCGGCGTCTTCCTACCCTCTATACGGCGCCCCGCACCGCCGCGGTTCATTCGCCTATCGTTGCCCTCCTCGCGCACACGCCAAGGAGGCCGGAATGGCAGAGCAACCCCGCAGTCCCGCTGACGTCGTCGAGATCGTCAAGCAGAACGACGTCCGTTTCATCCGCCTCTGGTTCACCGACGTGCTGGGCCAGCTGAAGAGCTTCTCGATCAACTCCTCCGAGCTCGAGGACGCCTTCGAGGGCGGGATGGGGTTCGACGGGTCCTCGATCACCGGCTTCAACCCGATCGAGGAGTCCGACATGCTGGCGGTGCCCGATCCCTCGACCTTCGAGCTGATCCCCTGGCGCCCCGAGGACGAGAACATCGTCGCCAGGATGTTCTGCGACATCCGCGTGCCTGGCGGCGGCCCCTACGAGGGCGACCCGCGCTGGATCCTGAAGCGGGCGATGAAACGCGCCGAGGAGATGGGCTTCGAGGCCTACAACGTCGGCCCCGAGCTCGAGTTCTTCTACTTCCGCTCGGCCAAACCCGAGGACGGCATCCCCGAGGTCCTCGACGAAGGCGGCTACTTCGATCTGACCACGCTCGACGCCGGCTCGGACCTGCGCCGCGACACCGTGCTGGCGCTGGAAAAGATGGGGATCCACGTCGAGTACACCCACCATGAGGTCGGGCCCTCCCAGCACGAGGTCGACATGCGTTACAAGAACGCCCTCGAGATGGCCGACGACTGCATGACCTACCGGATCGTCGTCAAGGAGTACGCGCTCAAGTACGGCTACCACGCGACCTTCATGCCGAAGCCGCTGTTCGGCGAGAACGGTTCCGGGATGCACGTCCACCAGTCGCTGAGCAAAGACGGCAAGAACGCCTTCTACGATCCCGACGATCCCTATTACCTCTCGCCGACCGCGAAGTCGTTCATCGCCGGCCAGCTCAAGCACGCTCGCGAGATCTCGCCGCTCTTCGCCCAGTGGGTCAACTCCTACAAGCGCCTGGTCCCCGGCTTCGAGGCCCCCGTCTACCTCGCCTGGTCGCGGCGCAACCGCTCGGCGCTGATCCGGGTGCCGCTCTACCACCCCGGCAAGGAGGCCGCGACCCGCGCCGAGCTGCGCTGCCCCGACCCCGCCGCCAACCCGTACCTCTGCTTCGCGGGGATGCTGCAGGCGGGCCTGGAAGGCGTCGAGAAAGGCTACGAGCTGCCCGAGCCGATGGAGCAGAACCTCTACCACCTCTCGCAGGAGGAGCTGGCCCACCAGGGCATCGAGCAGCTGCCGGCGACGCTCGGCGAGGCGATCGAGGTCGCCGCCGACTCGGAGCTGGTGCTGCGCACCCTGGGCGAGCACACCTTCCGCCGCTTCGTCGAGATCAAGCGGCAGGAATGGGACGACTACCGGGTCCAGGTCACCCCCTTCGAGATCGAAAACTTCCTGCCGATCCTCTAGGCGGCACGGTTGGCGCGCCTGCACGTCCTGCGGGTCTTCACCGGAGAGGGCGGGGAGCGGGGGAACCCGCTCGGCGTCTTCCTCGATGGCGGCGAGGTGCCGGCGGGCCGGCGCCAGTCGGTGGCCGCCGAGCTCGGCTTCTCGGAGACGGTCTTCGTCGACGATCCCGAGCGGGCCGAGTGCCGGATCTTCACCCCGGGGCTGGAGCTGCCGTTCGCCGGCCACCCATCGGTGGGGACGGCGTGGCTGCTGGGCCGGGAGGGACACTCGGCCCGCGTCCTGCGACCGCCCGCCGGCGAGGTCGAGGTCCGGCGCCAGGACGAGCTGACCTTCATCGCCGCCCGGGCCGAGTGGTCGCCCCCCTGGAAGCTGATCGAGCTGCAGACCGCGGCGGAGGTGGAGGCGCTCGCGGGACCGCCGCCCGGCGAGCAGCTCGCCTACCTCTGGGCCTGGCAGGACGAGGCGGCCGGCGCCGTGCGCTCGCGCTGCTACTCGCTCGAGGACGGGATCGGCGAGGACGAGGCGACGGGCTCGGCGGCGATCATGCTGGCGGTCGCCCTCGGCAGGCCGCTGCAGATCCATCAGGGCCGCGGCTCCCTCCTCCACGCCGCCCCGCTCGGCGAGGGCCGGGCCGAGGTCGGCGGCCGGGTCGTGCTCGACGAGATCCGGGATTTCCCAATCGAGTGATGCTTTTTGGACCCTATGGGGTCATCAATGCATCACTCGCTGAGCTCGGCGGCGAGGTCCTGGGCGCCGGTCACCGGTAGGCGGCAGCTGAAGTTCTGGCAGACGTAGGCGGCGGGCCGGCCGTCGACCCCGGTGCGCCCCTCCAGCAGCGGCGGCTGCTCTGTCCCCTCGGGGCCGCCGGCGAGGACGAGGTTGGGGCGGAAGGCGGTGCGGACGACGGCCGCCAGCTCGCCCAGGTCCCCGCCGACCAGCGCCACCTCCCGCGTCGTCGCGAGGTGGAAATCGAGTGCCCGCAGCAGGTGGGCGAAGGTCTCGGGGTGCTGGACCGCGGGCTTGGCGAAGAGGCGCAGGACGCCCTCGCCCTCGCTCGCGTATCGGTGCTCCCCGGTCAGCGCCGCCAGCCTCAGCAGGCCGAGCGCCGCCGAGCTGTTGCCGGAGGGGATCGGGTGGTCACCGATCTCCTTGCGGCGGGCGATCAGCTCCTCGTGGTCGGCGGAGGTCGAGTAGAAGCCGCCGCGCTCGGGGTCGCCGAAGCGGGCGATCGTCGTCTCGGCGAGCTCGCGCGCCTGCTCGAACCAATGCTCGTCGAAGCTCGATTCGTAGAGCGTCAGCAGCGCCTCGAGCAGGAAGGCGTGGTCCTCGAGGTAGCCGTTGAGGCGGGCATCGCCGTCCTTGTAGGTGCGCAGCAGGTGGCCGTCGCTGTCGCGAACCGAACCGAGCAGGAACTCGGCGCAGGCGGCGGCGGCGTCGAGGTAGTCCCCGCGGCCGAGCACGGCCCCGGCCTCGGCCAGGGCAGAGATCGCCAGTGCGTTCCAGGCAGTCAGGCGCTTGTCGTCGAGACCCGGCCAGACGCGCTTGGCGCGCGCCTCGTAGAGGGTGCGGCGGGCGCCGTCGAGGCCCGGCGGGGGCGTCGCCTCCGGGCCCCCGGCGAGGTGGAGGATGTTCGCCCCCTCGAAGTTGCCGCGCTCGCTGACGCCGTAGAACTCGATCGCGGCCTCCGCCTCCTCGCCGAGCAGCTCGCGGATCTGGGCCGGCGTCCAGACGTAGAAGCGGCCCTCCTCGCCCTCGGAGTCGGCGTCGAGGGCCGAGTAGAAGCCGCCCTCGGGCCCGCGCATCTCGGCCAGCATCCAGTCCAGCGTCTGTTCGCAGACGCGCCGGTAGCGCTCGTGACCCAGCACCTGCCAGCCGTGTAGGTAGGCGCGCGCCAATAGGGCGTTGTCGTAGAGCATCTTCTCGAAGTGGGGGACGCGCCAGACGGCGTCGACCGAGTAGCGG
>JACDGU010000038.1 GCA_013821475.1 Solirubrobacterales bacterium
CCGTCGAGCGCTGATCGGCCGGCGCGCCGGCGGTGAACGGAGCGGCGGCGGCGAAGACCGCAGTCACCGATTTCATCCCGTCCATCGTCACCGTGCAGGCTGCGCTGCCAGCGCAGCCACCGCCCGACCAGCCGGCGAAGGCCGAGCCGGGGTCGGGGGTCGCGGTGAGCGTTACCGTGGCCCCGGAGCGGATCGGTTCCTCACAGGTCCCGGAGCAGTCGACGCCGAAGGTCGCGGCGCTGTGCACGGCGCCGCTGCCGGCACCGGCGCTCGCCACCGCGAGGCTGAACATCGGCGGCAGCGAGGTGGCGACCTCGGAGTTCGGCGGGTAGCCGTAGACGCTCGCCTGTGAGGTATTGCCGGAGGTGACGTAGGGGGAGCCGCCGTAAGACGTCAGGCCCACCGGGCCGGCGTCGACGATCCGGTATTTGAGCTTGCCAAGGTAGGCGTTGGCGCTGGAGAAGACGTCGACCACAGCTTCCGGTTCCTCCGCGACCCCGGGCTGCAGATTGTCGACGACGTAGAGCTTGCGAGTGGTGGCATCGACCGCGACGGCGGCGTCGCGCAGCGAGCTGAAGCCGAGGCCGGGGCCGGTAATCGTCGCCACCGGCGATTCGACGTCGACCGCCGGTTCGAAGACCTTCACCGTGTTGCTCGCGGCGTCGGCGACGTAGAGGCGGCCCGCGACGGCGGCGGCGCCGTAGCCTTCTTCGAGGTTGCCGAGCCCGATTTTCAGCGGTTCGCCGCCTTCCAGGATGGGGTTGCCGCTGGAGTCGTAGGCGGCGATGTAGGTGCCGTCGTCGACGTAGACGGTATCGCTGAGGATGTCGACCGCGACGCCGGTCGGGTGCGCTTCGTCGAGCACGGCTTCCGGTTCAAGGCCAGTGGCGGAAAAGCGGATCACGTTGCGATGGTAGTTGTTGACGTAGAGGCGTTCGCTGGAATCGAAGGCCAGCTGGCAGGGCCCGTCGAGCGGATCCTCTTTGGCCAACTGCCGCTGGTAGTCGGGGGGGTTGTTGAGGCTGAAGACGTCGACCGCGTGGTGGTAGTAGTCAGAGACGAAGAGTTTCGTGCCAGCCGGGCTGACCGCGAGGCCACAGGGGCCCTCGAACCCGGTGCCAGGGGGGGGCACCTGTGGCGCCGGTTTTTCCCCGGTACGTGGGGCGAAGAAAACGAAGGTCGGGTCACCCGCCGCCGCCAGGGCCAGCGGGGCGCCGAGGGTCAGCGCCGCGACGACGGCGGCGATTAGGGCGACACAGACGACGTTCCCCCGCCCGCTCACGACTTGCTCCCTTTCTTGCCGTTTTTCTTCTTGCCGCACTGGCCGCGAAGGATCGTCGAGAAGCTGGCCCCGAGGTTGTTCTGACCCAGTGCTTTGACCGTCGCCAGCGGCGGTTCGGCGCAGATGTTGGAGGAGTTGACCAGCAGGCCGTGCTTGCCGCCGTTGAGGATCATCGTGAACCTTTCCAGTGGCTCGTCCGGCAGTTCCTGGAACAGTGCTTCGATCCCTCCCTGCTTGGTCGGGCCGATCTGGCCTTCGAGCACGATGTGGATCGCGCCACTGTTCAGGGAGGCGACGAGGTCGGGGAGCTTGTGGGTGGAGGAGCGCAGGTAGACCTTGCCGCGGAGGGGATTGTCGAACAGCGGCGTGTAGGCGACGGCGGAGCCGTAGACGGAGCTGGCAGGGCAGTTTTCCGCGTTGAACTGCACTTTGGTGCAGATCCCGCGGATGTGGTTCTGGGCGAGGAACTCGCTGTGCGGCAGGCTGACCGAGATTTCCTTGAGGTTGGTGTCGCCGGCGCCGCGGGCGGCGAAGGTGGCCCGCAGTTCGGGGTAGGCCCCGCGCCGGGGCAGGCCCCGCAGGCGCACCCCGAGCTTGGGCTTGAAGCCCAGGGCGAGGCAGTTGAGCAGCTGGAAGTGGACCGAGGAGGAGAAACTCGAGTTGTCGGCTTCGCTGGCGAAGTTGGCGCCCGAGCCGGTCACCCTCGAGGTCAGCGCCGAGGGGGCGCAGCTGGACGGGTTGTGGGTGAACTGCGGTCGGTCCATATATATGCGGACGTCGCGGAGGTGGATCGGGATGCCGTCGAGGATGTGCGGGATCGGGTCCGACCCGCCGGGGTCGAGGGCGAGCTGAGCGGAGTGCGGATCGACGGTGAAGGCCGAGCGGATCACGATCGTGCCGAGATCGAAGGGCCCGACGGTCGCCGGGTTGATCACGACCAGCGAGAGCGGCGCGCCGTGGTAGGGGCCGGCGAGGTAGACCCTGCCGGCGGCGTAGGTGAGGGAGCTGCCGACGCCGTAGCCGCTGTCGGTGTGGCCGACCTGACTGGCCGCCGGGCATGACGGGCTCGCCGCCTCGGCGAAGCCGGTGCGGTGGCGCGCGGCTTCGATCGCCGCCTCCGGGCAGAACGGGATCCCCGCCAGTTTTCCGGTGATCCCCTTCGGCAGGACCAGCGAGTAGGAGGTGATCTCCTGTTCTGAGTCCTGGCGGGCGATGTGGACGAAATAGGGAGTGTAGGAGTTGACGTTCGAGTTGACGCCGCCGGCGCTGACAGCGGGAGCGAAGGGCGGGGTACCGGACGGGCAGGGCCCGCCGCCGATGCCGGAGATGATCTGGCTGGCGCTGGAGCCGCGGACGACACCGGAGCCGGCCCAGGGCAGCAGTTCGGCCGAGGTGTTGGCGGCGCCACAGGTGGCGGGGGTGACGAGGAAGGCACGCTGCCCGGTGCGGAAGGTGAGATTCAGTTCCGAGTACGGGATCTGCGGCAGGCCGTCGAAAATCGCGGTCAGCCGGCCGCTGTCGGGCGCCGCCTGGATCTCGCCGGGGAGCTTGACCAGCACGCCGCGGCTCCGCCGCTTGGCGACGAGGTAGACGGCCAGCAGCGAGTCGAACGGGTTCTCCGGACCGGCGGCGTTGGGATCGTTGGGCTGGGCGAGGTAGATCGCGCCTTCGAGCGCTTCTTCGGGGAGGAACGCGGCGCGCACGGTGAAGTCACCGAGCTTGGAGCCGTTGGGGCAGCCGGCGCCCTGGGGCGAGAACGCGGTCTCCGCCGCGTACTGGCCGAGGGTGCAGAAGCCGAGGCCGGCGCCGACCGAGGGGTTGACCGTCACCCCTTCGGGCAGGGTGATCACAGCCTCCTTGGTCGGCGGAGTCGCCAGCTGTTTCGGGTTGGTGAAGCTGCTGTTGTCGACCGAGAGGGTGAAGTTGTAGCCGCTCGGGGAGGAGGCCTTGGAGTCGGTCAGCTGGCCGAATGGTTTCGGCGCGAAGGAGATACCGGTGCAGCCGCCCAGGTCGGCCTCGCCGCCAAGGCCATCGCGGTTCACCGCCGCCGCCGAGGCGGCGGCCGGCTGCTGCCATGAATCGGCACTGGAGCTGAAGGCCAGCGGCCCCGAGCACTGGTGGGGCAGCGTCAGGTAGGCGAGCGGCACGTCGGAGCCGGGTTCGCCGACCGAGCATTTCGCCCAGGGGAAGTTAGGCCTGGCCTCGTTCAGGCAGCTCCCACGTTCGCCGTCGTGCGAGGCGCCCCACGGCGTTCCCCAGAGGCTCAGCTTGAGACCGGTGATATCGAGGGTCTGTGGGACGTTCGCCGCTTCGATCGTCAGCACGTAGGTGCCGTCAGGGTTCGGGCGCAGGTTCTCGTTGAGAACGACCGGCGCCCCGAAAGGCGCGAATCCGAGCTGGGCGGGGACGCCGTTGGCGGGCACCAGGTTGAAGAGGCCGAACCGCAGGCCGGCGCCTTCCCCTCCACCTTCGGCTTCTTCGCGCGCGCCTTTGCTCAGGCTGGTTTCGACTTCGACGGTCCCGACCTGGCTCTTGCCGGGACAGTTCTCGCCCGAGTGGCTGTTTTCGAAGGGCGATTCGCGCGGGGTGTTGAATTCCACCAACCTGCACTGGGCAACGACGCTGGGGTTGACGATCAGGCCCTGCGGCATTTCCAGGCGCAGGTCGCGGACATCGCCGTCGGGGAAGTCGACGCCGGGCTGACCTTCGAATTCCCCACCTTTGTTGAGGCCGATCGTGAACGAGAGCCGGTAGGGATGGGAGCCGGGCTGAGTCGCCGCTTCGCCGCCGTCGGCGATCGCCGAGACCCCGAAGCCCTGCGTGCCGGGCAGAAAGCCGAAGCCGTGCGTGGTGGTGAACGTGCTCGGGGTACCGGTGCTGGTTCCCGAGGAGTTGGTCGCGACGAGGCGGAAGTGGTAGGTCGTGTCCGGGGTGAGGCCGGAGACGGCGGCGCGCGCCGAGTGCGAGGCGAGGTCAGAGCCGCCCGCGGTGAGCGGGGTTTTGACGGCGCCGGCGAAGCCGGGGTCGGTGCCGTATTCGAAGCTGTAGCTGGTGGCCAGAAGTTCCGCTTCGAGGCTACCGACGAGCACAGCCGAGACGCCCTGGATGTCGGTCGCGGAAACGGGTCCCAGCACGGGCGGAGCCGCCTGCGCGGCAGCGGCGCTGGCCAGTAGGCCCGCGACGAGCAGTGCCAGGACGATCGCCAATTTCCTCATCGGCCGCCCGCTCTCCGCGAGCTGCCCTTGGCCCTCTTCGACTTCTTGCCGGCGTTCTTCACGCACTTGCCCCGGTGCTTGTGGAACCCCACCTTGCATTTGTGGGCGGTCGGATAGCGCACCGCGGAGTTGCCGGGGCCGGATAGCAGGGTGGTCAGGGTCGGGTCGACCGGCACCGGCGGCAAGGGCTGGCAGGCGTCGCCCTCGCAGGGAGTCGGTTCCTGGGGGATCGGGAAGCCGCCGCCGACCCGGGCGTCGTAGAGGTCGACGGCGCCGGGATCGCTGGCGACCAGCGAGTCGTCGGTGACGAAGAAGACGTCGGAGCCGTCGCTGGAGGCATCGACCAGCCGGGCGCCGCCGGGCGAGCGCCCGCTCGAGAGCAGCGCCACGCAGCCGCCGCCGCGGTTGCAGCTGCCTTCGCCCTGCGCCTCCCACTGGTAGACGTCGGCGTTGTTGTTGGTATCCGTCAGAGCGATCGCGTCGTCGGATTCGAAGACCACCCGCAACCCGTTGCTCGAGAGCACGCGCGGCTTGTAGGACTGGACCGCGTCCGGGGCGGTGCCGTTGGGGACGGCTCCGGGGACCGCGGAGGGGCCGATCGGCCGCTCGTTGGTCGGGTTGCAGGAGACGCAGGTCAGGCTGCCCGCACCTGCGGCGCTGTAGAGGAAGGTCTCCTGGTCGGGGTCGCCGGTCAGCTGATCGGTGTTGTCGTAGCCGGTCAGCCTCGCCGTCGAGAGAAAGAGCAGGTGGGTGCCGTCGGCGCTGACGCGCGCGGCCCCGGTAGCCGGCGGATAGTTGCCGGCGCCGGTGGGACCGGTGACCGCGATGCTGGTGCCGCCGTGGGCGAGGAAGATGCCGGCGGCGGTCTGGAAGTAGACATAGGCACCGTCGTCGGAGGCGCCGAGCACGCCCACCACCCCGCCCGGAGGCGTGAGGTCGACGGTCGTGCCGGCGCCGGCGGCTTCGTAGCGGAAGAGGTGGGCGCCCTTGGTGAAGAAGGCAAGCGAGCCGTCGAGCGAGGCGGTCTGGAACTGTGCGCCAGTTTCGACCACGGCCGTCGTCGTGCCGTTCTTGCGCAGGTAGAGATCCCCTCCCTGGCTCCAGTAGACACGGGAGCCGTCGGCGGAAACCGCGCCGCTCTGGGCGGCGAGGCTGGCGCCGAGCGCCCCGGAGCTCTGCGCCGGCTTGAGATTGACGAGCTGGAGCCCGGCCCCTGGGGAAAACTCGTAGAGATTGGTTTTGGCCGGTTCGCAGTCCCCCAGCGGTTCCTGGATCGCGTTTCCGGTCAACGCAGCGCAGGTCGAGAGGACGACGTGTTCGAGGTTCGGCGAAGCGCCGGCGAGGGAGAGGTCGAACTGGGAGGGCCGCACCGACGAGAAGGCGATGTCGGCGTTGCCGAGCAGGGCTTCATAGCCCGAAGAGAGGGTGCGCAGGTAGTAGTTCTCGAACCCCTCGGGCGCGCTGGTCCCGGCCAGCAGCGGGTTCGCCACCCCGCATTCGTTCCCTTCGCCGCGGCAGTGATCGCCGTTGAGGACGAGGGCGCGGGCGAGGTCAGCCGAAAAGACCTGGTAGGGGTCGCCGGCGTTGGTGAAGTCGAAGGAGCCGGAGAAGAGCGGCGCCGAGAGGTTGCTGGTCGCCCAAGCACCGGCGCCGCGGCTGGCCAGGTACTGACTGACCGGCGGCGCGCCCTGGGCGCCGGCGCCGAAGGCGGCGGAGGAGCTGTAGGCGACCGACTGTCCGTCGGCCGCGGCCTGGAAGACCCCGCCGGCCGCCAGCGATCCGGGCGACGCGATCCCGCCACCGTTCTTTTCGATCGGCGAGACCTGCTCCCAGCCGCGCGAGTCCGGCAGCAGCACGTTGTTGCCGTTGCTCTGGGTGGTGAAGCTCAGTGGCGGTGCCGTTTCGACCGTCCCCTGCGAGTTTTTGACGACGAGGCGATACAGGTAGGCGGTGTCGGGGTTGAGCGCGAAGGCGATCTGTCCGGTCAAGACCGCGACGCTGCCACCGCCGAGGTTGAAGTCGGTCGTCGTCGGCGTCCGCAGAGTTCCGGTGAAGCCCGGTTTCGAGGCCGCCAGGTTGGCTTCGTAGGCGGCGCGGGTGATGTAGTCGACGTGGTAGGAGGTGCTGGCGCCGTTGGGGTTGATCTTCGCCTGAATCCGGGCCGAGCTGGAGAAGACCTGGGAGGCCCAGGCTTCGACGATCACCGGAGGACCCGCGGCATCGGCCGCCGGGCTCGAGCCGAAGCTGAAGGCGAGTGCCGCCAACAGAACCGCGCCGCCGGCCGGGAGGCGGCGCGGTTGATCGACCCCGCTCCTCACTTGCCCGACTTGCCGCCCTTCTTGCCTGACTTGCCCTTCTTGCACTGCGCCTGCAGCGGCGGGTGAGCCGCCACGGCGAGGCCGTTGTGGGCGATGTATTTGACCGTCGCCCTCTCGACGTTCTTGCAGATGTCGGTCGAGTTGACCAGCAGGCCCTTCTTGCCGCCGCGCATCTTCAGGACGAGCTTGGTGAAGGGCGCGTCGGGGATGAATTCGAAGCTGTTGCGGATGCCGCCGTGGATCGAGTCGATCCGTCCGTCAGCCTCGAGCTTGATCGGCTGGTTCGCAGGGCCGCGCAGGTCCGGGACCAGGTCCGGCAGGGTGTTGTCGGAGGAGCGCAGGTAGACCGGGCCGGTGAGTGGCTGGTCGAGCAGCGGCGTGGTCACAGTCGCTTCGCCGTAGACAGAGGCCGCCGGGCACTGGCTGGCGGCGAACTGCACCCGGGTGCAGATGGTGCCGATGTGGCCCTGGTCGAGGAACTCCGAGTGCGGCAGGGCGACCGAGAGGCTGGCGAGGTTGGCGCCGGCTCCGGGCTGCAGGATTGCGGTCAGGGCCGGATGGTCGGTGCGCTTGGTACCGCCCTTGAGCTTCAGCGTCAGCTTCGGCTTGAACTTCAGGCGGCCACACTCGCCGAGTTGGAAGCGACTGGAGAAGCTGGTGACCTGGCTCAACAGCGAGGTCGTTTCGCCGCCGAAGCTCGTCGGGTCGCAGCTGGTCGGGTTGAGGGTGAAGTTCGGCCGGTCGAGCTTGATCTGGGCCGAGCGGATGTCGAGCGGGATACCCTTGAGGATCGAGGGGAGCGGATCGGAGATGGCCGTGATCTGGGTCGTCACCGGGTTGATCTGCAGCGCCGTGCGGACGACGACGGTGCCGAGGTCGAACGGTCCCGCGGTCGCCGGGGTGACGATCGCGAGGCTGATCGGCGCGCCCTTGTAGGGGCCGGTCAGGTAGACCTTGCCGTGCGCGTAGTAGGGCGCCGGACCGGCGCCGGCGCCGACCGCGACGGTGCCGACCTGGGAGGCGGCCGGGCAACTGGGGCTCGCAGCCTCCGCTTCCCCGCTCTTGGCGGCCGCCGCGGCGAGCGCGCTGTCGGGGCAGTAAGGGACGCCGGCGAGCTTGCCGAGCAGCCCCGGCGGCGGCGTCAGCTTGACCGTCGAGAACTGCTGGGTGCCGTCTTCGCGGCGCAGGTTGACCACGATCGGGCTGTAGGCGCCGGCGATCGGCGACACGGTGCCGGCGTCGAGCGTCGCAGTGGTCGGCTCGGCGGCTTCGCTGGTCGGGCAGGGGTGGCCGTTGGCGCCCTGTTCGATCGCCCAGGTGTCAGAGGGGGTGTCGGGCGGCCCGGACTCCGGCGCTGACCACGGGGTCAGCGAGGAGGTGGTCGAGTAGTTGCCGCAGGCCACCGGAGTCCGCAACGGCGCCGCGGCGCCGCCGTTGATCTTCAGCGCGATGTCTTCGACCGGGAGCTCGGGGTTTTCCGAGAAGGTCGCGGTCAGCTGACCCGTCTGCGGGTCGGCGCTGACCTGGCCGGCGAGCTTGACGACGACCCCCGAAATCGGGTCATCAACCGCGATGTAGAGGGCGAGCAGCGAGTTGAAGGGGTTTTCGTAGGGCTTGGCGATGTAGACGGAGCCAGGCAACGCGTGGTCGAGCAGCGGCGTGGTGATTTCCACCGTGCCGAGCTTGGCGTTGTCGGGGCAGGTGGCTGGATCGGCCGTGGTGCGCACCGGGGTGGCGCCGACCGCGGAGGTCAGCCCGATCTGTGCGGCCGAGCAGGCACCGAGGCCGTTCCCGGTAGCCGGGTTGACGACCAGGCCGGGGGGCAGGGTGACCGTCGCGTCCTTGAGGTTCGCGGCGGAAAGAGTGTTGACATTCTCGGTCTGTGGCACGTGGATGCTCGCTTCCAGCCCGCTGGGCGAGTCGGCGACGTTGGTCGTCGGCCGGGCCCGCAGGGTCGGTTCGAATTCCAGCGCGTTGCAGCCGGCGACGCCGACCGGGTTGCCGCTGAGGTCGCTCGCCGGGATGTCGACCGAGTCGAAGACGCCCGGTTCTTCCCAGCTGTCGCGTTCGACATGGGTAACCAGCGGACCCGAGCAGGCGCTCGGCATCGAGACGAACGGCGTTTCGCTCAACGCGACGGGGCAGGTATTCGTCGAGCCCCCGGGGTAACCACACTCACCGCGCCGGTAGTCGTGACTCGGGTCAGACGGATCCCCCCAGAGCTCGAGCCCGATGCCGGTGATGCTGCCGAACTCGGGGATGTTGTTGCCTTCGGCGGTAATCGTGTAATCACCGGCCGTGTCGACGCCGCCGTGTAGGTGGATGAAGATCCCCAGTTTGAACGGCTGGAAGGCGAGCGAGGCGGCTTCCCCCGGCTGCGGCTTCATGTTGTAGATCGGCTCGGCGTCGTCGCGGCTGATGAATTCGAGCAGGCCGACGTAGGAATGCGCCACGCCCACCGCCGAGGCGTCAGGGCAGGTGTCTTTTTCGAGTTGCGCCTGGCTGCAGCGAACCGGCGTCGCCCGCGGATTGATCACGAGGCCGTGTGGGAGTTTCGCTCTGGTGGTCTTGAGGGCCCCGATCGGACGAATCGTGAACTGCTTCGAGTACGTATTGAGCTGGAGGCCGAAATGGTACGTCTGCGGATGACCGCCGGCCTGGGTTTCCGGACCGCCGGCGGCATCGGTCAGCCAATTCTCCGAGCCGCCTTTCGGGAAGCCTCGCGGGGCGAGGGATGCGGAGATCGTGGTTTCCGCCGTCGCGGTCGCTTCGGGCGGCCCGCCACCGCTGACCGTTGCTTCGTTGGTCACGGTCGTGCCGAGCAGCGACGGATTGGCCGCGATCGGCACGACCATGTTGACCGCCTGCCCGGGCGGCACGAAGGTGTTTTCCAATTTGCAGACGACGACGCCGGGTTCGGATTCTTTGCAGGCTTCTTCGCTGGCGACGTTTTCCTGGTCCGTGAACGCGCGGAGCCGGGTGAAGAAGATTTCGGGGTCCGTGCTCACTTTCATCCCGGTGGGCAGCCTGTCGACGAGTTCGAGATCTCCTTCGGCGGGGGCCGCACCCATGTTGCGGGCCGTGATCACGTAACTGTTCGTAACGGTGTTCGCCGGGTCGAAATTGGTCGGCGAAGAGACCATCGTGAACCCCCAGGCAGGTGCTGGGGCCGGTCCGGCGGCACCGGCCGTCGCCGGGACGAGCACTGCTGCCATCAGCGCGAGGGCGGAAGCGGCGGCGGAAAGGTGGGCGGTAAGGCGACGGGTCACGTTTGTGCTCTCCTTGCGGGTGATGACAGTGGGGCTGTGGTCGGATCGGTCGGGGCGCCTCATTTCGAGCCCCCCTTCTTCCCATGACCCGCCTTCTTCTGAGTCTGCTTGTGGTGCTTCTTCTTGTGCTTCTTGACGCACTTGTTCTTCTTCAGCACCTTGCCCTTCTTGCACTTCTTGAACGTCACCGCGGGGTTGGCGGCACCCTGGAAGACAGCGGTGCCCGCCCCGTTGACGGCAGGCGGCACGGTGCCGGCTCCGCGGCACGCTTCCCCTTCGCAGGGAGGCGGTGGCGGCACCGGATGCTGCGCTGCCAAGCCGCCGCCCACGCGGGCGTCGTAGGCGTCCACCAGTTCGTCCGTGTCCTGCGGCACCAGGGGCTGGTCCGTGAAGATGAACGCGTCGTCGCCGGAGGTGGAGGCGTCGCCGAAGTAAGAGGGCGCCGGGCTGTTGCCCGTTGAGACCAGGTACAGGCAGCCGCCGTTCTGGGAAGTGCTCTGGCAACTGCCAGCACCTTTGGCCTCCCACATGTAGACGTCTTGACATTTCGATTCCGAGCACCCCGCCACGCCGTTGACGTCTTCGGAAACGAGACGGTCGGTGCTCTGGAAGAAGACGCGGTTGCCGTCGGCGGAAAGATTGCGCGGCAGCAATTTGAACCTCGGATAGGCCCCACCTGATTGGCCGCTGCTGAACAGCGTCGCGTCTCCGACCGCGGCGGCGCCGCTGGGATCGCACGAGACGCAGGCCAGGCCGCTGGTACCTGCGTATCGGTAGACCTCCTGTTTCCCTTCGTTGTCGTAGCTGGTCAGTCTCTCTGGGGCGACGAACATCAGGACTCCGTTGTCGCTGACCCGGGAGGTCCGGGAGTTGTCGGGGCCGTTGGGTCGGACATCGAGCCAGTTGTCCGCTTTGCCGGTCTTGGCGACCAGGGTGGTGACCCCGGCGTGGCGGACGTAGATGTTGCAATTGTTGCCGCCGGTCGCGCTGCACGCGGTGGGGGTTCCGCCGGATGCGAGCACGCCGTTGGCGACGAAGTAGACGTAGGAGCCGTCGGTCGAGGCGCCGAGGAAGCCGACCACACCGGCGCCGAGCGGGTCGCCGGCATTTTCGTCAACCGTCAGGTCGGTCAGTTCGCCGCTGTCGACGTTGTATTCGTACAGATCCTGGCCTTGCAGATAACCCCCGCCGAATTGTTCAGGTTCGTTGCAACGGCTGGATTCCGTGGAGACGGCGGTCGAGTCGTCGGTCAGCTTCTCGCAGCTGAGGAAGTAGACCCGCGAACCGCTCGGGGTCTGCCCGACCCAGGCAGCCGGCCGGTGGCCGTTCGGGTCTTCGGTTGCGGCCTGCGACGCGGACACCTGGACGGTGCGCTCATCGCCTTCGCGCAGATAGAGGCGGCCCGTCCCGACCTCGGTGAAGGAGAATCGCGAGCCATCGTCGGAAAGGATGTGCGGCGTGTAGTAGCCGCCCTTGGCACCGCCGTATTCGTTCAGATTTTCGCCCTGCGCCCAGTTGTACGGTCCAGCGAAGCCCCCTTGAGGCGCGAGGACACAGGCAGGCCCGCCGGCGTCGTCGCAGCTGGTCGCCGGGAAGACGGGCACGCGGCTGGCGACGGTGACGTCCCCGTTGTTGATCTCGTAGAGGTTGTTCTGTTTGAGGACGGAGCCGGTCGCGAACGTCGCCGCACCCTCGAAGATCGCGTGGTGGGGGTCGTTCGCGGCGAAGCCGGCAGCGTTGGCTTCGGTGATCGGGGTTCCCGGGTCCGGGGATTCGGCGATGACCGACCAGGTGCGCGCGGCGGTGTCACCGACGAACAGGTTGCCCGTGTCGCCGCTCGCGGTGTTGAGAACGGTCGAGAGATCTTCGCTCCAACCGGTGATTTCGGCGATCGCCCCGTTTTCGACCAGCGGCCGCAACCCGTTCGTGGTCCATCCGTCGCTCCCGCGGAGGGCGACGTAGACCGTCGGCCGCGAGCTGCCCCCGGTGGTCGGCAGCCCGTTTGCGTCACCGAAGGTGAAGCCGTTGCCGTCGTCGGCCGCATAGACGTTGTCCTGGCTGTGCTGAATGTTGGCGCCGAACTTGGCGGTCGGGCTCGCCTGCTCGTAGGCCCGGCAATCGGGCAGATTGGCGCTTGGGGAGTCGGTTCGGAACGTCTGGTTGCCGCAGCCGGTTTCCGGGCTGGAAGACGACCCCTTGGTCGTGAAGGTGCGATCTTCGCCGGGATGTTCGCCGAAGCTGTCGATCGCGACCACCCGCCAGTGGTAAGTGGTGGACGGCGTCAGTCCGGTCAGCGTTTCCGTGACCGAGACCGGTTCGTTGACTTCGCCCAGGCTCTCGTCCGGACCCGAGTTGCCATAGCTCGTGGTGCTCCCGTATTCGAAGCGGTAGGTGGTGCTGGAGCCGCGGGGGTTGATTGCCGCTTCCAGCGTCGCCCCGGTCTGTTCAACCACCGGGCTGCGCTCGGAGAGGACTTTCGCCCCGCTGGTTTCGAAGCTGCGATCACCGCCTTTGGAAGCGCCGCTGGCTCGTTTGAAGACCAGGCGGAAGTGGTATTCCGTAGCGCCCGACGTCAGCCCGGTGAGCTGCGCGGTGACCGGGTGCTGTCCTTCGTCGGTCGGGGTGGCGCCGACGCACGGCACGCTCGAGCCATAGGCGTTGGTCGGACCGTATTCGAAGAGGCATTCGGTCACCGCTTCGTTTTCGGGCGAGACGACGCCGTTCAAAGTCGCTTCCGTACCGTTGATCTGAGTCGCCGCTTCGGTCACCGCCGATTCCGGAGTGACGAAGTTCGGCCCGCTTGCGACGCTGCTGCCGTTCGCGTTGCGAGCGACGATTCGGAAGTAGTAGTTCGTCCCCGATTCGAGTCCGGTCAGGGAAGCGCTCACCCCATGGTCGGCGTTATCGGTCGGAATCGCTCCTACACACGGTTTGCTGGAGCCCAGGGCTGCGGTGGTCCCGTATTCGAACTTGCATTCCAGCACCGGCAGACCAGAAGGGTTGACCGTCCCGTGTAGCGTTGCCTGCATTCCCGTGACGCCGGTTGCCATTTCTGCTTCGACGTTGGGCACGATGACCTTTTTGCCGAAGACAGCTACCTTGCCCCGGGTGGTACCGACATAGGCTTCGTCTTTGGCAGAGTTGACCGCGACTCCGCGGGAGCCGTTTTCCTCCAGGCTGGGGGTGATCTGACCGGCGCCGAAAGTGGCGAGGAGCGTGCCGCTCGAGTTGTACTCAGCGACCAAATTGCCGCGGTCGGCGAAGAGATGGTCCGTGACCGGGTCGACGGCCAGAGTGGGAGCACCCGGTTCGATCAGGGTCGCCGTCGGGTCGGCGATCCCTTCCAGCTTCGCGATCGCGCCGCCGCTGTAGTTCGTGGCGTAGACGTTCCCCGCTCCATCGGCGGCGACGTTGCAGATCCCGGGAAGTTCGGCGCTGGAGGTGGCGGTCAGGTCTGCGTTGGTCGGCGGGTTCGCGCTCGGCACGTATTCCCTCACCGTGCTTCCGTAGGAGCCGATGAAGAGGTGGCCGGCGGGGTTGACCGCGACGCCGCAGGTCTCGCCTTCACCAAGCGTGCCGATTTCGGCGCCGCTGGGGGCGAAGACTTTGACGGTCGAGTTGTTGGCGAAGTAGATGTCGCCCGCGGTGCCGCCCGGGGAGCCGCTCGGCGCGATCGCAAGCTCGTTTTCGGCTCCGGAGGTGCCGTTGACTTTTTGGATTTCGTTGGTCCCGGTGGCGGAGAAATCGGCCGCAGCGCCGTTTGCATCGAACTTGAAGATCGTGGAGACGCCGGCGTCGAAGACGTAGATCTCGCCGCTCGCCTGATCGACGGTGATTCCCTGGATGATCTGGAACGACCGGGAGCCGCCGACGCCGTCGGGGCCGAAGGAGGTGCCGGTGTAGGGGCGCGTTTCGGCTGCGAAAGCCGCGCCGGCAAAGATCAGCATGGCGACGATCGCGAGCGCGAGCGGGGCGAGAAGGCGGGCCGACGGCGCACCACTCCCTCTGACGCCGGGCGAACGGCGCCGCCAAACGGCGGTACCGGTCCGCGGTGACGGGGCCTCGGCGCTGCGCGCTTGCTGTCTCAACCTTGCTCCTTGGTGTCGGTGGCCAACGAATCAGTGCGGTGAACCGGGCTGACGCAGATGCCAGCCGCGGAAGATGAAATGGAGCAGCCGCGAACGGCCTGCGCTCGAGAGCGGGGAATGCCCTCCAGCAACGGCGACCGTTCGCGCTGTTCCGCAGGCGCCGTCTGCCAGGGAGAGAGACGGCAGCCACTCTGTCGGTGAGCCCGCGTCCCCGGGGGTGCGATCGGTCGGCGAGCAGAGCCTGCATCCGAAATCGGTGATCTCACAGCTTGTCTCCCTCATCTCGAGCCCCTGCGGCCACTTCCCTGAGTGGCCGCCAAGAAGGCTCATGTCCCTGTTTCAAAAATTCCCTGAACTCGAACCGCTGCCGCCGGTCCCTTTGACCCGATGACTTCCGGCGACGTTGGGAAAGATAAACAGTTGCACCTATCTTTGTCAACAAAGAACCATGGTGTATCGGGTGGTCGAGTCGATTTAGCCCGGTTTTTCCGCATGGACAAAGGGAAGAAGCCCAGCAAAGTCAATTTTGGAACAAAAACATCTGCCTATCTTCAGGGGCTTCTGGTTCCGCAGATTCGCACCGCCAAATAAGGTCCGTACCGATGGTCGCCACGCCGTGGGGAAACTCGGACACCCTGAGGGACCGCCGTCTGCGTCCCGGCCCCGGCGTGCCCCGCGAGGACGTGGTCGAGAACCAGCGCGAGCGGCTGTTCGGGGCGATGGTCGCTTCTGTCGCCGAGCGCGGCTACGCCGCGACCACCGTCACCGACCTCGTCGAGCTCTCCGGCGTCTCCAGCCGCAGCTTCTACGACCTCTTCGCCGACAAGCAGGCCTGCTTCGTCGCGGCCCTCGCAGCGATCATCCAGGCGGCGATGGTGTTCGTCGCCCAGAGCGTCGGTGAGGGCCACGGCGCGAGTGGGCCGGCCGGGATCAGGCTGCCCGAGGAGCCAGGCGCGGCGCCGAACTGGGACGAGCAGGCGCGGCGCGGGTTCGCGGCCTTCGCCGAGATGGTCGAGTTCCACGCGGCCGCTGCCAAGATGGCGCTGCTCGAGCTCTACTCGGCGGGAGCCGAGGGAGTGGCGCCGCTGGAGCGAGCCGAACGCGGCTTCGAAGGGCTGATCCGGACGATCATCGAGCAGTCCCCGGAGCGGGCGGGGATGCCGGAGGAGATGATCACGGCGCTGATCGGGGCGCACCAGGAAATCGCCCGGACGCGCCTGCGCCGGGGCACGCTGAACGAGCTGGCCGGGGTCAGCGGCGAACTCTGGGAGCTCGCCCTCGCCTACCGCCCGCCCCCGCAGCCGCTACAGCTCACTGGCCGGCTTCCCAAGGCGCAGCCCGAAAGCCTCGACGGCCTCGGGCACGCCGAGCGGGCGTTGCGAGCGCTGACCATCGTCGTCTCCGAACGCGGCTACGCGGACACCACGGTCGACGAGGTGTTGAAACGAGCGCAGATGTCAGCGACCACCTTCTACGCGCACTTCAGCGGCAAGGACGACGCAATGCTGGCCGCCATCGACACCGCCTGCGCGCAGGCGGTGGCGGCCGCGATGCCGGCGTTCTCCCGACAGGCCGAATGGCCTGACGGGATCAGAGCGGCCTACGGAGCGCTGCTGAACTTCCTCGCCTCACAGCCGGCCCTGGCAAAGCTGATCGCGGTCGACGCCTACACGGCAGGCGACGCCGCGATCGAGCGGCGCGAGCTGGGATTGCGGCCGCTGGCCGCCCTGATCGAGAACAGCACGAGCACCTGGATGAACATGCCGCCCGTCGTCTACGAGACGATCAGTGGCGGCGCCTTCCACCTCCTCCACCGGACCGCCAAGGAGGGCGGTGTCGAGGCGCTTCCGCGGTTGGCGCCGGTCCTCACCTACCTCACGCTCTTCCCCTTCCTCGGCGCAGAGGAAGCCTGCGAGGTGGCAAACGGAGCCGGGGTCGGGCGTCGCAACGGGGGCAATTCAGGGGGTCCGGGACCGGGAGCCGCGACCTCGGTCCCGTTCCAGGCCCCGCTCTCGCCGACCATCCACAAGGCGCTCTGGCTGGTCGCTGGGCGTTCGGACAAAGCCGGGATGACCCCGGCCGAAGTTGCCGCCGAGGTCGACACCGACGTCGAGGTGGTGCGCGGCTACCTGCGCGAGCTGACCTCGATCGGCGCCCTCGCCGAGGTCGACTCGCGTCGGGGAGAACCGGCCTACGTGGGGCTCGACCGGCCCCATCAGTTGCAATGGGGCGGAATCAGCACCCAGCAGAGCTCGCGGATGTCCGCGGAGGAGCGCGAGGGCACCGCCGAGTTCATCTGGGAGTGGATCGCGAACGACGTCGCCCGCGCCCGCGCGGCCGGAACCTTCGAAGAGCGCCTTGACCGGTACCTGGTCCGGGTGCCGTTGAGGGTCGACGAGAAAGGCTGGCGCGAACTCACCACCCTGCACGAGTCGACCCTGCGGACGACGATCGAGATTCAGGCGCGCAGCGCGAAGCGGCTGCGCGCCTCGGGCGAGCACGGGTTCGAGGCGCGTACCGTCCAGCTCGTCTTCGAGATGCCGGAGGACGAGCCGGACGCGGATTGAGCGGCGGTTCGGCTTCGGCGCAAGGGCGCGCTCAGGTGTCGAGCCCGGGGATCGGGTCGACCGGCAATTTCCCGTGGATCTCTTCCAGGGCAAGCAGGTCGTTGCGATCACGCGGCCGGTCGGCAAGGCGCTTGAAACCGACGATGCTGCGCAATCCGGCGACCAGGAACTTGACACCGCCGTAATCGGCGGTGATCGCCTCGCGGGCGACGGTCTCGAAGTCGAGCGGCGCGACGCCGCCGCGAACGATGTCGAGGACCCCGGCCACGGTCAGCACCCGCAGATGCGCTTGATCGAGCAGATGCTCCTCGCTCACCGGCTGCTCATCGCGCAACCGCACTCCGTCGAGGCGGCGCAGAGCGGCGATGATGCGGCGCCGCGGCCGCCTCGTCGAGCTTAGGCTCGGGGAGCGCCACCGCCCCGCTCCACCGCTCGCAGGAGGCCGGCAGCCTGGGCCGAGATGCCCTGGCCCCGGCGCAACAACTCGCCGACCGTCATCTGGGGCGCCGGCATCAGCGCCCGGCGCTTCTCGGCCTCGAGCCGCGCCCACTCGACCTCGTGACCCGGCTCGATCAGCGTGTGCGGGGAGGAAGGCATCGCGACAGATGTTACGCGCCCGGCCGACGACCATCAATCGCGCTAGACGGACCAGACGTCGAGGTAGGGCTGCTGCAGGAATGCGGACAGGCTGGGAAGACGGGTCGGTGCCAGCCCGGCTTCGCCGGCGATGAGGAGATGGCGCAGGATCGAGGCGACGCCGTCGACCAGGAACTGCTCGATGATCTCGGGCCGGGAGGCATCGTCGGGCGTACAGGCCTGAAGCATGGCGGCGAGGCGCGCGGAAGCATCGAGTTGAACCTGAAATGCCTGAGGCGGCCCGGCGGGTGCGTCGACCAGCAGCCGCGCTCGACGCAGACCTCGGCGAGGGCGTTGGTGAAGCGCAGCCGAGCGAAGCTGTCGACGACGTCGGGACTGAGCAGCGGCCGGTTCACAGCTCAGGGGGTGTCGGCTTTGGGCGGCCCGCCACCCTCGCCGCCTCCTTTGCCCCGAGATAGGGAATCAGGACAATCTGGACGAGCTGCGGCGCCAGGTCCGGCAGCTGCAGGGCTTCGCCGTCCATCAGGCGCACGGCGATGACCGCCTGCAGCCCTCCGACCAACATCTGCTCGGTCAGACCGGGCAGCGAGGAGTCCGGGCTGAACTGGCTCCGGCCGCTGGCGAGCATCGCGGCGAGGTGGTCCCGCGCTTCGAAGGCCACCTGAGAGTCCCCGGGGAGGACCGGCGACGGACCGCGGGTGAGCAGCTTCGCCCGCTCGGGAGCGGCGGCGGCGAAGTCGAGGGCGGCGCCGATCGAGACCTTGACCTTGAGTGGCCACTCGCTCTGCAGCCGGCAGACGCGCCGGAGGTGCGCGAGGAATCCTTCGAGGACCGCTTGGTGGTCATCGGGTTTGGGGGGAATGACCGGTGGAGACATGTAAAAGTCGGAAAACGGCCCTCAGGGGCAGACCTGTGCCAGACCCGAGCGACGCGGGTCGCCTGCCCCGCCCTGTGCCCACTCGGTGTGTTGTGGCCGGCCCAGTCAGTCGCGCAGGACTACCGCTGGGCATTGGCAAGATAGACAGGGCCGCATACTACGTCAATGTCCTCAATGAGATATTGAAGTCGATCGGTAGCGATCAAACGGCTTGAAAGCTGGATTTTCCGCGCAGTTCAAGTTGAAAACGTCAGCCTATCTCCTACTGGTTCCTGCGCCACCGCCGACGCCCCCCCGCTGGCCGACCGTCAGCTCAGGCAGTCGGCAGGCAGAGCGTTACCGTCGAGCCCTCGGCGCTGACGGAGCCGCCATGGCGCTCGACCGTGGCTTTGACGATCGCCAGGCCGATGCCGGAGCCCGGGCGATCGCGGGCGTCCTCGCCGCGCCAGAAGCGCTCGAAGGCCGCGGCCTCGGTGCCTGGCGCGAAGCCGGAGCCCTGGTCGGTCACCGCGACCGTGGCGGTGCTGTCGGCGACCGCGAGGACGATCTCGACAGCGCCGCCGGGCGGCCCGTGGACGGCGGCGTTTTCGAGCAGGTTTCCGAGGCTGCGGGCGAGGGCATCGGGGTCGGCGACGACGGTGGCGCGGTCCTCGATTCTGACGATCACATCGGGGTTGCCGGCGGTCAGCTCCTCGATCGCCTGGTCGAGGCGGACCCGGCGCTCGGGACCGCGCGCCGCGCTCTCCCGCTCCAGCACCAGCAAGTCCTCGACCAGGCGGCGCAGGCGCTCGGCGTCGCTTTGCAGGTCGGCGACCAGCTCCTCGTCGGGGCCGTGGCGGCCCAGATACTCGACGTTGCCGATCAGCGCCGTCAGCGGCGTCCGCAGCTCGTGGCTGGCGTCGGCGAGGAAGCGGCGTTCGCGCTCGCGCGATCCCTCCAACGCCGCGAGCATCGAGTTCAGCGTGCCGGCGAGATCGCTGACCTCCTCGGGGGTCTGCGGCGCGGCGAGCCGGCGCGAGGCGTCGCCGGTCCGCTCGATCGCCGCCGCCGAGGATGAGAGCTGGCGCAGGGGCCTCGTGCCGCGCCGGGTCAGGAAGGCCGCGGCGAAACCGCCGACGAGGACCGCCCCGACCCCGCAGAGCAGGAAGAGGAGCCCGAGTTCGTGAAGGGTGTCCTCGATGTCGGCGGTGCTGGCGGCCACGAGGACGGCGCCACCCGCTGCCGGGCCGCCGGCTTCGGCGATCGGCGC
>JACDGU010000039.1 GCA_013821475.1 Solirubrobacterales bacterium
GGACTCACCTGCGCGAACAGCGGGGAGGCTTGGCGAGTCCCACCCGACTCACCTTCGAAACCTCAGCGCGGCTCGGTCTGGCCGGTCGCTTGAAGAGTTGTGGCGGCCAGAGCAAGCACAATCCTTCAGCGCCGCACTGTCTAGGACTGCCGGAAGCTTCCGAGCCCTCGGCCCATCCCGCTGACCTTTTGAAGAACCGGAGCTGGATGCCGGTCGGAGGGTCGGGTACCCCTCCGAACGTTTTGTGCCGCTGGCCCAAGAGCCATCTCGGACGGCCGTAAGCGATCCAGCCAGTCAGGCAAGAGAGGAGGGGTACCCGACCCTCCAACCGGCCTTGGAGCTCAGGAAGAGAACCCTGGCCCGGTGGTGGCCAAACCTGGCCCGGTGAGGGGCGGCGCTGTCGTTGGCGAGTGCAGCGCCGGGGCGCAGGATCGGTGGGCATCGATCAACCCACCGAAAGGATCGCCATGAACATCCGCACCCTCACCGCCGCACTTCTCGCCTTCCTCGCCCTCGCCGTTCCTGCCACCGCCTCGGCGGCCGGGTCCGCGGGCGCGGTCGTCTTCTCCAAATCGACGGCGGTCGAAAAAGACGTCGTCAAAGGCGGCCTCTTCGCCGTCAAGGACGGCCGCCTCAACCAGCTGACCGAAGACCCCGCCGACGTCGAACCGGCCTTCTCCCCGGACGGCAGGACGATCGCATTCGCCCGCGGCGGCGACCTCTTCTCGGTCCGCCCCGATGGCTCCGGCCAGCGGCAGCTGACCAGCGGGCCCGAAATCGACTCGGCGCCGCAGGTCTCGACCAACGGCCGCTACGTCGTCTTCGAGCGCCGCGCCGGCGTCGGCGCCCCGGCCGACCTCTACACCGTCGGTGCCACCGGCGGCGGCCTGCGGGCGCTGACCAGCGGCGCCAACGACGACCGCGAAGCCGCCTTCTCACCCGACGGCAAGGCGATCGTCTTCGTCCGCGGCACCACCGACGCCGCCGACCACGTCAACGACGACCTCTTCTCGGTCCGGCCCAACGGCAGCGGCCTGGCGCGGCTGACCACGACCGCCGGAGTCGACGAGTTCGCGCCGCGCTACTTCGCCGGCGGCATCCTCTACAGCCGCGGCGAGAGTGAAGAAGGCCCCGCCGCCTACGCCGACATCTACACGATGCGTCGCAACGGCGCCAACCTAAAATCGCTGGTCGCCGGCGTCGGCTCCGCCTACGTCGAAGACGTCTCGCCCGACGGCCACACGCTGCTGTTCCGCCGTGACCAGGGCCTCTGGGTGACGCACATCGGCGCCGGCAGGGCGCGCAAGCTGAGCCAGCTGCCCGACGGCTCGAAGACGACCTCGGTCTTCTCCCCCGACGGCCGCCGCGTTGCTGCCTTCATCGCCCAGGAAGAAGTCGAGCAGCTGATGTCGATCGACGTGAAGACGGGTCGCAAGGCCGAGCTGGCCGACAGCTTCCAGACCGAATCGGGCGACAGCATCGGCCCAGTCATCGCCTGGCAGCCGTAGTGCTCCGATGCCCACCGGACCCCGACCAGCTCGGCGGGGTCCGGTGAGTGGCGGTATAACCGCCAGGTGGCAGAGGACTTCGCGATCGGCTCGACCCTGGCCGGCTACCGCCTCGAAGCCCTGATCGCCCGCGGCGGGATGGGCGTCGTCTACCGCGCCACCCACCTCGGGCTCGAACGCGAGGTGGCGCTGAAGGTGATCGCCCGCGAGCTCGCCGACCAGGACGGCTTCCGCCAGCGCTTCCTGCGCGAGTCGCGCCTCGCCGCCCGCCTCGACCACCCCTCGGTGGTGCCGATCTTCGACTCGCGCGAGGTCGACGGCGAGCTGATCGTCGCGATGCGGCTCGTCCACGGCGGCGATCTGCGGCGGCTGATCGAGCGCGACGGCCCGCTGGAGCCCGAGCGCGCGATCGCCCTGCTCGGCCAGGTCGGTGAAGCGCTCGACGCCGCCCACGCCGCCGGCATCGTCCACCGCGACGTCAAGCCACACAACGTCCTCGTCGAAGGCGACCGCGCCTTCCTCTCCGACTTCGGCCTCGCCAAGGCGGTGGGGGAGAGCGGCGCGCTCAGCGACGCCTCGATCGTCGGCACCGCGCAGTACATGTCGCCGGAGCAGTGGCGCGGCGACTCGATCGGGCCCGCCGCCGACGTCTACTCGCTCGGCTGCGTCCTCTACGAGGCGCTGACCGGGATCGCCCCCTTCGTCCGCAAGGACGCCGACACCGAGCCGGTGATTCCCGGGGGCCTGGAGGAGGTGATCGAGCGCGCCGTCGCCAAGGACCCGGCCGAGCGCTTCCCCAGCGCCGGCGCCCTGATCGCCGCCGCCCGCGAGCGCCAGGGCGACACCCCGGCGGCGACCCGCGTCCTCTCGGCCTCCTCGCAGCACCCGACGCAGCCGCTCGGGCGGCGCAGAGGCGCCAGTAGCTGGCGCCCGAGCCGGCACCAGCTGCAGTGGGGTGGGGCCGCGGTGGCCGTGGCCGCTGCGATCTTGGTCCTCGCCTTCACCCTGCTCAGCGGCGGCGGGGTCGACGTCTCGGCGCCGATCGCGGTCGGCGCCGGGCCGCTGCGGATCGCCACCGGGCGCGAAGCGATCTGGGTGACCAGCGAACCCGACGGCACCCTGACCCGCCTCGACCCCGGCAGCGGCGAGGTGGTCGGCAAGCCCGTCGAGCTCGGCGCCGGGATCGCCGGGGTCACCGTCGGCGCCGGCTCGGTCTGGGTCTCGGACCCGGCCAAAGGCGAGGTGCTCCGCGTCGATCCCGATTCCGGCGCCGTCTCGCAGCGCGTCGGCGTCGGCGGCAGGCCCGGCCCGATCGTCTTCGGCGGCGACCGGGTCTGGGTCGGGGACGACGAGGGCGCCGGCGTCAGCGTCATCAACGCCGAGGGTGGCCGCGTCATCCGCCGCGACCTTGTCACCCACGCGGCGCCGTTGCGGCTGGCGGTCGGCGGCGGCGGGCTCTGGGTCTCGAGCGCCTCGACCGGCACCCTGCGGCGGATCGACCTCAGCACCGTCAAACCCGGCCGGGCGATCCTCGCCGGCCGCGGCCCGGCCGGCGTCACCTTCGCCCAAGGCCTGGTCTGGGTCGCCAATAGTCGCGGCGACAGCGTCACCACGGTCGACTCGACCACGCAGGTCGTGGTCGGCGAAGCGATCGAAGCCTGCAGCCGGCCGGGCGGCATCGACGCCGGCACCAGCGCTGTCTGGGTCGCCTGCGTCGCCGACGACGCGGTCGCCCGGATCGGCCTCGAAAGCGGGCAGCGGGAAGGGGCCCCGATCGCGGTCGGCCCCGAACCGGGCGCCGTCGCGGTAGGCGAGAGCGCGGTCTGGGTAGCCGACAACGGCGACGGCACCGTCACCCGCATCGAACCCTGACTAGGATCGGAGTAGCGCATGGCCCAGGACATCGACCAGCTCGCCATCGACACGATCCGGACGCTCTCGATCGACGCCGTCGAGAAGGCCAACTCCGGCCACCCGGGGACGCCGATGGCGCTCGCCCCGGTCGCCTACGAGCTCTGGCAGAACCACCTCCGCTACGACCCGGCCGACCCGGTCTGGCCCAACCGCGACCGCTTCGTCCTCTCCGCCGGCCACGCCTCGATGCTGCTCTACTCGATGCTCTTCCTGGCCGGCGTCAGGAAGGTCGATGAGGACTACACCGTCACCGACGAGCCGGCCTGCTCGCTGCACGAGATCGAAAACTTCCGCCAACTGCACTCGCGCACGCCGGGCCACCCCGAGTACCGCTGGACCTCCGGGGTCGAGACCACGACCGGCCCGCTCGGCCAGGGGATCGCGACCTCGGTCGGGATGGCGATCGCCTCCAAGTGGCAGGGCGAGCGCTTCGGCGCCGAGCTCTTCGACTTCGACGTCTACGCCCTGGCCGGTGACGGCTGCCTGATGGAGGGTGTCTCCCACGAGTCGGCCTCGCTCGCCGGCCACCTCAAGCTCGACAACCTCTGCTGGATGTACGACAACAACCACATCACGATCGACGGCGATACCGCTCTCGCCTACGGCGACGACGTCCTCAGCCGCTTCGAGGGTTACGGCTGGAACGTGCTGCGGGTCGGCGACGCCAACGACGCCGGCCTGCTCAGTCGCGCCTTCGAGGAGTTCAAGGCCGAGACCGGCCGGCCGACGCTGATCGTGATCGACAGCCACATCGGCTGGGGCTCGCCGAACAAGCAGGACACCGAGTCCGCCCACGGCGAACCGCTCGGGGAGGACGAGGTCAAGCTGACGAAGGAGGCCTACGGCTGGCCCGAGGACGCCCAGTTCCTCGTCCCCGACGGCGTCCGCGAGCGTTTTCAAGAGGTGATCGGCAAACGCGGCGCCGAGCTCAGCGCCGCCTGGAAGGAGACGCTCGCCGCCTCCGGCCACGCCGCCGAGATCGAGACGATGCAGCACCGCGAGCTGCCCGACGGCTGGGACGCCGCGATTCCCTCCTTTGAGGCCGACGAAGACAAGGGCCTCGCCACCCGCAAGGCCTCGAACAAGGTCCAGAACGCGATCGGCGAAGCGGTCCCCTGGCTGATCGCCGGCTCCGCCGACCTGACCGACTCGACCTCGGTCCGTCTCACCTTCGACGGCGCCGAGAACTTCGAGCCCGGCAGCTTCAGCGGTCGCCAGCTGCACTTCGGCATCCGCGAACACGCGGCGGTAACCGCCTGCAATGGGATGGCGCTCTCGAAGCTGCGCCCGATGTGGTCGACCTACCTCACCTTCTCCGACTACGGCCGTCCCGGGATCCGGCTCTCGGCGCTGATGGAGATCCCGGTGATCCACCTCTTCACCCACGACTCGATCGGCCTCGGCGAGGACGGCCCGACCCACCAGCCGATCGAGCAGCTCGCCTCGCTGCGGGCGATCCCCAACCTCGACGTGATTCGCCCCGCCGACGCCAACGAGGTCGCCGAGGCCTGGCGCCTGGCGATCGAGCGGACCAAAGACCCGGTCGCAATGGTCCTCACCCGCCAGAACGTGCCGATCCTCGACCGCTCCAAGTACGCCTCCGCCGAGGGGGTGCGGCGTGGGGGGTACGTATTGGCGGACAACTCCTCCATCGCCGACGGAGTCGGCGATGGAGAGTTGGACCTGATCCTGATCGCGACCGGCAGCGAGGTCTCGCTCGCCGTCGGCGCCCACGAGACGCTGGCCGCCGAGGGCGTGCGCTCGCGCGTCGTCAGCCTGCCCTGCTGGGAGATCTTCGACCGCCAGGACGCGTCCTACCGCGACGAGGTGCTGCCGCCGGGTCCCGCCGCCCGGGTCGCGATCGAGGAGGCCTCGACGATGGGCTGGGAGCGCTACGTCGGCAGCGACGGGACGATCATCGGCATGCACACCTTCGGCCAGTCGGCGCCGTTCAAGGACGTCGAGAAGGAGTTCGGCTTCACCCATGACAAAATCGCCGAGGTGGCGAGGGAGGCACTGCGATGAAGGCGACCGCGCGGCTGAATCAACTCGGTCAGAGCCTCTGGCTCGACAACATCACCCGCAAGATGCTTGGCGACGACACCCTCGCCGGCTACATCGAGGAGCTCTCCGTCACCGGCCTCACCTCCAACCCCTCGATCTTCGACAAGGCAATCTCCAGCGGCGACAGCTATGACGCCCAGATCGCCGAGGTCAGTGCCGCCGCTCAGGCCGGCGAGGGCGTCGGCGCCAACGTCGACGAGCGGGTCTTCTTCGAGCTCGCGGTGGCCGACCTGCAGGACGCGACGAAGCTCTTCGCCAAAGTCCACGAGCGCACCGACGGGGTCGACGGCTGGTGCTCGCTGGAGGTCTCGCCACTGCTTGCCGACGATGCCGAGGCGACGACCGAGCAGGCGGCGCTGCTGCACGCCAAGGCCGAGCGCGAGAACCTCTACATCAAGATCCCCGGCACCACCGCCGGCCTGACCGCGATCGAGGAGACGATCTTCGCCGGGATCCCGGTCAACGTCACCCTGCTCTTCGACGACGCCCAGTACCTGGCCGCCGCCGACGCCTACATGAAGGGGATCGAGCGCCGGATCGAGGCCGGGCTCAACCCCGCGGTGGCCTCGGTCGCCTCGATCTTCATGAGCCGCTGGGACGTCGCCGTCGCCGACGAGGTCCCCTCGGAGTTGCGCGACAAGCTCGCGATCGCGATCGGCGGCCGCACCTACCGCGCCTACAGCGAGCTGCTCGCCTCCGAACGCTTCCGCCGCCTGCAGAACGAGGGCGCCCGTGCCCAGCGCCTGCTCTGGGCGAGCACCGGGACCAAGGACCCCGACGCCTCCGACACGCTCTACATCGAGGCCTTTGCCTCGCCCTTCACGGTCAACACGATGCCGGAGCCGACCCTGCTCGCCTTCGCCGATCACGGCGAGATCGGCCAGCTGGTTCCCGACGACGGCGGCAACGCCGAGCTGGTGCTGAGGCAGTTCGCCGACGGGGGCATCGACGTCAAGGCGCTCGCAGCCCGGCTGCAGGGGGAGGGCAAGCAGAGCTTCAACAAGTCCTGGGAAGAGCTGCTGTCCTCGATCTCCTCGCAGCTGGGGTGAGCGACTCGTGTCGGCGCTGACGGAGCTGCCGGCCTGGGGCCAGCTGCAGGCCCACTTCGAGCAGATCCGCGGTGCCCACCTGCGCGACCTCTTCGACGCCGACCCCGAGCGCGGCAATCGCCTGGTCGCCGCCGGCGCCGGCCTCTTCCTCGACTTCTCCAAGAACCGCATCACCGACGAGACCCTGCTGCTGCTCGGCGAGCTGGCGCGCCGGCGCGGCGTCGAGGCGCACCGCGAAGCGATGTTCTCCGGCGAGCACATCAACGTCTCCGAGGACCGCGCCGTCCTCCACGTGGCGCTGCGGATGCCGCGCAACCGCTCACTTCTCGTCGACGGCGTCGACGTCGTCAAGGAGGTCCACCAGACGCTCGACCGGATGGCCGACTTCGCCGAGCGGGTCCGCGCCGGGGAGTGGCTGGGCCACACCGGCAAGCCGATCCTCAACCTCGTCAACATCGGCATCGGCGGCTCCGATCTGGGACCGGTCATGGCCTACGAGGCGCTGCGCCACTTCAGCCGCCGCGAGATGAGCTGCCGCTTCGTCTCCAACGTCGACGGCACCGACTTCGCCGAGAAGTCCCGCGACCTCGACCCCGAGCAGACGCTGTTCATCGTCTCCTCGAAGACGTTCACCACGCTGGAGACGATGACCAACGCCAAGTCGGCGCGCGACTGGCTGCTGGCCGGCCTCGGCGGCGACGAGTCGGCGGTCGCCAAGCACTTCGTCGCCGTCTCGACCAACGCCAAGGGAGTCGCCGAGTTCGGCATCGACACCGACAACATGTTCGGCTTCTGGGACTGGGTCGGCGGCCGCTACTCGATGGACTCGGCGATCGGGCTCTCGACGATGCTGGCGGTCGGTCCCGGTTGCTTCGCCGAGATGCTGGCCGGCTTCCACGCGATGGACGAGCACTTCCGCGAGGCGCCGCTGGGGGTGAACCTGCCGATGCTGATGGGCCTGCTCTCGGTCTGGTACTCGGACTTCTTCGGCGCCCAGACCAGCGGCGTCTTCCCCTACGACCAGTACCTGCACCGCTTTCCGGCCTACCTACAGCAGCTGACGATGGAGTCCAACGGCAAGCACGTCACCCTCGACGGCGGCCACGTCGACTACGACACCGGCGCGATCTACTGGGGCGAGCCGGGGACCAACGGCCAGCACTCCTTCTACCAGCTGATCCACCAGGGGACGCGGCTGATCCCCTGCGACTTCATCGGCTTCTTCCACTCCAACAACCCGCTAGGGCGCCATCACGACCTGCTGATGTCGAACGTCTTCGCCCAGGGCGAGGCGCTCGCCTTCGGTAAAACCGCCGAGCAGGTCAAGGCCGAGGGGACCGCCGACGCGGTCGTCCCGCACCGGGTGATGGAGGGCAACCGGCCCTCGAACACGATCCTCTCCGAGCGCCTCGACCCGTCTACGCTCGGCGCCCTGATCGCCCTCTACGAGCACAGCGTCTTCACCCAGGGCGCGATCTGGGGGATCGACTCCTTCGACCAGTGGGGAGTCGAGCTGGGCAAGGTCCTCGCCGTCGCGATCATCCCCGAGCTCGAGGCCGACGAGGAACCGAAGCTGCGCCACGACAGCTCGACCAACGCCCTGATCCGCCGTTACCGACACGCCCGGCGCGGGGAATAGGGTCCTTCTCATGCACCTGCCCGACGCGCTCCCACTGGCCGCGTCGGCATCCAATCTGCTCGCTGCCCGCGAGCAGATGGCCTTCACCCTTGCCTTCCACATCGTCCTCTCCTGCCTGGGAGTGGCCCTGCCGGCGACGATCCTCCTCGCCAACTACATCGGGCTGAAGCGCGACGACGAGGCCGCGATCGAGCTCGCCAAGCGCTGGTCGAAAGCGATGGCGGTCACCTTTGCGGTCGGCGCCGTCACCGGCACCGTCCTCACCTTCGAGTTCGGCCTGCTCTGGCCGAAGTTCATGGACCGCTTCGGCGCCGCCTTCGGGATCGCCTTCGGGATCGAGGGGATCTTCTTCTTCCTCGAGGCGATCTTCCTCGCTATCTACATCTACGGCTGGAAGCGGCTCAGCGGCTGGGCTCACTTCTGGGCCGGGGTGCCGATGTTCCTCACCGGCATCGGCGGCGCCTTTGCCGTCGTCGCCGCCAACTCCTGGATGAACGAGCCCCAGGGCTTCACCCTGAACGCGGCCGGCAAGGTGGTCGACACCGAACCGCTGAAGGTCCTGTTCAACCCGGCCACCGGCTACGAGGTGCCGCATATGATCCTCGCCGCCTACATGGTCACCGGCTTCCTCGTCGCCTCGATCTACGCGGTCGGGATGCTGAAGGGGCGGCGCGACCGCCTGCACCGGCTCGGCCTGCTGATCCCGCTGACGATCGCCTGCATCGCCACCCCGATCCAGCTCTTCGTCGGCGACACCGCGGCGCGCGAAGTCGCCGACAAGCAGCCGGCCAAGTTCGCCGGCATCGAGTGCATCCAGGAAGGCGGCGGCCACCAGACCGAGTACCTCGGCGGCGTCTGCACCGCCAACGGGGTCAAGTTCGCGATCCCGATCCCGGACCTCGACTCCTTCCTCGTCGGCTTCCACGCCGATACCCAGGTGACCGGCCTCGACGAAATCCCCAAGGACGAACGGCCGCCGGCCAACACCCTGCTGCACCTGGCCTTCGACGCGATGGTCGGGATCGGCTCGGCGCTGCTGCTGCTCGGCCTCTGGCTCGCCTGGTCCTGGTGGAAACGGCGCGAGATCCCGCAGACGCACTGGTTCCTGCGCGCGGTCGCGATCTCCGGCGCCGGCGCCGTGCTGGCGCTGTGGTTCGGCTGGATCGTGACCGAGGTCGGTCGCCAGCCGTGGATCGTCCAGGGCTACATGCGGACCAGCGAAGCGGTGACCGACGCCAAGGGCATCTGGTTCAGCTTCGGCTTCGTGCTGCTGCTCTACGCGACGATCGGGACGATCGCGATCCTCGTCCTGCGCGGGATGTCGCGCCGCTGGCGCGAGGGCGCCGCCGAACCCGAGGGCACGCCCTACTCGCCTCCGGCGGAGACGGCGCCATGACCCGCGCCGACGCCGCCGCGGCGATCCTCTGGGTCGGGGCGACCTTCTACGCGCTGTTCGGGGGCGCCGACTTCGGCGGCGGCTTCTGGGACCTGATCGCCGGCGACGCGGATAAGGGGGAGCGGCCGCGGGCGCTGATCCAGCGCTCCCTGACCCCCGTCTGGGAGGCCAACCACGTCTGGCTGATCTTCATCCTCGTCGTCCTCTGGACCGCCTTCCCACCGGCCTTCAGCGCGGTGATGTCGACCCTCTACGCGCCGATCGCCCTGGCCGGCGTCGGGATCGTGCTGCGCGGCTCCGGCTTCGCCTTCCGCAAGTCGATCGAGGGCCTGGCGGCACGGCGGGCGGCGGGCGCGACCTTCGCCCTCTCCTCGGTCGTGACCCCGTTCTTCATGGGCGTCGTGGTCGGCGCGATCGCCTCCGGCAACGTCCCCGCCGCCGGCAACGGCGACGCCTTCTCGAGCTGGCTGGAGCCGCTGCCGCTGCTGACCGGGGCGATGTTCGTCGCCAGCGGCGCCTACCTCTCCGCCGTCTTCCTGGTCGGCGACGCGCGCCGGGCGGGAGAGGAGGACCTCGAGCGCTACTTCGTCCGCCGGGCGCTGGCGGCGGGTGCGGTGGCCGGGGTCGCGGCGGCGTTCGGCCTGGTCGAGCTGCACACCGAAGCCCGCTACGTCTTCGACCGCCTGACCAGCCAGGGCCTGCCGCTGGTGATCCTCTCGGTCCTCTCCGGGATCGGCCTGCTGGCGGTCCTGCTGCGCGGTGGGCGGCGGCCGCTGCGCCCGCTTGCCGCCGGCGCCGTCGTCGCTGTGATCTGGGGCTGGGGCGTCGCTCAATTCCCTTACCTGCTGCCGAGGAGCCTGCGGATCGACCAGGCGGCGGCGCCGGACCCGACCCTGGACATCATCTTCGTCGTCTTCGCCGTCGCCGCGGTCCTGGTGCTGCCCTCGCTGGGCCTGCTCTACACGTTGACGCAGCGCGACCTGCTCGAGCACGAGTAGCGCCGCCGCGCGCGACGACCAGCGAGGTGACCGCCGCCAGGCACTCCGGCTCCGGCCGCCGCCACCGCTTCGCCCGCCGCCACACCGTCCGCGCCGGCCATCGCCCGCACCGGACGACCTGCGGGGCAGCGTCGTTTCGCGTTAGGTTGCGGCCGTGATCCGCGCCGTTCTCTTCGACATCGACGGGACCCTGCTGGTCACCGGCGGCGCCGGCGCCGTCGCCTGGCAGCGCGCCTTCCTCGAGCTGCACGGGGTCGAAGCCAACATCGAGGAGCACACCCACGCCGGCATGACCGATCCCGAAATCGCCAAGATCGTCTTCCGCGAGGTGATCGGCCGCGACGGCAGCGAGGAGGAGCGCGCGCAGGCGACCGCCGGCTACCTCAGCTACCTCGCTGAGGCGGTCGAGGGGTCGGGCGGCTACCGGGTGATGCCGGGGATCGAGGAGATCCTGCCCCGCCTCGCCAGGGCCGGCGTCCTGCTCGGCCTGGTCACCGGCAACATCGAATCCGCCGCCCACATCAAGCTCGCCCGCGCCGACCTCGATCGCTTCTTCGCCTTCGGCGGCTACGGCTCCGACTCGCGCGATCGCACCGAGCTGACCAAGCGCGCCGTCGAACGCGGGGGGGAGGTCTCCGGCTCGCCGCTCGACCTCGACGCGACGATCGCCGTCGGCGACACGCCGCGCGACGTCAAGGCCGGCCACGGCGCCGGGATCAAGGTCGTCGGCGTTGCCACCGGCGCCTACTCGGTCGCCGAGCAGGAAGCGGCCGGCGCCGACTGGGCGATCGCCGACGTCACCGCCGGCTTCCCGGCCTGACGCGCTTTAGATGCCCAGGGTGCAGCGGGCCTGGTAAATCGAGGTGAAGCCGGTGAGGAAGCCGTTGCGGGCCGCCCGCAGGTAGAGGCGCCAGACCCGGACCCGCTCCGGGCCGGCGAGGCGGATCGCCTCCTCGAGGTTCTCGTCGAGGTTCTGCGCCCAGTGCTTCAGCGTCTCCGCGTAGTCGAGGCCGAACTCCTCGAGGTGGCGGGTGACGAAGCCGGCGCGTTCGAGCGCCAGCAGGTTGCGGGAGATGTGCAGCGGGGCGGCATCGGGGAAGACGTAGCGCTCGGAGAACGGGCCGGCCTCGCCGTCGGTGTGGCGCAGGCGGGTGATGCCGTGGTTGAGCAGGCGGCCGCCGGGCTCGAGCAGCCCGGCCAGGGTCTCGGCGTAGATGTCGATGTTGGCCGAGCCGACGTGCTCGACCATGCCGATGCTGGCGATCGCGTCGAAGGTCTCGCCGGTGGTGGCGAGATCGCGGTAGTCCATCACCCGGATCTCGACCCGGTCGGCGACGCCCGCTGCCTCGGCTCGCTGCCGGGCTTTTTCGGCCTGCGGCGGGGAGAGGGTGATGCCGACGACGCTGGCGCCGTGCTTTGTCGCCGCCCAGAGCGGGAACCCGCCCCAGCCGCAGCCGACGTCGAGGACGCGGTCGCCCTCCTTCAGCTCCAGCTTGCGGGCGACCATCTCGAGCTTCTCTTCCTGCGCCTCTTTCAGCGTCGTCGCGCCGCGCGAGAAGACCGCGCAGCTGTAGACCATCGTCTCGCCGAGGAAGAGTTCGAAGTACCGGTTGGAGACGTCGTAGTGGTGGCGGACGGCGCGAGCATCGCGCTCCTTGGAGTGGCGCTTGCCGCTCGGGCGCAGCTCCGAGGTCGGCCGCGGCGGCGGCTTGGTCAGCCCGGTTGCGCGGACCGCGCCGAGCAGCAGTGCCCGCTTGTCGGCGCCGTCGAGCGCCGGCGGCTTCCAGCTGTCGAGCAGCTCGATCACGGCGTCGATGTCGTCGACCTCGAGCTCACCGCTGACGTAGGCACGGCCGAGGCCGAGCTGACCGGGCGCGCGCAGCACATGGGCGGCGGCGCGGGGCGAGCGGACGCTGAAGGTCGGGCCTCCCTGGCTGGTCGGGGCGACCTCGGTCCCGTCCCAGAACTCGACCGTGAAGGGCCGCTCCGGAAGGCGGGCTTCGATCTCCCGGCGCAGTGGCGCGGTGTTGGCGAACGGCATCGTCGCGAACCCTATCGGCGCGCCGATTTCGCCGATCCCAGGCTCGCTCGCGCTCGTTGCTCGGGGAAATCCAAGCGGCCCTGCCACCTTTTCTTCAGCTTCGATCCCTATCATCCGTCGCCATGTCGGCAACCGCTGGACCGCTTCCCTCAGACATCCAACCGGTCGAGAACGAGACCCGCGACCGGATCATCACCGGCCTGGTGACGCTGATCCCGTTCGTCGCCCTCGCCTTCGCCGGCTGGCAGGTCTGGGGCGAGGCGCTGCACTGGAGCGACGTCTTCCTCTTCCTCGGCATGTACATCTTCACCGGGCTGGGAATCACCGTCGGCTTCCACCGCCACCTCACCCACCGCGCCTTCAAGACCTACGGCTGGCTGCACGGCCTGCTGGCCGTCCTCGGCTCGATCGCGATCGAGGGGCCGGCCATCTCCTGGGTCGCCGACCACCGCAAGCACCACGCCTTCTCCGACGAAGAGGGCGACCCGCACAGCCCCCACGTCGACCACGGTCACGGCTGGAGCGGCGCCCTGCAGGGCCTCTTTCACGCCCACATGGGCTGGCTCTTCATCCACACCCAGCGCGGCAACAAGGAGCGCTACGCACCCGATCTGCTCAAGGACCCGATCATCAGCTGGGTTGACGGCACCTTCATCTACTGGGCGATCTTCGGCCTGCTGCTCCCCTTCGCCATCGGCTGGCTGATCGGCGGCACCGTCTTCACCGGCCTCACCGGCCTGCTCTGGGGCGGCCTGGTCCGCGTCTTCGTCCTCCACCACTTCACCTACAGCATCAACTCGCTCTGCCACGTCTTCGGCAACCGAGACTTCGAGACCAGCGACCAGTCGCGCAACCTCGCCCTGATCGCGATCCCGACCCTCGGCGAGGCCTGGCACAACAACCACCACGCGTTCCCGACCTCCGCCACCCACGGCCTCGGCCGATACCAGGTGGACATCTCAGCCCTCGTCATTGACGGCTTGGAGAAGGTCGATCTGGTTTGGGATGTGGTTCGGGTCTCTCCTGAGCGGATGGCTGCCAAAGCGGCTTAGGGACCGGATCGGGGGAGGGCCGGATGTCCCTCCTCACTTGCCTGACTGGCTGGATCGCTGAGGGCCGTCCGAGAGTGGCTTTTGGGCCAGCGGCACAAAACGTTCGGAGGAACACCCGGCCCTCCCCCGATCCCGAGCCCACCAAGCAGGAAGACCGGATCGCGGTAGAGCTTTTCCACGCATACCGCAGAAAAGCTCAACCGCGTGGCTCGGGTCCACCAATGATTCTTGCCTCGGGAGCCGGGGGTGAGTTCTCGTGGGGAGGGGTTGGGTGTTCCTCCGAACGTTTTGTGCCGCTGGCCCGCAAACCTCCTCGGACGGCCCTAGGCGATACAGCCAGTCAGGCAAGGGAGGAGGGACACCCAACCCCTCCTCGCCAGACTCCACCGCCATCTCCCGCCCTAAGGCACTTCGCGCGATTCGTACCAGTCGATCCACCCGTTGCAGGCCTTGCTGAGCGGCACGATCCGGTGGGGCTCTGCCGGCACCGCGACCAGCTCGCCGACGTAGGCCTCTCCTTGGTAGCCGCTGAGGCTCTGCAGAGTGCTGGCCGAGGCGCTGGAGAGGGTGAAGCGGGTCTTGCCGCCCTTGCTGTCGAAGCGGCCGGCCGGCCAGTACTGGCCGTTGTTGGCGAGGCTGATCGTGTTCGGGCGCTGGCCGTCGAGCGCCGCCAGCAGCGATTCGCTGAAGCCGGGGGCGGTGAGGGTAAGGTCGAAGGGGGAGAAGTACTGGATCGAGAGGTTCCACTCTCCCGCCGGCAGCTCGAGCTGCTGCGAGGTACCGGAGCCGGCGCCGAGGATGCTGCCCTGGTCCCACTCGTCTTTGGCCCCGATCACCGCCCCCGGGAAGAGCGAGGCGCGGCCGGGGTCGGCAAGCAGCAGGCGGATCTCCGGCGAGGCGCAGCCGGCGTGTGCCGCCGCCTCGGTCCCCTCGAGCAGGACGTGACGGTTCTTGGGCGTCGAGGCGGTCTTTTCCCAGAGCAGGTAGGAGGGGGTGGCGGCGACTCGCTTGAAGTTGGGCGGCGCCTGGCTGTTCCAGGCGGCGCGGCTGGTGATCACGTAGGGGAAGCGGTCGAGCGTGTTGCGCGAGAAGGAATCGAAGTCAATCGGGCTGTAGGCGTCGCCGGTGTCGAACGGCTTTTCCGGGCTGGGGTCGACGGCGGCGTCGGGGAACTCGACCAGCGGCACGTGGGTGTCGGCGCCGAGCAGGTCGTAGGCGGCGTAGCGATCCTGGCCGGCGTAGAGGACCGGCTGGCCGTGGACGATCGGCAGGAACGCCTCCAGTTCGCTGCCGTGCCCGGCCGGCCCGACCGGCGCCTCGCGCAGGGCGAGGAAGCTGGAGTAGATCGAGCCGCCGACGAACGCAACCGCCAGCACGGCCCAGCCGACCCGGACCAGATCCAGCCGCCGCAGCCTGAACTCGGTCAGCAGGGGGCGGACGATGACCAGCATCGCCAGCGGGGCGACGATCATCAGCGCCTTGGCCTGCGAGTAGTCGCCGCTGGAGGGCAGCGAGGCGAGGTAGAGGGCGCCGCCGGCGCCGAGCGCGATCGGGATCGTCGCTTCGCGGCGCTGCACCCACCAGCCGACGCCGGCGAGCAGGGCGAGGATCGCGATCGCCCCGAACAGGCCGCTGAGCTGGACCCCACCGGCCGCTTCGAGGCGGTAGTTGGAGGTCGGCCAGACGCCCAGCGCCTCCAGCGGCGAGACCGGGCCGTAGGTGTTGCTGCCGGCGACTTTGCTGAAGCTGGAGCCGAAGCCGAACGGCCCGACCAGCGCCAGCACCGCGAGGCCGGCGAGGACGGCGATCGCCAGCAGCGTCACCGGCCGCAGCAGGAAGCGCAGCAGCGAGCGCGGCCGCAGTGCCTGGCGCACCGCCGGCAGGGTCAGGCTCCAGAGGGCGAGGATCGCGATCGGCCAGGCGAGGCCGGCGAAGCTGTAGGCGAAGAAGATGCCGCCGAACAGCGCCAGCGGCGCAAGCACGAAGCGCAGCCGCGGCCAGGAGCCGCTCGGCGGTCGACCGGGGGCGATCAGGAAGATCGCGAAGGCGAGGACGAAGAGCGCCTCGGCGGTCTCCTTGAAAGCCGCCTGGGCGAAGTAGGAGGCGGCGAGGTAGGGGACCGCGACCATCGCCGCGGCGAGGACCCGGCGCCAGCTGCCCAGCTCACCCAGCGCTCCCAGCGCGGTCAGCCCGGTGAGTACCCCGATCGCGACGATCTCGCCGATGAACGCCTGGCCGAGCCCGATCCCAGGCACCGCCGCGGTCGCCACCGCGAGCCCATGCGGGCCCAGGGGGTAGCCCGGGTCGGGCGAGGGGCCGAAGCCGCTGCGCAGCCACTCGGCCCAGGCCAGGTGCAGGCCGAGGTCGTTGTTGAAGCCGACGCCGAGCAGGCCCCAGCGGCCGCTGATCGCAAACGGGATCGCCAGCACGATGCAGACCGCCAGCGCCACCGGCAGGCCGGTGCGCACCGCCCCGGAGACGTCGTAGCGCTGCCGGGTGACCACCACAATCGCGGCGACGACCAGGATCACCAGGCCGAGCGTGGCGCTGGTTCCGTGTCCGGGTGCCCGCGCCGGCGCCCCGGTCACGGTGAGGACGGCGCCGAAGCCGACCGCCGGCTCCAGCCACGACCAGCTCCGCCGCCCGCCGAGCGAGAGCAGGGCGCGTCCCACCAGCAGCGAGACGGCGCAGATCAACGCCGCCGAGGCGTAGGTCCCGATCATCAGGCAGGCAAGTTACCCGCGCTCAGTGCTTCTCGGCGGCCCGCTCGAGCGTCTCGCGCAGGTTCTCGCCGCGCAGCGGCCGCTCGTGGCCGGCCCCGACGACCTTCGGTTCGAGCGCCGCCAGCCGCCGCACCGACTCCTTCGCCTTGGCGTGGTTCCAGGCCCAGGCAGGGTGGGGGACGCTGGCCTCGCCCTCCGGCAGCGGCTTCAGCCGGGCGGAGTCGACCTGGTAGACGACGTCGCTCACCAGCGCCACACGGTCGCTCTCGCGCCAGAGCCCGATCAGCCCGGGCGCGTGGCCGGGGAAGTGGATGACCTCGAAGCCGGCCACCTTGTCTCCCTCGCTGACGGTCCCGGCGATCTTCACCGCGCCGCCGTCCCAGCGGCGCAGCAACGTCGGGTAGATCCAGCGCACCGGCGCCACCGGCAGCTGCGAGAGATCCATGTAGGGGACGATCGCGGCGTCGCCTTCGGCGTCGGCGACTTCGTCGGTGTGGCAGTAGACAGGCGCATCGAGGTACGGGGCGCTGCCGCGATGGTCGGCGTGGGCGTGCCCGAGGACCACCCGCTCGAGGCCGCCGAGCTGCTTCGCCTCTGCCGCCACCGCTCTGCGCATCCCCTTGCTCCCGGCGTCGAACTGGACGACGCCGTCGCCGTCCTCGATGAAGTAGACGTTCATCACGCCGCGGAAGTCGCCGCGCAGCAGCCAGACCCCGTCGACGACCCTCTCCAGCCCCATGGCCCCAGCCTAACCCGCCGCCATGGGGATCGGGTGGCGACCATCTAGGGTTGCGGCGTGCCCGGGATCTGGAAAGTCGGGATGGCGATCCTGATCGTCTGCCTCGTCGCCTCGATCGCGATCGCGATCGTGCGTTTGTCGACGACGCCGACCGAAATCCTGGGTGACCGATTTCACGGTCTCCCCGCCCACACTCGGCGATAGTGGACTGAGGAAGGCTCAGCCAGCTTCCGGACTGTCACCTAGTATCAATCGCGTTCAGCGACCGAGCAGAGGGAGGCGGGCGTGTTCACTCGTATCGTGGTTGGAACCGATGGCTCAGAGACTGCCGCAGAGGCGGTCCACCAGGCCATCGACCTCGCCAAGCTGGCGGGGGCGCAGCTGAGCATCGTCAGCGCCTATGCGCCGGTCTCAAAACGCCGGGTGCAGGGCGAGCAAAAGGGCGCCCCGGCCGACGTCCAGTACGAAATCGGCCCGCGCGAGGACGTCAACCTGGTGCTCGAGGCCGCGGCCGCCGAGGCCCGCAAGGAGGGGATCGAGGTCCAGACCCACCCGGTCGAGGCCGATCCCACCGAGGCGATCCTCAACGTCGCCGAACAGACCAAGGCCGACCTGATCGTGGTCGGTAACAAGGGGATGACCGGCGCCCGCCGCTACCTGTTGGGGAGCGTTCCCAACAACGTCTCCCACCACGCACCATGCAGTGTCATCATCGTCCGCACGACCTGAGGCGGAGATTTAGGGCGAGGGTTCGGTCGCCGCACCGGCGTCTATAAGCCCGGCTCCCTGCTGGGTGACCGGCAGGCCGATGCTGCGGGCGGTGCTGCGCAGGCGCTTGGTCACCGCGGCGACGCGCGCTTTCGGCGTCCTCTGGGGGCCGAGAACGCCGCTGGCGAGGACCATCGCGGCGACGCCGGAGACGTGCGCGGCGGCCATCGAGGTGCCGACGTAGTCGCCGGGGATGCCGAATTCGGTGGTGCTGCCCGGTTTCAGCGTCACCTGGTAGATCGGCCGCGCCGAGACCGACGGGCAGCCGGCGATCGGTGCCCCGCCGCCCGGCGCGACGATGTCGATCGCGCTGCCCGAGAGCGAGTAGTCGCCGAGGCAGCCGCCCTCGGTGGTGCCGCCGACGGCGATCACCCGCGGCCCCGTCGCCGGCTCCGAGACGCAGGTCTCCGAGCCGATGTTGCCGGCGGATGCGACCGCGACGACGCCGCGCGCGTAGGCTTCGCGCAGCGCTTCGTCGACGACCGGGACCTTCTTGCCGCAGCCGAAGTTGAAGCTCATGTTGAGCACCTGGGCGTGGTGGGCGACGGCGAAGCGGATGCCCTTGGCGATCGTCGTCGCGTCGCCGCGGCCACTTGCGTCGAGCACCCGCACCGGCATCAGCTTGGCCTTGTAGGCGAGGCCGGTCAGTCCGATCCCGTTGCCGGTCTTCTCAGCGATCGTGCCGGCGACGTGGGTGCCGTGTCCGTTCTGGTCGAGCGGCAGGCGATCGTGGCCGACGAAGTCGTGGCCCCTGGCGAATTGGCCCGAGGCGAAGTCGGGGCTGCGCAGGGTCTTGGGCAGGTCGGAGCGGTAGGCGATGCCGGTGTCGAGCACGGCGACGGTCACGCCTTCGGCGCCGGGGCGCCCGACTTCGGCCAGGTGCTGCCAGGCGCCGACCGCGTCGATACCGCCGGGCGAGACCGGAAGCCTCGGCGTCCCGATCCCTTCCCAGTCGAGGAAGTTCCACTGTTTGAAGGCCCAGTCCCCCGCCGCGGCAGCGGTTTCGCCCGTCCCTTCCAGGGTCCCCGGGTCGTTCGGCAGTTCGGGCGCCGCGCCCGTGCCCGTCGCCGAGGCGCCGGCCAGGTAGTTCGGCTCGGCATATTCGACCCGGGGGTTGTCGCGCAACGCCGCAGCCGCCCGGCGGACGCCGATCCCGGCCGGTAGCGCCAGTGCCCGGCCGGAGGCCTGGCCGGCG
>JACDGU010000189.1 GCA_013821475.1 Solirubrobacterales bacterium
CACTCGACGTACCTGGAACCCGCTCGTGTCGCCCCGAGAGCGCCGCACGGTCGCTGCGGCGACTCCTCAGGGGTCCGATCGGCCGTGGGCGCTTGACGGGACGCTCTCCATATGAGGACGCAGGGAGGCCTAATGGCAGCGCCATTTGGCCGACTGAGGACGCCGGCCCCGCGAAGTGTGTTCCGGCGCCGCCAGGCGTGCGCGGGGAGTTTGAGACAGCCTCTTAGTGCCGCCGCCTAGCGCCGCGGACGGGCCCAGAACGAGAACCGGCCGTCATTACTGACGGCCGATTCAAGCTGGCCCCTCAGGACGGGCAGGGGTACGTCTTCAGGGACCATGTGTATTCGATGGGCTCAGACGGCGGGAGGCGCCATGATGCGGCAATCGCCTGAGCCCTGTAACCAGGCGCAAGGTGAGGAATCCCCCCTCTTGCCCGGTCAGAGCAGTATCGTTGTGCGCTATCCGTTACGTCTAGTCGGGGCCAACGGCGATACTAAAAACATGGTACTCGCTACTTACCGATTTTTGGTGGTTCGACCGTCGGTCTGACCTTTGTGTCCAGGCGCTCCCCTCCAGGCTGTCCACCTGGTACGGCGAGGTATTTAGAGCGCATGAGGAAAATCCATCGGTCGCGCCGCGGCGATCCCGGCCCCGTAGAGGATGTCGTGCTCCGAAACGGATATGCGCTCGAGGCCAAACGCCCGCATCGCCTCGACCAGGATCACGACGCCGGCGACGATCGTCGGCGCCCGCTCGGTGTGCATGCCGGGAATCTGGATCCGCTCCGCGAGCGGCACCGAGGCCAGGCGCGAGAGCATCCGCTGGATCGAGGGCAGGGCGAGGACGTGGCCGTGGACCCGGTTCGGGTCGTAGGGCTCGAGCTCCATCTCGATCGCGGCCAGCGAGGTCGGGGTGCCGGCAACGGCGATCCCCTCCTCGGCCCGGGCATCGCCGATCGCGGACTCGATCAGGCCGCGGACGTCGGCCGCGAGCGATTCGAGCTCCAGCGCGGTCGGCGGGTCAGAGTCGATGTGCCGCTCCGTATGACGGACCACCCCGGCCTGCAGCGAGGTGTGGAAGGAGATCTCGGCGCCGCTGCCGACGATCAACTCGGTCGAGCCGCCGCCGATGTCCATCACCACGGTCGGCCTGCTCGGCGCCTGCTCGGAGGTGGCGCCCAGGTAGGTGAGCCGCGCCTCCTCCGCGCCGTCGAGGACCCGGGCCGAGAGCGCGAAGCGCTCGCGCAGCTCGGCGATGAAGGCGCTGCCGTTGCCGGCGTCGCGGACCGCGCTGGTCGCGATCGCATCGACCTTCTCGGCGCCCAACTCCCCGATCGCCTCGACGTACTCGCCGACCGCCCCGCACGCGTCCTCGATCGCCTCCGCCGAGAGCCGGCCGGAGAGGTCGACCCCGCGCCCGAGCCGCGTCACCCGACTGCGCCGCTCGACCGGCGAGACCCGACCGTCCCGCACCTCGGCGACCAGCAGCCGCGCCGAGTTGGTGCCGATGTCGATCACCGCCACCCGCTGGGACCCATCCGCCATTCCCGCACTTTAGAGCGAGCCAAACCGCGAAGCTCGTTGTGCAATCTGGCGAACCCAACCGAGTCTCGGCCCAGTCGTTGCTAGCATTGACAAACCGTCGCGGGGTGGAGCAGCCAGGTAGCTCGTCGGGCTCATAACCCGAAGGTCGCAGGTTCGAATCCTGCCCCCGCTATAGGACGAAAGCCCCGCTAGTGCGGGGTTTTCGCCGTTTTAGGGGTGCAGACAACAGGGTGCAAAAAGGGCCATGGGGCAACGCCTGGGGCAACACGAGGTCGGAGACATGCCTGGCTAACCCTTGAGAAGAGCCCTCCGGTCCACCTACGTTCGGTCGCAGGAGCCCAGCGATCGGCCCTTAAACCGAATCCGATTCAGTGGCTGAAAAGGCCCCCGCGCTGACGAATGCCAAGCCAGCCGGGGGCATGGCACAGGAGGGTTAGAACTCCCATGCACGAGCAAGATAAGTCCGATCCCGACTTCACGACCGATGCCGAAGATCGAGAAGCGCAGGTTCGCGTCCTGCGCTTCCTCCTCGGCGAGAGTCCGGCTCTCGTCACCGAGAAGGAGATCGCCGGGGCCCTGGCCGGTGGCCTACCGGTCTTCGTCGAGACCGACTCGATCGAACGAGCCCTGATCGAGCTCCTGGGCGCCGGCCTGATCTACCGGCAAGGGGAGTTTTTCTTCCCGACCCGGGCCGCTCGCTATACGGCCTGGCTGGAGAAGACCGAATGATCTCGGCAGAGGTTGGAGCACGCTTCGGCGCGAATCTCAAAAGAGTTCGCAAGGGCCGGGGCATCTCTCAGGAAGAGCTGGCGTTCATGTCTGAGATTCATCGCACCGAGGCCGGAATGCTGGAGCGCGGCATCCGCCTGCCTCGGATCGACACCTTCGTCAAGCTCTGCGGCTCGCTGGACGCCGAGCCGAACGATCTTCTGTGGGGGATCGTCTGGATGCCCGGTGAGTTGACGCGCGGAGGTCTGCGGGCATTTGACGATGAGCCGCCGACTCCCGGTGGGGACGTGGGGGTGGGATCGGATGACTGATCCAGGGGCATCGCTCGCCGAGCGCTTCGGCTTGAATCTCAAACGCTGCCGCAACTGGGCAGAACTCACGCAGGGCGAGTTGGCCGAACGATCTTCGCTGACCCGGCAGGCGATCAGCCTGATCGAGCTAGGCGAGCGCCGTCCTCACCTTGAAAGCTTTGTCAGCCTCGTCGCCGCTCTCGACCTGGGGCCAGTCGCTCTGCTCGACGGGATCGGCTGGGTTCCTGCGCAGAAACGAAGGTCGGGCAGCTATCTGGTCGCGCCTGCCGATCAGCAGTCCGTCTCGCCGGTTTCGCTGGCAACGGCCGGACCGCCGGTCAGCCGGCCTGGGGCCTTCTACGTGGGCGGCGACGCGTCGTCGCTTCGATTGAGCGCGCCCCGACCGGAGACGGCCGAATGATCCCGGTCGAGGTCGGAAAGCGCTTTGGCGTCAATCTGAAAAGGGCTCGCAAGAGGCGGGGCATTTCACAAGATGAGCTGGCGTTCACGATGGGCCTCCATCGGACCGAGGCGTCGCTGCTTGAGCGTGGCCTCCGCTTCCCCCGGATCGACACCTTCGTAAAGCTCTGCGACTCGCTCGACGCGAAGCCTCGCGAGCTCCTGCGGGGGATCGTCTGGGTTCGGGGCGACGGTTCGGAGCCGGGAGCCATGCGGGTGATCGACGACAACGCCCCTCCCTCCGCGGGTGAGGATTCGGGGGCGGGACGATGACCGCGCCCGACATAAGCGTTGCCGAGCGCTTCGGCCTCAATCTCAAACGAAGCCGCCGACGCGCGGAACTCTCTCAGCAGGAGTTGGCGGAGCGGGCTTCCTTGACTCGCCACGAGATCGGACTTTTGGAGCAGGGCAGGCGAACGGCGCGGCTGGGAACTGCCATATCCCTCGCCGATGGTCTCGGCGTCGAGGTCGACGCGCTTCTCGACGGAATCAGATGGATACCAGTGCAGAGACCTCGACCCAGTGGATTCTTGGTCGAGCCGGGGCCTCAATTTCTGATGCCGAAGGAGCGTCCCGAATCGCCGCCCTGCGTCGCCAGTGGTCCCTCACCAGGCGGTAGTCCCGACCCCGAGGCAGCCGCCGATGGGACGCGAGACTGCGAGCGCGTCTGGGCGCTACGTCGCCGCCCGATCCGACGCCGATGCCCATGAATTACGTCGGTACGTGCGACCCGTTGCCGGCGCCAGAAATCGCTCAGACGGCTTATCTCACACAGTGAGCGAGATTGACCAGCGGGCGAATACAGTTCGCGCCACTACCAATGGAGGAGCCAGATTGTCAGAGACGATTGAACACGTACATAGGCTGATCTCCGCGCGACTGCGCGAGCTCGAAGATGAGGGAAAGCGACTAGATGACCTGCCTCACCACGTTCCGAACGCCATGAAGTAGATCCGGGCCCGCCGAGAGGCTGTGGGTGTTGACGCCTACGACCTCAAGGAGGACCCGGATGCAGCACCGTAATGCCCCGCTCACC
>JACDGU010000190.1 GCA_013821475.1 Solirubrobacterales bacterium
GCGTGGCGGCGATCGGCCTGGTCGCCGACCTCACCGCGGCGGCGGCCAAGCAGGCGGCACTCAACGCCGGCGCCCGAGTCGGCACCGTGCTTGCCGGCAACCTCGGCGAGGCCGAGCTCGACCGCCTGCAGGCGGCCCGGCCCGAGATCGTCCTCTTCGCCGGCGGCACCGACGGCGGCCAACGCGATCGGGTCCTGGCCAACGCCCGCCGGCTGGCCGAGCGGGGGCTAGACGGCTACGTGGTGGTCGCCTGCAACGCGGAGATCGGCGAGGAGGTCGCGACGATCCTCGGCGAGGCCGGGATCGAGGCCGAGGTCGCCGCCAACGTGATGCCCGCGCTCGGACGGCTCGAGATCGAGGGAGCCCGCGAGGCGATCTCAGGCGCCTTTCTCGAGCACGTGATCGGCGGCAAGGGGCTCAGCGCCAGCCCCGAGTTCGCACGGATGGTGAAGATGCCGACGCCCGAGGCCGCGCTGGACGCCACCCGTCTACTGGCCGAGGGTACGGCGGGCCGGGGCGGGGTTGGAGACGTGATCGTGATCGACGTCGGCGGCGCCACCACCGACGTCCACTCCAGCCGTGGGCTCGAGCCGGCGGCGCCGGGAATCGAGGCGCCGCTGCTGCCGGTGCCGCTGACCCTGCGCACGGTCGAGGGCGACCTCGGACTCCGCGCCGGTGCCCCCGGGGCGGTCGCTGCCGACCGTCGCTGGCTGGCCGAGGGGTCGGAGGGTGGTGAGGACCTGGATACGGCGGCCGCCGCGCGTTCCGGCCGGCCCGCTTGGATCCCCGAAGGCGAGGTTGAGGCCCGACTGGACCACCTGCTCGCGGTCGGCTGCGCGACCCACGCCGTCGATCGCCACTGCGGGACGATGCTGCTGAGCCGGGGCAAGGGCGGGCCCCCGACCCTGGTCCGCGACGGCCCCGACCTGCGCGAGGTCGGGCGGATGATCGGGACCGGGGGGGTCTTCGCCAACCGCGAGGACGGCGAGGCGATCCTGGCCGAGACCGTGTCGAGGCGGGCGCCGCGCTCGCTGGCGCCGCACGGTCCACGGCTCGTCGTCGACGGCGGCTACGTGCTGGCGGCGGCGGGGCTGCTCGCCTCGCTGGATCCGGGTGCGGCGCTGGCGCTGCTCGAGACGGAGTTGATCCAGGCGTGAGCCGACGACGCGACAATCTGTCTGCTTTACCGTCTCGACGCCCTGAGCACAGCCAAACGAGGCCTGCCCAAAAACTAGACACAGTGACCAACTCCGTGATAGGCTCGCGCCGCTTTCCGCCATCGCCATCGAGGAGAGATGCGTGACAGCAGCTTGGAGTAGCGGTGTTTAAGCGTCGGCAGACCGAGAAGAATCTGCGGCTCTTCTACGCCGGGGACGTCCACGGCTCGCGGGTCTGCTGGAAGAAGTTCGTCAATGCGGCTGCCCACTACCCGGCCGACGCCCTGGTGATGGGTGGCGATCTCACCGGCAAGGCGCTGGTCCCGATCGTGCGCGAGGGCGACGGCTCCTACAGCGCCGAGGTGATCGGCGAGCGGCGGCTGGCGCGGACCGCGGAGGAGCTCGACGAGATCCAGGGCGCGATCGCCACCAACGGGATGTACCCGCTGATCGTCGACCGCGACGAGGCGCAACTGATCGCGCGGGACAGCAGCCACCGCGCCGAGGCCTTCGAGCGGGTGCTGCTGGACGAGCTGCGGCTCTGGGTCGAGTTCGCAGACGAGCGCCTCGCCGGCACCGATACCCGCGCCTACGTGATCCCCGGCAACGACGATCCCTGGTCAGTCGACGCGGTGCTCGAGGCGGGCACCAGCGTCGATGCCTGCGACGAGGCGATCCGGATCGTCGGCCCGCATGAGATGGTCTCCTTCGGTTATGCCAACCGGACTCCATGGGACACCCCACGCGAGCTCGACGAGGACGAGATCTACTCGCGCCTCAAGGTTCTGGTCGATCAGCTCGAGACCCCTGAGTCGGCGATCTTGAACATCCACGTCCCCCCCCGCGACAGCAGCCTCGACACCGCCTTCGAGGTCGATGAGGAGCTGCGCTACGTGACCAAGGGCGGCCGCCCGCACGAGGTGCCGACCGGCAGCTCCGGGGTGCGCCAGATCATCGAAGAGACCCAGCCGCTGCTCAGCCTCCACGGTCACATCCATGAGAGCAAGGGAGTGACGCAGATCGGCCGTACGGTCGCGATCAACCCGGGCTCCGACTACGGCAGCGGCCACCTCGACGGCTGCCTCGTGCACTTGGCGCCCACCCGCGTCGTCAACAAGTACCTGGTTTCCGGTTAGCCGATGAAAAATCCAAACGAGAGGGGAGCGGTATGAGTGACTTGGGCGGAGATGGGGTGTCTCCCGGCAGCTCGCAGGGGACTTACGCGCGCAAAGCGACCGGTCTGGTGCGGGAAGTCTCGCCCTTCTCGACCTTCGTCTTCAACATGGCAGGGCAGCCGACGTCGATCCTGCTCGCGGTCTCGGTCTTCTTCGTCCTCGGCGTCTACCCGGGGGGTTCGATCTGGCTTGGGTTCGCGATGGCATTCGGGGTCGCGATCGTGCTCTGTGTCTGTTACGGGCTGTTCACCTCGGCGATCCCCCGCAGCGGCGGCGACTACGTCCTCGTCGGTCGCCTCACTCATCCAGTGGTGGGATTGATCTCGTCCTTCTTCTGGGTCTCGGGGGTGGTGCTCTCGATTGCCTTCACCGCCTTCGCCTTCGTAACCGTCGCCCTCGGTCCCTCGCTGACCGCAGTCGGCCTGGTCAGCGGCCACAACACGCTCGTCACCGCGGGCAACGACCTCGCCGGCAAGCAAGGCTGGCAGTTCGCGATCGGCACCCTGCTGATCCTGATCTCCGCCCTGCTGCTCGCCGGCGGCTGGCGCTGGACGACGCGGATCATGAACTCGCTCTGGATCGTCACCATCCTCGGCCTCGTCACCGTCTTCCTCGTACTCCTGTTCAAGAGCAAGGCCGGCTTCATCCACAGCTTCAACCAGTTCTCCAACCCGATCACCGGCGAATCGGACTCCTACCACGGGCTGATCAAGGCGGCGGGCAAGGAAGGGATCGAAACCAACCCCGGTTTCAGCCTCAACAACACCTGGCCGGCCTTCGCCGCGATCGCCAGCCTCTCGATCTACAGCTGGCTATCGATCTATATCTCGGGCGAGGTGCGGCGCGCAAAAGACATCACCCAGGTGAAGATCATGAGCCTCGCCTCGTTCATCCACATCGGCATCGCGGTGCTGCTCTCGGTCGTCTTCTTCTGGAAGTTCGGCCACGACTTCTTCGTCGCCGTCAACGCCCTCAGCGGCAGCGAAAGCTACCCCTTCGCGGCGCCGCCCTACTACACGTTCCTGACCTCGATCGCCGGCGGCAGCAGCCTGCTCGCCTGGTGGCTCTTCCTCAGCTTCGCCGTTGCCTATCCGCTGCTGATCCTGCCCAACATCACGATCGCGGTGCGTACCTTCTTCGCCTGGGCGCTGGACGGCATCCTGCCCTCGCGCTTCGCCCGCGTCTCGCCGAAAACCCACGCCCCCAACCACGCGATCGGACTGACCGTGGTGGTCAGCGTCCTCGTCCTCTTCTGGGCAGTCCGCAGCGGTGAAGGGTTCCTCAAAGTGCTCTTCGAGGCGGTGCTCCTGCAGCTGGTGACGATGATCCTGCTCGCCATCTCGGCCGTGCTGCTCCCCTATCGTCGTCCCGAGCTCTGGCGCTCCTCTGCGACCACCCAGCGTTTCGTCGGGATCCCGATCGTCGCCCTTGCCGGCGGCCTCACGGTCGTGCTGCTGGCCGGGATTTTCTTCATCTACATGCACTATCCCGAACTCGGGATCGACAAGGGTCATTTCTTCCGCGACTGCGCGATCATCCTCGGCGCCGCGCTGCTGACCTTCTTCATCGCCCGAACCGTCAGACTGAGGCAGGGTGTCGACGTCGACAAACTCGCGATGGAGATCCCGCCTGAGTAACCGGGCGGCGGCCGAAGGCGGCGACGGGTGACCCCGCCGGGCCCGGCGCCGCACGCAGATCCGGTGGCGGAGGGCGGTCG
>JACDGU010000191.1 GCA_013821475.1 Solirubrobacterales bacterium
GCCGCGAGCGTCTCCGGCCCTCTCGCCCGACCAGGTCCGCGGTCCGCTCCGCTCCCACACCTTCGCCGTCAACGAGGTGGGGATCGCCTTCCTGCGGGCGGCGCGGGAGCGGGGTGAGGACTTCGGCCCGCTCGCCTGGCGCCACGAGGTCGCCCATCCGCTGCGCCCCGGCACGCGGGGCAGACGGGCGCGGGCGGTGATATCGGACGCTGTCCTCACCTACCTGCGCCTGACCGAGGAGGAGGTGCTCCTCGAGCAGCGCCTCCTCGAGCTCGATCGCGCCACCCTGCCGGTCGACGCCCTGGCCGCCGAGCTCGCCCGCTACGCCGACCTATATCGGGCGACCGGGAAGGACGGCGAGCCGGTCTGGCGGCGGCGATACCCGGTCTTCCCCGGCGTCCTCTGCGTGCTTGCGGGCGCCGACCGCGCGGCGCTCGGACGACGGCGCGACACCGCCCTCGCCCTGTTGCGGGCCGAACCCTGGCTGACCCGGACCCCGGAGGTGTCGATCAGGGTCTGCCTGCTCGAGGACCTGGTGGAGCGCGGGCCCTACGCGCCGATCTTCCACGGACTGCGGGAGCTCGGATGCGAGGTCGACTGGCTCGGCCGGGAGGCGGGTCGATGACCACGAGCGGGGCGAGGATGAGGCGAGGGTCCGTCGCCCGGCGTCATCGAGGCGCGTGCGATGAGGGCCCCCGCCTGCTCCAGGGGGAGTGCGTCGAGGTGATGGCGGGACTCGCCGAGGCGAGCGTCGACGCGGTGGTCTGCGACCCGCCCTACGGGATCGACTGGCAGGGCGAGTCCTGGGACGGGCGGGCGATCCGCGAGGCGGCGGCCCGCGCGGGCGGGGAACGGCTGACCCCGAACGAGGCATTTCAGGTCTGGTGCCGGGGCTGGGCGGAGGGGTGTCTGCGGCTGATGAGGCCCGGCGCCCATCTCCTCGCCTTCGGCTCGCCGCGTACCTGGCACCGGCTCACCGCCGGCCTCGAGGACGCCGGGTTCGAGATCCGCGACACGCTGATCTGGCTGTATGGGACGGGGATGCCGAAGACGCGGCGCTATCCCGGCGACCGGGCGAGCGCCCTGAAGCCCGCCTTCGAGCCGATCGTCCTGGCGAGGAAGCCACCGGAGGGCACCCTCGCCGAGAACGTCGACCGCTTCGGCACCGGCCTGCTGGAGACCGGGGCCTGCCGGGTCGCGGGCCGCCACCCCGCCGACGTCCTGATCGGCCACGCCGAGGGCTGCCGGGAGGAGGGGTGCGCCTCGGGCTGTCCGGTCGCCGAGGCCGACGCGGCGGCGCGACGCCTGCTCGAACCTAGCCGCTTCCTCTACTGCCCGAAGGCCGATCGGGCCGAGCGCGACGCGGGATGTGAGGAGCTGCCGGAACGGGCACTCAACCTCTTCCCGAACGCCGGTGGCGCCCACGCCGCCTCCCCGGCACGCAACGCCCACCCCTCGGTGAAGCCGCTCGAGCTGATGAGTTGGCTGGTCCGGCTCTCCTGCCCGCCTGGCGGCCTGGTCCTCGACCCGTTCATGGGCTCGGGCTCGACCGGGATCGCCGCCGTCCTCGAGGGCCGGCGCTTCTGCGGGATCGAGCGCGAGGCCTCCTACCTGGAGATCGCCAGGGCCCGGATCGACCACCACTCCCGGCAGGCGGGGCCGGGCCCGAGGGCGCCGCGCCCTTTAGCGAGGCGGCGGTGAGCGCCGCACCACAGGAGATGCACCTGTCGCCCGAGTCGATCGAGGCGCTGGCGAGCCGACTCGCCGAGCTGATCGACGGCGCCTCCGCCTCCCCTGCCAAGGTGGGCGACGGGGGCATGCTGAGCGCCGCCGAGGTCGCCAGTTGCTGGGGGATCTCGCGGCGCTGGATCTATGACCACGCGGAGGACCTCGGTGCCCTCCGGCTGGGTGGCGGGCCGCGGCCGCGCCTGCGCTTCGATCCCGTCGAGGTGGCCGATCGGCTCGGCGCGCCGAGGGTCGCCCCGGGGCCGTGCAGGCCCGATGCGCGGCGATACCCGCGGAATGCCGAAAGGCGGCGATCCGACTCGCTTTCCCCGCCCACCAGAGCTACGTTCCTGGAAAGTCAGATAGCGGCCGGCGGGCGGACGAACGCCCCCGGCCCGGCGCCGGAGGAGGTACCTCGGCGCGCCCCCGATCCTGACCACGGCGGGCGCCTGCGACCACCTCCGACGGCCCGGAGACGAGGGGGTGGAGCGCGTGACGGCGGAGCAGAGGAAGGGCGCGGGCGGGCGCCGAGGTGAGGAGGGCGACGGCCTCTCCTTCATCGACCACGACCGTCAACGATATGCCGCGAAGGTGCGTTTAGGGAACCAGGGCGAGATCCTGATCGGCGACCACCGGAAGGGCGGCGGGGTCGGGCCGCTCGGTGAGTTCAGGATCGTCCTCCATGACCTCGGCGACCGTGGCGGCCGCCTTCATCCCCAGCTCTGCGTGTTCGGCGACGGCGCCGCGGCGCTCGGCGTCCTCCTCGGCCGCGAGGGTGCCGACCTCGCCGCGCTCCTGGCACCGGCTGCGGGTCACGAGGCGCTCTCGCGGCGCCTGCTCGCGCTCGGTCTGCCCGACGCCTCCGACACCCCGCTCGCCGATGCCACGGAGGTGCGCTGAGATGGCCGGCAGGCGAGAGGGCGAAGTCCTCGAGCGCCGTTGGAAGCGCGGGCGCGGCTTCGCCCTGCGCTTCCGCGCCTACGGCGAGCGGCGCTACCTGACCCTCGGTCTGGAGGCCGAGGGCTGGGACCGGGCGAAGGCCGACGATGAGCTCCAGAACGTCATGGCCGACGTCCGGCGCGGACTCTGGGTCCCTCCGGCGCGGAGGCCGGGGCGGGAGGCGTCCGTTGCCGCGGAGGGCCCCCGGGCGGTGCCGCTCTTCGGTCCCTTCGCGGCCGCCGTCGTCGCCGCCCGCAGGGGCCAGGTCGCCCCCGACACGGTGAGGCTCGACGAATGGGCGCTGTCGCACCTGAACCCCTGGTTCGGCGAGCGGCCCGTGGACGAGATCGACTCAGAGTCGATCGACGCCTACCGCCTCCACAAGGTGCGCGAGTCCGAGGACCGCGCCCGGGCGATCGGGCGTGGCAGGCCGCGGCGCAACGACCACGGCCAGGTCCTGCGGCCGCTCGCCCCGGCGACGATCAACCAGACGATCGACGGGCTCGGGCGGATCCTCGGTGTCGCCCTCGACTACGGCCACGTCGCCTCGAACGCCGCCTCCGGCCGCAAACGCCGGCTGGTGGTGCCGCCGCGGCGCCCGGTCCACCTCGACTCACCCGCCCAGATCGAGGCGCTCCTGGAGGCCGGTGCGGAGTTCGACCGCGAGCCGGGTAGCCGCTGCACCGAACGCGAGGCGATCCTCGCCACCCTCGTCCTCGCCGGTCCGCGGGCCTCGGAGCTCTGCCGCCTGCTCTGGCGCGACCTCGATCTGGCGAACGCGCGCCTGCACGTCGGTCGCTCGAAGACCGCGGCCGGCCTCCGCGAGATCCCGATCGGGCCGCTCCTTCGCGACCTCCTCGCCGCCCACAAGGCCGCCCGCTACCGCGGCGACCCCGACGGCCTCGTCTTCCCGAACACGAAGGGCGACCCCCGCAACAAGGACACCCTCCGGACCGGGGTGCTCGTGGACGCCTTCTCCCGCGCCGACGAGATCCTCGGACGCCGCGGGCAGGTGCCGCTGCCGAAGGGCCTCACCGCCCACAAGCTCCGCCACACCTTCGCCTCGGTGATGGTCGCCTGCGGCACCGACCCGGCCTCGGTGATGCGGATGCTCGGCCACACCGACCCCGGCTTCACGCTGCGCGTCTACACCCACATGATGGCCCGTTCCGAGGAGGAGAGGACGCGGCTCGAGGCGCTGGTCCGGGGTGAGCAGGTGATCGCCGTCGAGGCGTCCATACCCCGGCCGCTCGGGATCGGCATCTACGAGCCGGCGATCATGCGGGCGCTGGCGGAGCGCGGAGGCCGGGCGCCGCGACGGGAGGTGCTCGCCGCGGTGGGGGAGGCGCTCGCCTCCCGGCACGGACC
>JACDGU010000192.1 GCA_013821475.1 Solirubrobacterales bacterium
GGCGCGGCCGGCCTCCTGGTAGTAGGCCTCGACGCTGGTCGGGATCGTCATGTGCCAGACCGAGCGCACGTTGGCTTTGTCGACGCCCATGCCGAAGGCGTTGGTGGCGACGATCACCTCGGTCTCGCCGCTCATGAAGCGGCGCTGGACCGCGGTCCGCTGCTCGGATTCCATTCCGGCGTGGTAGGGACGGGCGTCGATCCCGGTCTCGCGCAGCGTCGCCGCGACCTCGTCGGTGTCCTTGCGGGTGCCGCAGTAGACGATCGCCGGCCGGTTCTCCGGGTCGCCGAGCCCGGCCTCGAGCAGCGCCTGGCGCCGCGCCTTGGACCCGGTCCCTTCCAGCGGCACGACGTCGAAGGAGAGGTTGGGCCGGTCGAAGCCCGAACGCACCTGCAGCGGGTCGCGCATCCCGAAGCGGTGGGCGATCTCGGCGGCGACCGGCTTGGTCGCGGTCGCCGTGCAGGCCATCACCGTCGGCCGCCCCAGCCGGTCGGCGATCTGCGGCAGTCGCAGGTAGTCGGGGCGGAAGTCGTGCCCCCACTCGGAGACGCAGTGGGCCTCGTCGACGGCGATCAGGTCGATCCGCCGGTGCGCCAGCGCATCGAGGAAGACTTTGGAGCCGAACCGCTCCGGCGCGCAGTAGACGATCCGCGCCTCGCCGCTGCGGACGTCCTCGAGCGCCGCCCAGGCGTCGCCTTCGTCCATCCCCGAGGAGATCATCGTCACCGGCTGCCCAGCCTGGGTCAGCCGCAGCCACTGGTCCCGCATCAGGGCGATCAGCGGACTGACGACGATCGTCAGGTCCTCAGAAGCAAGCCCGGGCAGCTGGTAGCAGAGGCTCTTGCCGCCACCGGTCGGCATCACGATCAGCGAATCGCGCCCTTCCAGGGCGGCTTCCACCGCCTCCTTCTGCCCCGGCCGCCAATGTTCGTACCCGAGCTTGGCCAGCATCTCGTCGGCCCGTTCTCCGATCAACAAGTCCATCCCCCGACCTTAGGCAACCGAACGGATGGGCCTCACCCCCGAACGGTCCTCTTTGCGGTCCTCCCTACGATTCTTCGCCGGTGACGATCGCTCGCTCCGAGCGGGGCGCCGCTGTACTCGTGACGGCCGATCGTCTGCTCCTGCTCTTCGAGCGAGGTCCGGTCCCAGATCTCGAGCAGCATCCGGATCCGGCGCGTGACCATGCAGCTGCCCCCGCGCATCCAGCGGTGCCGTCCTTCATTCCCATCAGGTTGCGCGGCGTGTCCTGGCTGCGGCTGGTCGTCGCGGTGCGGCCGAAGCTCGTCGGCGGGTAGGGCCGGGATCTGGCGCAGCGCCGCCGGGCGCCTGGCGGCGAGGCCGAGCCCGCGGCGTTCGAACAGGCCCGGGCCGAAGCCGAAGGTGACGGTCGGTCATCAGGTCGAAGGCGGCGAAGTGGAGGCGGTCCTGGCCGGGGTGTCGATCCCCGCCTGGTGCTCGCCGTTGTAGAAGGGGACGCTGCCGGTGCCTTCACCGCTCGCCTCTGCGTTCTACTGCCCGACCAGGTAGCCGCCGGCGCCGAGGCCGATCCCGGCGGCGCCGATCCCGGCGGAAGCCAGCAGGCGGCGGCGCGTGATCGGGGTCATCGGCAGCTGGGGTGGACGCTCACGCCGGGGTTCCGGCGGGGGCACCCTGGCTGCGGCTGACGCGAGGGCTGCGGCGGCGCCGGCGGAAGCGGTCGGGCCAAAGCACGTAGAGCAGCATCGGCACCGCGTAGAGGACGTAGACCGCGGCCTCGATCACGGTCGGGCGGGGCTGCAGGCCCAGCATCCCGGTCAGCAGCGAGCCGGAGATCGTCCCCGGCTGGACCAGCCAGGAGAGGTCGACGGCCTGGCCCTGGAGGCCGTTGATCCAGCCCGCCTCGTGGGCGGTGTGGGCGGCGGTGGCGAGCAGGCCGGCGGCGACGAAGACGAGGACGACGCCGGTGAGCTTGAAGAACTTGGCGAGGTTGATGCGGACGCCGCCGCGGTAGAGGCCGATGCCGATCGCCACCGCGGCGAGCAGGCCGAGCACCGCGCCGGCGCTGGCCGCGGGGGTGTCGGTCGAGTTTTGGAAGGCGGAGAGCAGGAAGACCGAGGTCTCGAGGCCCTCGCGCAGGACCGCCAGGAAGGCCATCCCGACCAGCGCCATGGTCGAGCCGGCGGCCAGAGCCGAGGCGGCCTCGCCTTCGAGCGTGGCCTTGATTCCGCGGGCATGGCGGCGCATCCAGACGATCATGTAAGTGACGGCCGAGACCGCGATCAGGCTGACGATCGTCTCCAGCCCCTCCTGCTGGCGTTGCGGCAGCTCCTGGCCGACGACTTCGAGGATCACGGCGACGCCGACGCAGAGCGCGATCGCGATCGTCACCCCGATCCACATCTGCCGGATCGCGTCGCGACGACCCTCCTTGACCAGGAAGGCGGCGATGATGCCGACGATGAGAGAGGCCTCGACGCCCTCTCGGAGGGTGATTACGAAGGTGGGGATCATTTGGGAAGCTCCCTGGGTAACGCTTAGGTCACCCTAATTAGGAGCCCCGAAAACCTAGCACGCGGCTAGGTTTTAGTCACGTCCGAGCCGGAGGCTATTCGCCCGGCAGCCAGGGGTCCGACCAGTGGGCGACGCCGCGCAGCAGCTTGTCGGCCGCCTCGGGTCCCCAGGTGCCGGGCTCGTAGGGCAGCACCGGCCCCGGTTCGTCGAGCAGCGGCTGGACGACGCGCCAGGTCTCTTCGATCGTGTCCTGGCGAGTGAAGAGGGTGTGGATGCCGGCGAGCGCGTCGCCGAGCAGGCGCTCGTAGGGCTCGGGGTCGATCCCCGGCTCGCGTTCGAAGAGGACCTCGAGGTCGGCGGCTTCGAAGGCCTCTTCGCCGGCCTTCTTCGCGTAGAGCCGCATCCGCGATCCCGGCTCGGGCTCGATCCGGATCGTCATCTTGTTCGGTTCCGGCGTCTTGCCGTGGCCGATGCCGAGGTTCGGCGGCCGCTTGAAGACGATCGTCACCTCGCTCGACTTGGCCGGCATGCACTTGCCGGCGCGGATGAAGAAGGGGACCCCGCTCCAGCGCCAGTTGTCGACCTCGAGCTCGACCGCGGCGAAGGTCTCGGTGGTCGAGTCCGGCGCCACGTCCTTGACCTCGAGGAAGCCGTCGTACTGGCCCCGCACATAGCGCTTCGGGTCTGCCGCCCGCATGGCTTTGAAGAATTCGAGCTTCTTGTCGCGGATCGAGTCCGGGTGGTTGCCGGTCGGCGGTCCCATCCCGATCAGCGCCAGCACCTGCAGGCCGTGGTTCTGGATCACGTCGCGCATCGCGCCGACCGCGTCGTAGAAGCGGCCGCGGTCGTCGACGCCGAAGTTCTCGGCGATCGTCATCTGCACGTGCGAGACGTGGGCCCGGTTCCAGACCGGCTCGAGGATCGAGTTGGTGAAGCGCAGGTAGCTGATGTCCATCACCGGCTCCTTGCCGAGGTAATGGTCGATGCGCAGGATCTGCGGCTCCTCCAGCATCTCGCGCAGTTCGGCGTTGAGGGAGCGCGCCGATTCGAGGTCGTGGCCGAAGGGCTTCTCGATCACCACGTGCGCGTTCGCGGTCAGCCCGGCCTTGCCGAGGCCGCCGACCACGGTCGCGAACAGCGAGGGCGGGATCTCGAGGTAGAAGACCGGGTGCTTGGCGTCGCCCAGCGCCTTGCCGACCTGTTCGAAGGTCGCTGCGTCGGCGTAGTCGCCCTGGACGTAGGAGAGCCGCTTGGCGAGCCGGGCGAAGACCTTCTCGTCGGGCTTGGAGACGGTCGCCACGATCGAGTCGTGCGCGTGCTGGCGCAGCTGCTCGTCGTCCCACTCGTCGATCGCGACGCCGACGATCGGGCAGTCGAGCTTGCCGCTGGCCTCGAGCCGGTACAGCGCGCGGAAGGTCATTTTCTTCGCCAGGTCGCCGCTGATGCCGAAGATCGCCAGCACGTCGGCGGCGGCATCGGTGTGCTTCGGGGCGACCTTGGCCATCGCGGCCCAGGCTATCCCTCGCGACCGCG
>JACDGU010000040.1 GCA_013821475.1 Solirubrobacterales bacterium
TCGCTCCAGCGCTCGGCCGCCGCCGCGGCCAGCGGCGCCTCGTCGCGGCCGGCCTCGGCGAGGAAGCGCGAGTACATCGGCCGGAAGGCGCCGCCGCCGGTTCCCCGGCGCTCGATCACCTGGTACGCGAAGCGCGCGCACCATTGCCAGTCCTCGACCGCCTGCGGCCAGGTGCCCGCCTCGGCGGCGAGACGCTCGAGTGCCGGCAACCCGCCGAAGGCGCCGAAGGGCGGCTCGAGCATCTCCGCGGCGGCGCGCTCGATCGCCGCCGGGACGGCGGCGGCGAGCCGGCGCTCGTCGACCGCACCGCTGACCGTGAACATGTGGCCTTCGAGCGGGTAGGCCGGGTGACCGCTGTGGCGGGCGCGCTCGAGGTTCTCGATCCGCGTCTCCTGCAGGTCCTCGAAGCCGGTGTCGGAGAGGTAGGCCAGCTCCTCGTCGTAGCCGGCGAGGACGACGGCGTGGCCGGGGAAGTGGGCCGAGTTGCCGTAGTGGTCGAGGTAGTAGAGGTCGGTGAGGAGGAGGACCGGGTTGCCGGCGTCGACCTCGTCCCGTGCCGCGTCCCAGGAGTCGCCGTCGCCGGCGGCGAAGGTGCGCATCTCCAGGGCGGCGCCGGTCAGCTCGCGGAAGCTCTCCTCGAGCCGCGCGGTGCGGCCGTTGAACCAGCGGCTCGGCGAGCTGCCGTCCATCGCCAGGTAGTAGAAGCCGGCGCCGGCGCCGAGCCCGAAGGCCATCTCCTCGCTGATCTCGATGCCGCCGAAGGCGAGCAGGTTGCGCAGCGCCGTCGAGCCGCAGTGGTTGCCGGGGGTGTGGACGTAGCCGGGGACGGAGGGCATGCCGGGATTCTGACGGGACGGCGGTCGAGGCCTGACGGAGATCCGGCATCGCGACCCTTATCCTGCGGCGCCGATGCGCGAACTCGACCTCAAGCTGCTGCGAGCGATGCGGACCCGTGGGCACACGCCCGCGGTCGAGGACGTCGCCAGGGCGCTCGGCAAGGCGGGCAACAACGGCATCGTCTGGCTGGTGCTGGGGATTGTCTTCGCCCTGCTTGACCCCTCGCGGCGCGAAGCCTGGCTGATCTGCGCCGCCCTGGGCCCGATCGCAATCGGCCTCAACTACCTGATCAAGCTGGCGGTGAAACGGCCGCGGCCGGTGCTCGAGGGCCTGCCGCCGCTCGGCGGCGCCCCGAGCTCGCTCAGCTTCCCCTCCGCCCACGCCGTCTCCTCGTTCGCGGTGGCGGTGGCGATGTTCCGGGTCGACCCGGCGACCGCCGGCGCCCTCCTCATCGCCCTGGCGATCTCGCTCGGCCGCCCCTACCTCGGGATGCACTACCCGTCCGATGTGCTCGCCGGCGCCCTGCTCGGCATCCTCCTCGGGCTCGTGGTGCCCCTCTCCCTATGAAGGTCGGGATCGTCGGGCTGCCGAACGCCGGCAAGTCGACCCTCTTCAACGCCCTGACCAAGGGCGGCGCCCAGATGGGCGACTACCCGTTCACGACGATCGAGCCCAACGTCGCGATCGCCCAGGTCCCCGACGAGCGGCTCGAGCGGGTGGCGGCGACGGTGCGCAGCTCCGAACTGGTGCCGGCGACGATCTCCTTCCACGACATCGCCGGCCTGGTCAAAGGGGCCTCGGAAGGGGAGGGGCTCGGCAACCAGTTCCTCGCCTCGATCCGCGAGACCGATGCGATCTGCCACGTCGTCCGCTGCCATGGCGACTCTGGCGTGCCGCACCCCGACGGCCGCATCGACCCGCTCGCCGACATCGAGACGATCGAGACCGAGCTGGTCCTCTCCGACTACGAGCAGGTCGAGCGCCGCCTCGGCCGGGTCGGCAAGCAGGCCAAGAGCGGCGACGCCGAAGCGATCGCCGAGCACGGCTGGCTGCAGGCCGTCTTCGAGGCACTCGCCGCCGGCCGCGCGGCGCGCTCGGTCCCGGTCCCCGACGCCGCCCCCGACGCGGCCCGCAACCTCCAGGGCCTGACCACGAAGCCGATTCTCTACGTCGCCAACGTCGACGAGGGCGAGATCGTCGTCCCCGAGGTCGTCGCCACCCACGCCGCCGCCAACGGTGCCGGCGCGGTCGCGGTCAGCGCCCGGATCGAGAACGAGCTCGCCGAGCTCAACCCCGAGGAAGCCGAGGAGATGCGCGAGTCCTACGGCGTCGAGGGCTCGGGCCTCGCACGCCTGGTCCGCGCCGCCTACGACCTGCTGGAGCTGATCACCTTCTTCACCGCCGGCGAGGACAAGGAAGCCGTCGCCCGCGAACTGCGCCGTGGCGCCACCGCGCTGGAAGCGGCGGGGACGATCCACACCGAGATCATGGAAGCGTTCATCAAAGCCGAGGTCGTCGGCTGGCAGCAGCTGGTCGAGTGCGGCGGCTACTCGCAGGCAAGGGACAAGGGTCAGCTGCGGATCGAGGGCCGCGATTACGTGGTGCAGGACGGAGACGTGATAACGATCAAGGTCTAGGCGCCTCGACCTCTAGGGTTTGGCGATGGAGGAACGGGCGCGGTACCCGGATGTGGCCGCCAAGGCGGGGCACTACGAGAGCTTCTACATCAAGGCCTGCGAGCCGGGTGGGGGACGCGGGCTGTGGATCCGCCACACCGTCCACAAGCGGCCGGGGGCCGAGCCGAGCGGCTCGATCTGGTTCGCCTACTTCGATCGCGCTGCCGCGGGGCCGCGGGCGACCAAGGTCACCGTTCCCGCCGCCGAACTGACGGCGCCGCCCGGCTCCTGGATCCGCGTCGGCGACGCCGAGATCGCGCCGCGGGCGGCGGAGGGCTCGGTCGACACCGAGGCGCTCAGCGCCGCCTGGTCGCTGACCTTCGACGGCGACGACACGCCCTGCAAGTACCTGCCGGCGGACTGGCTCTACGAGGCGCCGCTGCCGCGGACCAAGTTCCTCGCCCCGTTCCCGAACGTGCGCTTCGAGGGCCGGCTCGAGGTCGACGACGAACCGGTCGAGTTCAGCGGCTGGCCGGGGATGATCGGCCACAACTGGGGGACCGAGCACGCCGAGCGCTGGATCTGGCTCGAGGGCACCGGCTTCGCCGACTCGCCCGACACCTACTTCGACGCCGGCGCCGCGCGGGTCAAGCTCGGCGCTCGCACCAGTCCCTGGATCCCGTCGGGGATGCTGATGCTCGACGGCGAGCCGCACCGCCTCGGCGGCCTCGGCCAGGTCCGTTCCTCCTCGATCGAGGAGCACCCGACCGCCTGCTCCTTCGTCCTACCGGGCAGGGACATCCTCGTCCGCGGCCGCGCCTGCGCCCCGGCGAAGGACTTCGTCGGCTGGGCCTACGCCGACCCCAGGGGACCCGAGCACAACACCGTCAACTGCTCGGTCGCCGACCTCGAACTGACCGTCGAGCGCCCCGGCCTGCCGGCGCGTGAGCTGACCCTTTCCGGCGGCGCGGCCTACGAGCTGGGGATGCGCGAGACCGACCACGGGATCCCGATCCAGCCCTACCCCGACGGCTGAGCATCGCGGCGTCGCTGGTCGCCGGGCTGGGGGTCGCCCTACGCCCTCGGCGGCCAGCTCTCGGCGACCTTCATCGCCGCTCACACGCTGGGCACGTCCCCGCCTTGCCGGCGAGGACCTTTTCGAAGCTGATCCAGGTCGAGTAGCCGCCGAGCGCGGCCTCGAGCTCTTCGCCCGTAACCGAGGTGACGCCGCCGGTCCCGTAGAGCTTGGCTTCGATGATCCGCGGCGAGTAGCCGGTCTTGGTGACGAGGACCTTCATCAGCTTGCCGTCGAGGTAGCCGCTGAGCCTGTCGCTGATCTCCGGCCCGGAGAAGCTCAGCATCCAGGTGTGCAGCGGGCAGTAGTAGTCGTAGGGGTCGGGGACGCCCACCAGGCTTCGTTGCTGCGCGCGTACTCGCTTTCGAGCCCTTTGTAGACCTGGCTGCGGGTGTCGGCGTAGAGGCCGTAGCCGTCGCCGCCGACCCCGGCGGTGAGGGCGAAGGAGCGCGAGGCGACGGCCTGCGCCTCGAGCGCGGCCAGCGGCCACGAGGGCGGCGACTCGTTGGGGATCACGCCCTTGACGTACTGGTCGACGGCGAGGGCGTCGACGACGTTGAGCTTGCCGCCGGTCGAGACCGCCTCGAGCGCGCCGCGGTAGGTGCCGAGCCCGGCGATAGAGATCCTGCCGGCGCCGGCGGCGCGCAGGGTGGCGCCGCAGCGGGCCAGCGGCTTGCCGGCCGAGCTGCGCAGGACGACGGCGGCGCCGAGCTGGTGGGCCTCGTAGTTGCGCTGCGGTTCGAGCCGCTCGCCGCAGGCGCTGGTGGCGCCGCTGAAGCCGACGTCGTCGGGGGTGGTGCTGAGCAGGACGCGGACGACGCGGGGCTTGTCGAGCGTGCCGATCGTCGTCCCCGTGTAGTAGTGGCCGAGGATGAAGCGGTAGCCCTTGCCGTGCATGGCGTAGCCGTAGGCGCCGTAGGCGCTCATCCCGACCCCGTGGCCGAAACCGCGGCCGTGGACGACCCAACTGACACTCGCCGAGGCGGCGGCGGGGAGGATCGCGGCGAGGCTGGCGAGGAAGGCCAGCAGGGCGAGGAGAGGGGCTCGCAGGGTCCTGGTCTTCATCGGTCGCATCTGTGCCAACAGCTTCGCCGTCGGCGAGTCGCGGCCTCTCCCGAGCGCGACATGCGCCTATCGCTAGGCTGATTCGACAGGGCCGAAGCGACGAGAGGATTGAATTGGCAACGCAGACGGTGGACGCAGTCGATCACGAGCTCCTCGCTGCCGGCGAGTGGGTCGAGACCGGCAACTGGGCCGAGGTCACGAGCCCCTACGACGGTACCCCGGTCGGTCGCGTCGCGCTCGGCGACGCCGACACCGTCGAGCGTTCGGTCGCCGCCGCCCACGACGCCTTCCTCAACGCCGACTTCCCCCAGTACGAGCGTGCCGCCGTGCTCGATCGCGCCGCCGAGCTGGCCGCCGAGCGGATCGAGGACCTGGCGCTGACGATCGCCGCCGAGGCGGGCAAGCCGATCAAGACCGCGACGGTCGAGGCGGAACGCTGCGTCGCGACCCTGATCTTCTCCGCCGTCGAGGCCCGCAAGCTGACCGGTGGCACGGTGCCGATGGAGGCCTCCGCGGCCGGCGCCGGCAAGCTCGGTGTGATGCTGCGCGTGCCCTACGGCGTCGTCGGCGCGATCAGTCCCTTCAACTTCCCGCTCAACCTCGTCGCCCACAAGCTCGGTCCGGCGATCGCCGCCGGCAACTCGATCGTCCTCAAGCCCGCCGGCCAGACCCCGATCTCGGCCCTGAAGCTGGCCGCGATCCTGGTCGAGGCCGGGCTGCCCGAGGGCTGGCTCAACGTCATCCCCGGCCCCGGCTCGGGGGTTGGCAACGCGATCGTCGAGCACGAGCTGACCAAAGCGATCACCTTCACCGGCTCGGCCGGCGTCGGCTGGGACATCCGCTCCCGCGTCCCCCACAAGAAGGTCAACCTCGAGCTCGGCTCCAACGCGCCGCTGATCGTCAACGACGACGGCGACTGGGAAGCGGCTGCCGACAAAGCCCAGATCCACGCCTTCTCCCACGCCGGCCAGAGTTGCATCTCGATCCAGCGGATCCTCGTCCACGAGGACATCGCCGATGCCTTCACCGAGCGCCTGGTCGCCAACGTCGAGAAGCTCACCGTCGGCGACCCGCTCGATTCAGCGACCGACGTCGGCCCGCTGATCACCCCCGACGACCGCGACCGGGTCAAGCAGTGGATCGACGAGGCCCTCGCCTCCGGCGCCAAGCTGCTGACCGGCGGCGAGCTGGTCGACGAGGGCCGCTGTCTGGCGCCGACTCTGCTCGGCTCCCCGCCCAAAGACGCCAAGGTCTGGTGCGAGGAGATCTTCGGCCCGGTCGCCACCGTCGACACCTTCTCCAGCTTCGACGAGGCGCTGGAGATGGCCAACGACTCCAAGTTCGGCCTCCAGGCCGGCGTCTTCACCCGCGACCTCGGCCGCGGCCTCCGGGCCGCCCGCACCCTGGAGTTCGGCGGCGTCTTGATCAACGAGGTGCCGACCTTCCGCGCCGACCAGCAGCCCTATGGCGGGGTGAAGGACTCCGGCAACACGCGCGAGGGCCCGGCCTTCGCCGTCTACGAGCTGACCGAGGAGCGCTTCATCACTCTCCAGGGGTAGCGGTCGAGGGGAGCAGGGTGCCCCTCCTCACTCGCCTGACTGGCTGGACGCCTAGAGCCGTCCGAGAAGGTTTCTGGCCAGCGGCGCAAAACGTTCGGAGGGGCACCCTGCTCCCCTCGACGGAACCCTGAACTTCTTCAAGCTTTCAGGGACAGGGGCTGGTTCAGAAAGCCCAAACCTGACCCTGGACGTGGGAGGAGAGGTTGGGTGTCCTCTCCCAAGCGGCGTCCCTGATTTTCGCCCCTCCCTACCCAGCGAGAGGGGCGAGGCTCCCGGCGAAAATCCCAGCGCAGGGAGAGGACACCCAACCTCTCCCCTCGCGCCTGAGGTCAATCGTTCGGCCTCGCCATCCGCCGATGATCCAGCGCCTCCTCGAGGATCTCCGCAGACACCCCCTGCTCCAGCGCGACCTCGCGCAGCGAGCGACCGGACTGGGCCGCCTCCTTGACGATGTCGGCGGCGCGGTCGTAGCCGATGTGGGGGTTGAGCGCGGTCGCCGTCGCCAGGGTGGCCTCGGCGTGGCGGGTGGTCATCTCCTCGTTGGCCTCGAGGCCGCTGACGCATTTCTCGTCGAGCAGGCGCGAGGCGGAGGCGAGCAGCTTGATCGAGTCGAGCAGGTTGCGGGCGATCAGCGGCACCCGGACGTTGAGCTCGAACTGGCCCTGCATGCCGCCGATCGTGATTGCGGCGTCGTTGCCGACCACCTGGCCGGCGACCTGGATCACGACCTCGGGGATCACCGGGTTGACCTTGCCCGGCATGATCGAGGAGCCCTTCTGCAGCTCCGGCAGGCGCAGCTCGGCGAGGCCGGCGCGGGGGCCGGAGCCCATCAGCGCCAGGTCGTTGGCGATCTTGTTGAGCGAGACGGCGTAGACCTTGAGCGCCCCCGAGAGCTCGACCAGGGCGTCGCGGTTGCCCTGCGCCTCGAAGGGGTCCAGGGGCTCGGAGATCGAAAGCCCGGTGTCGGCGGCAAGCTTGGCCCGCACCTTGGCGGCGAACTCAGGATGGGTGTTGAGCCCGGTTCCGGTCGCGGTGCCGCCGAGCGGGATCTGACCGACGCGCCGCAGCGTGCTCTCGACGCGCTGCACGCCGAGCCGGACCTGCGCGGCGTAGCCGCCGAACTCCTGCCCCAGCGTCACCGGCACCGCGTCCATCAGGTGGGTGCGGCCGGCCTTGACGATGTCGGCGAACGCCTTCGCCTTCTCCTCCAGCGCCGACTCGAGCCCGCCCATCGCGGGGAGCAGATCGTGGGTTACCTCGTCCAGCGCCGCCAGGTGGACGGCGGAGGGGAAGACGTCGTTGGAGGACTGGCCCATGTTGACGTGGTCGTTGGGGTGGGCCCCCTCGCCGGCGATGTTGGCAAGCACCTCGTTCGCGTTCATGTTCGAGGAGGTGCCGGAGCCGGTCTGGAAGACGTCGATCGGGAACTGGTCGTCGTGCCGGCCCTCGGCGACGGCGATCCCGGCGGCGGCGATCCGCTCGGCGAGCTCGCCGTCGAGCAGGCCCAGCTGGCTGTTGGCTTCGGCCGCGACGGCCTTGACCCGACCCAGCCAGCGGACCACGGGAACCGGCACCCGCTCGCCTGAAACCGGGAAGTTATCGACTGCCTTGGTGGTCTCGCCACCCCAGAGCTGCTCGGTCAAGTGATGCCTCCATCGAAGTTCGTTCGGGGCCATAAAGCGTAACCCTCTGCCAGAAGTTGGGCATCCCTAAGGGGAATATTAGGGTGACCTAATGAGTAGATTCACGGAACGAGCGGAAGACCCGACGCCGGTCCACTTTGAGATTCGCGCCTGCGGGCCGCGCGCCTGCTTGCCACGCATCGCGCAGCCTAGCCGTGGTCGTGGCCGGCGTCGAAGCCTTCGGCGTAGGTGTCGAGGAATGGCTTCGAGAGCGGTTTGCGGCCGGCGGCGAAGCGGGCGGCGACGGTCAGCCGCCGGATCAGGTCGGAGTGGATCCCTTCGCTCTTGTCGGCACCCCGCTGGGCGGCTCCGAGCAGGTAGCCGAGCCGCAGGTTGGCGTCGCCGCCCGGTTCGGTCTGGGCTTCGGCGTTGAGCGTCGTCGCCGCATTGACCAGGGCTTCGCCGACGCTCGCCAGGTCGCCGGCATCCTGATTCTGGGTCAGGCACTCGCTGATCGGCGTCTCGCCGCCAACCCTGACTTCGCCCGGCGCCGCGCGTAGCCCATTCAGATAGGCGTTCGGCCCGGCCAGGCAGGCGACCGGCGTCGTTTCGTCATGCGACCCGCCACAGCCGGCGACGGCCAGGGCGGCGAGGCAGCCGAGAGCAGCGATCGCGATCCGGGTACGCATCGGCTGCTCATCCTATGGACGTCGAGGCCGCCTCTCGGACGTGTCTGACTTTTCGGGTCCTATATGCCCCCAAAGCTCAGACACGTCTTCTCGCGTCGCGGTCAGTCGCCGGTGTGTCGCGGCGAGAGGCCGCCGGTCTTGACCTGGGAGATGCCGCCCATCGGGCCGGGGGGAGCCTTGGAGGTCGGCGATCTCGTCGTCGGCGCCGGCTTGCCGCGCGGTTTGCGTTCGCCTTCGGCGGGGCCGACGGGGAACACTTCGACCCATTCGGCGAGTTCGAACTGCGCCGCCGGCGCGTGGTTCCAGGAGAGGTGGAGGTGGTCGCCGCAGCCGTGGCCGGCGTCGCCTTCGTAGCCGACCCAGCGGAACGGCTTGACCGGCAGGTTCTGCTGCGGCTCGGCCCAGAGGGCGAGGCGGGTGATCGGCGTCCAGTTGGTGTCGCAGGTGGTCGTGTCGTGGATCGGGACGAAGTCGACGGCGACGCCGTTGTAGTGGTCGGAGTTGCGGACGTGGCATTCGTCACAGCCGACGTGTTCGCCGCTGGGAAGCGGGCCGGAGTAGCCGTCGGTGACGTAGATCGGGTAGCGCTGGGCGATCCAGCGCAGGTCGGGGAGGATCCGCTGGTCGACCATGTCGCCCGCTTCGTGCGGGATCGAGGCCGGGATCGGGACGATCTTGCCGCCGCCGTAGACGATCCGGGTCGTGGCCGGCGGCGGTTCCGCCGCGGCCGAGCCCGCCAGGCAGAGCAGGGCCGCGCAGGCGAGCGCGGCGAGCGGAGCGCCAGTTGCCAGACCTCGGGTACGAGAGCGTCGGATCCACACCTTTCCGCTATCGACGCCTACTTCCGAGCCTTGAATCCGGTGCGGGACGTGGCGCTTTCTGCCCGCGGGGCGGCCAAAACGCGCCAATGCTCAGGCGATCTGCCCTCGCCGGATAGGGTTCCGCCGATGCCGACGGTCCGCGACGCAACCTTCGACCTCTTCCGCGCCCACGGGATGACGACGATGTTCGGCAACCCGGGCTCGACCGAGCTGCCGATGCTGGCCGACTTCCCGGCCGACTTCAACTACGTGCTGGGTCTGCAGGAGGCGGTCGTCGTCGGCATGGCCGACGGCTTCGCCCAGGCCTCGGGCAAGACCACGGTCGTCAACCTCCACACCGCGCCCGGGGTCGGCAACGCGATGGGGGCGATCTTCAACGCCCAGGCCAACCACTCGCCGCTGCTGGTCACCGCCGGCCAGCAGGCACGGGCGCAGATCACCGTGCAGGCCAACCTCACCAATCGCGACGCGACGCGGATGCCGCATCCGCTCGTCAAGTGGTCCTACGAGCCGCCGCGAGCCGAGGACGTGCCGCTGGCGCTGGCGCATGGAGCCCACCTCGCGGGGTTGCCGCCGCGCGGTCCGGTCTTCGTCTCGCTGCCGATGGACGACTGGTACGCCGAGGTCGACGAGGGCGATGCGCGGGCGGCGATCGAGCGCCAGGTCATCGGCCGCGCCGTCGCCGACCCCGAGGCGATCGCGGCCCTTGCGCAGCAGCTCGACGCCGCCGCCAACCCGGTCCTCGTCGCCGGACCCGACATCGACACCAGCGGCGCCTGGGACCTCGCCGTCGCCCTCGCCGAGCGCCAGCGGCTGCCGGTCTGGGCCTCGCCGGCGACCGGCGGCGTCCGCCTCGGCTTCCCCGAGGGCCATCCCAACTTCCGCGGCGTGCTGCCGCCGGCGATCGGCCCGGTCGGGCAGACGCTCGAGGGCCACGACCTGATCCTCGTCGTCGGCAGCTCGGTCTTCCCCTACTACCCTTATATCCCGGGGCCATTATTGCCCGAGGGCGCGAAGCTGGTCGCGATCACCAGCGATCCCGACGAGGCAGTGCGGGCGCCGATGGGCGACGCGATCGTCGCTGACGTCAAGCTCAGCCTGGCGGCGCTGCTCGAGGCGCTCCCCGAGTCGAGCCGGCCGGCGCCCGAGCCCAATCAGGGCCCCGGCGAAATCCCGGCGACCGATCCGCTCAACGCCTCGACCGTGCACACCGCCCTCGCCGAGGTCCTGCCGGAGGACGCGATCGTCGTCCTCGAGTCGCCCTCCAGCACCCTCGCCCTGCGCAACCAGCTGCGGATCTCGCGGCCCGGTAGCTACTACTTCAGCGCCGGCGGCGGGCTCGGCTTCGGACTTGCGGCCTCGGTCGGCGTGCAGTTGGCGCAGCCCGACCGCCCGGTCGTCTGCGTGCTCGGCGAGGGCTCGGCCCAGTACGCGATCACCGCCTTCTGGAGCGCCGTCGCCTACAGGGCGCCGGTCACCTTTCTGGTCCTGCGCAACGAGGAGTACGCGATTCTCAAGTGGTTTGCCGAAGTCGAGCAGGTGGAGGGGGCGCCAGGCCTCGACCTGCCCAAGCTCGACGTCGCCGCGGTGGCCGAGGGCTACGGCGTCAAGGCCCACCGCGCGAGCGACCGCGACTCGGTCAGTGGGGCGCTCTCAGTGGCGCTGGCCTCCTCCGCACCGGAGCTGGTCGAAGTCCCGGTCGCCCCCGGCATGTCCCTCTTCTGACTAGGTTCGGGCGATGGCACTGCTGCAGCGCAAGACCGCCGCACCCGCCCCGCCGCCGGTGGAGCCCGCCGACGACCGCGCCCCCGATGCGCTGGCCGACGGCGTCGCCCAGCCGCTGCGCGGCGAGCTCGAGGCTCTGCTCGGTCCCGGCCGGCTACTGACCAAGGTCAGCGACATCGTCGGCTACGCCTCCGACGCCAGCCCCTACCGGCTCTTCCCGCAGGCGGTGGTCGTCGCCCGCGACGCGCAGGACGTCGGCAAGGTCCTCGCCTACGGCCGTGAGAAGGGGATCCCGGTCACCTTCCGCGGCGGTGGCTCCAGCCTCAACGGCCAGGGCCAGAGCGACGGCATCCTGGTCGACGTCCGCCGCCACTTCGGCGGCGTCGCGGTCGAGGAGGACGGCACCCTCGCCCGGGTCAAGCCGGGCACGGTGCTCGGCCACGCCAACCGCGTCCTCGCCCCGCTCGGGCGCAAGCTCGGGCCCGACCCGGCCAGCACCGACGTCGCCACCGTCGGCGGCGTGGTCGCCAACAACTCGGGCGGGATGCGCTGCGGCGTGACCAAGGACTCCTACTCGACGGTGCGCTCGCTGACCTTCGTCCTGCCCTCAGGCACGACGATCGACACCGCCGCCCCCGGCGCCGCCGAGGCCTTCGCCGCCGCCGAGCCGGCGCTGGCGCAGGGGCTGGCCGAGATCCGCGACGAGATCCGTGCCGACGCCGAGCTCAGCGAGCGAATCCGGACCAAGTTCGCGATCAAGAACACGACCGGCTACCGGCTCTGTGCCTTCCTCGACGCCGACGAGCCGCTGGAGATCTTTCGCCGCCTCCTGGTCGGCTCCGAGGGCACGCTCGCCTTCCTCGGCGAGGTCGTCTTCGAGACCGTGCCCCAGCCGGCCGCGACCACCACTGCCTGGGTCCACTTCCCCAGCATCGACGCCGCGATCGCGCCGGTCCGCGAACTCGTCGATTGCGGCGCCACCGCAGTCGAGCTGATGGTTGCGCCGGCGCTGATCACCGCTGCCTGGAACATGGTCGGCGCGCCGCAGGAGTGGAAAGAGCTGCCGCCCGAGTCGGCGGTGCTGCTGGTCGAGTTCGGCGGCGCCGACGCAGCCGAGCTCGACGCCTACCTCGCCAAGGCCGACGAGATCCTCGCCCCGCACGGGACGATCCGCCCGATCGCCTTCACCCGCGAGGCGGAGGAGATCGAGCTCAGCTGGCGCGTGCGCGAGGGCCTGCACGGGCTGATCGGCAAGCTGCGGCTGCCCGGCACGGCGCTGATCGTCGAGGACGTCTGCGTGGCGCCGGAGCGGATCGCCGAGGGCGCCCGTGACCTGCAGGCGCTGCTCGCTGAGCACGGCTTCCTGGCCGGCGTCGCCGGCCACGCCTCGGCGGGCAACCTCCACTTCATGCTGACTCCGGACTTCGCCAAGCAGGAGGATCTCGACCGCTACGAGGCCTTCATGGGCAAGCTCGTCGAGCTGATCGTCGGCAAGTACGACGGCTCGCTGAAGGCCGAGCACGGGACCGGGATCAACATGGCCCCTTATGTGGAGCGCGAGTGGGGCGAGAAGGCGACCGAGTTGATGTGGCGGGTGAAGCAGCTCGCCGACCCCGACGCCGTCCTCTCCCCGGGCGTGATCCTCAACCGCGACTCCGCCGCCCACCTGCGCAACCTGAAGACGACGCCGCCGATCGAGGAGTCGGCGACCTCGTGCGTCGAGTGCGGCTTCTGCGAGCCGGTCTGCCCGAGCCGTAACCTGACGACGACGCCGCGTCAGCGGATCGTCCTGCGCCGCGAGATGGCCCGCCAGCCCGCCGGCTCGCCGGTCCAGCGGGCGCTGCTGGAGGAGTACGAGTACGAGGCGATCGAGACCTGCGCCGCCGACGGCTCCTGCCAGCTCGCCTGTCCGCTCGGAATCGACACCGGCAGGCTGGTCAAGGAGCTGCGCCACCGCCAGCACAGCGAGCGCTCCGAAGCCTCGGCCCTCTCGAAGGCGCGCCGCTGGGGAGTGATCGAGGGAGCCTCCCGTGCCGGCCTGCGCTTCGGCGGCCCACTGGCGCGGCAGACCAAGCACGGCGCCGCCCTGCCCGGCCCGGCGGCGGGCAAGTTGCCGGCGACGATCCACGCCGGCGCCGCCGCGCTCTACGTCCCCTCCTGCACCAACCGGATCTTCGCCGGCTCGCCGATCGAGGCGCTGGTCGCGGTCTCGGCCCGCGCCGGCCTACCGGTCTGGATCCCCGACGAGGTCGGCGGCAGCTGCTGCGGCCTGCCCTGGAGCTCCAAAGGCCACGCCGAGGCCCACCGCGAGAAGGCCAACGAGATGGTCGCGCGGCTCTGGGAGTGGAGCGGCGAGGGCGCCCTGCCGATCGTGATCGACGCCGCCTCCTGCACCAACAGCGTCACCGAGCCGGGGGAGGGGGTGCTCAGCGAGGAGAACGCCGAGCGCCTCGCCACGCTCGAGATCCTCGACTCGGTCAGCTGGGCCCACGACCGCCTCCTGCCCTGGCTCGAGGTGGGCGAGAAGGTCGCCACCGCAACCGTCCACCCGACCTGCGCGACCCGCCGCATGGGCCTCGCCCCCCAGCTCAAGGCGATCGCCGACTCCCTCGCCGACGAGGTCTACGTGCCCCCCTCGGCGACCTGCTGCGGCTTCGCCGGCGACCGCGGCATCTCCCACCCGGAGCTGACCGCGGCGGCGACCGCGCCGGAGGCCGCGGAGCTCGAGGGCCGCCACTTCGACGCCCACCTCTCTGCCAACCGCACCTGCGAGATCGGCCTCGAGCGCGCCACCGGCGAGCCCTACGGATCGATCGTGATCCTGCTCGAGCGCTTGACGCGGGTGGATGCCGGTTAGGGGTTTCCGCCGAGCTTCCCCGATGCCGGGATCGGACTAGCTCGGGCCTGACACCGGGTCGAGGTCGACGCTCTTCGCATCGAGGTCCTTCAGCAGCGCCTGTGTCTTCGCGTCGCTCTCCATCCGGCGGTCGAGCAGGGGGTTGATCAGGCCGCGGAAAGCGGCGACGTAGCGCCACCACTTGGGGACGAAGATGCGCGGGGCGCGTTCCTCGATGCCGCGGAGGAGGCCGGCGGCGGCCTCGTCGGGGGGGATGCTCCTGCGCAGGAAGTCGGGACTGAGCTCTTTGATCCGGTCCGCGTCGGGCTGGGCGAACGCGTCCTGCACGAGCCTGGTGTCGACCCAGCCGAAGTAGGCGACGCTGGCGCTGGCTCCGTGCGGCGCCAGCTCGACCCGCAGCGCCCGTCCGAGCGACTCGACGCCGGCCTTGGCGACCGCGTACGGGGAGTTGCCCATCCCGTTGGCGAAGGCGTAGACGGAGGAGACGACCACCATCTGGCCGCGGCGCTCGACGATCTGCGGCAGCGCCGCGCGCACGGTCCGCCAGACGCCGAGCAGGTCGACCTCGAAGACGCGCTCCCACTCCTCGCCGGAGATGCTGCGCACGGTCGCGAACTGCTTCTGGGCGATGCCGGCGTTGGCGATGGCGACGTCGATGCCGCCGAGCTTCTCGACCACCTCGGCGACTGAAGTCATCATCGCCCCCTGGTCGGTGACGTCGGCGCCGACCCCGATCGCCCGCGGCCCGATCCGCTCCGCTGCCTCCTGGGCCTGTCCCAGGTCGAGATCGAGGACCGCGACCGAGGCCCCGCGCAGGTGCATCTGCCGCGCCGTCTCGAAGCCGATCCCGCGCGCCGCGCCGGTGATCAGCGCAACCTTCCCGTTGAGGTCGTAGGTCGCCATCCGCCGCAGATTAACGGTCGCCCGTGGGCCACCACCGGCCGCTGCGCCGCCAGGGCCTCGGCCTCGCGCACGGCCGCGGCGATGTCGGCGTCGTGGTCCATGCGGCGGTCGAGCAGCGGGTTGAGCAGCCCACGCAGCGCCGACAGGTAGCGCCAGATCGGTGGCGCGAAGACCCGCGGCGCCCGCTCCTCCAGGGCGCCCACGATCGCCGCGCCGGCGCTTGCGGCCGAGATCCGCTTGAGCAGGAAGCCGGGCAGGATTTCGCTCAGCACCCGCGCCCCGCGGCCGTCGTCCTTGCGGTCCAGCGAGTCGCGGACGAGGTCGGTTTCGACCCAGCCGAAGTAGGCGACGGTGGCGCTCGCCCCGAACGGCGCCAACTCGGCCCGCAGCGCCCGGCCGAGGGCCTCGACCCCCGCCTTGGAGACCGCGTAGGGGCTGGCCATCAGGCCGTTGACAAAGCTGTAGATCGAGCCGATGAAGACCAGCCGGCCGCCGCGCTCGGAGACCTGCGGCAGTGCCGCGCCGGCGGTGTGCCAGGCGCCGAGCAGATTCACGTCGACGACCCGGCGCCACTCCTCGGCCGGCATCGTCCGCGCCGTGGTCACCGTCGGCGGCGCGATCCCGGCGTTGGCGACGGCGACGTCGAGCCCGCCGAAGCGCTCGACCACCGCGGCGACGGCGGCCATCATCGCCCCCTGGTCGGTGACGTCGGCCCCGATCCCGAAGGCCCGCGGCCCGATCCGCTCCGCTGCCTCCTGGGCCTGTCCCAGGTCGAGATCGAGGACCGCGACCGAGGCCCCGCGCAGGTGCAGCTGCCGCGCCGTCTCGAAGCCGATCCCGCGCGCCGCGCCGGTGATCAGTGCAACTCTGCCGTTGAGGTCATATGCGGGCACCGCGCGCAAGCCTAGACCCGGCCCTGGGTCATCGCACCACCGTCCGCCAGGCCCGCGCTCCTAGAATCCGTCGTTCGTGCCCGGATTCAACCCTGTCGACCCCAAGCAGTCCTTCCCCGAGCTGGAGGAGCGGGTGCTGGCGCGCTGGCGTGAGGGCGATGTCTTCGAGCGCTCGCTCGCCAACCGCGACGGCGCCGAGGTCTGGAGCTTCTTCGAGGGCCCGCCGACGGCCAACGGCCGGCCCGGCTCCCACCACGTCCTCGCCCGTGTCTTCAAGGACATCTACCCGCGCTACAAGACGATGTGCGGCTACCGGGTGCCGCGCAAGGCGGGCTGGGACTGCCACGGGCTGCCGGTCGAGCTCGAGGTCGAAAAGCAGCTCGGGATCGCCTCCAAGCAGGAGATCGAGGAGTTCGGAATCGCTGAGTTCAACCAGCGCTGCCGCGAATCGGTCTTCGAGTACGTCGAGGAGTGGGACCGCCTGACCGAGCGGATCGGCTTCTGGATCGACCTCGACAATCCCTACGTCACGCTCGAGGACGACTACATCGAGTCGGTCTGGTGGTCACTGAAGGAGCTCTGGGGAAAGGGGCGCTTGTACGAGGGGCACAAGGTCGTCCCCTACTGCCCGCGCGATGGCACCCCGCTCTCCTCGCACGAGGTCGCGCAGGGCTACAAAGACGTCGAGGACCCCTCCATATACCTGCGCTTCCCGTTGCTCGACGGTGCCGGCGCCGAGTCGGGCGAGTCGCTGCTGGTCTGGACGACGACGCCCTGGACGCTGCCCGGCAACGTCGCCGTCGCCGTCGCCCCCGGGGTGAAATACGTCCGGGCCAGCGTCGAGGGCGAGTCGCTGATCCTGGCCGAGCCGCTGGTCGAGAAGGTGCTGGGGGAGGGGGTCGGGATCGAGGCCAGCTTCGCCGGCGCCGACCTGATCGGCCGCCGCTACAAGGGCCCGGTCTTCGAGCTCGCCGACGGCGGCCCGACCAGTGTCGGGGACGCCGCTCCCTTCCGTGTCCTCGCCGGCGACTTCGTCACCACCGAGGACGGCACCGGCCTGGTTCACATCGCGCCCGCCTTCGGCGAGGACGACTACGCGGTCGCCGCGGCGAACGGGATCTTCGATCCGACCGAGCGCCAGACGCTCTACAACCCGGTCGGTCCCGAAGGCCACTTCGACCGCCGCGTCGTCGGCTTCGAGGACCGCTTCGTCAAGGACCCCGAGGTGACCCGCGAGCTGCTCGCCGATCTCGACCGCCGCGGCCTGCTCTTCCGCGAGCAGACCTACGAGCACTCATACCCGCACTGCTGGCGCTGCGGCACGCCGCTCCTCTACTACGCGACCTCGAGCTGGTACATCCGCACCTCCGAGGTCAAGGACGAGCTGCTCGCCAACAACGAGACGATCGGCTGGCACCCCGAGCACGTCAAGCACGGCCGCTTCGGCAAATGGCTGGAGAACAACGTCGACTGGGCGCTCAGCCGCGACCGCTACTGGGGGACGCCGCTGCCGGTCTGGCGCTGCGCCGATCGCGAGTGCGCCGAGGTCGAGTGCATCGGCTCGGTCGCCGAGCTGCGCCAGCGCTCGCTCGACGGCAACGTCCCCGACGACCTCCACCGCCCCTACATCGACGAGGTGGCGATCGCCTGCGGCAGGTGCGGCGGTGAGATGCGCCGCGTCGACTCGGTGATCGACACCTGGTACGACAGCGGCGCGATGCCGTTCGCGCAGTTCCACTACCCGTTCGAGAACCAGGACGAGTTCAAAGAGCGCTTCCCGGCCGATTACATCTGCGAGGCCCAGGACCAGACCCGCGGCTGGTTCTACACCCTGCTGGCCGAGTCGACGCTGCTGTTCGGCGAGTCGAGCTTCCGCAACTGCGTCTGCCTCGGCCTGATCCTCGACCCCGAGGGCCAGAAGATGTCGAAGAGCCGCGGCAACGTCGTCGACCCCTGGGACGTGATCGCCACCCACGGCGCCGACGCCTTCCGCTGGTACTACCTGGCGACCCAGCAGCCGTGGGCCGGCTACCGCTTCTCGGTCGACACGGTCGGCGAGTCGGTCCGCCAGTTCCTGCTCACCCTCTGGAACACCTACTCCTTCTGGGTCCTCTACGCCAACGCCGAGAACCTCGGCACGCTCGACTTCGGTGAGGAGCCGGACGCCTCGAACGACCTCGATCGCTGGGCCCTTTCGCGCCTTCAGGCGACGGTCGCGACCGTGCGCGCGCGGATGGACGAGTTCGACTGCACCGCCGCCGGCCGGGCGATCGCCGAGTACGTCGAGGAGCTCTCCAACTGGTATGTCCGGCTCTCGCGCCGGCGCTTCTGGGAAGGCGACCGAGCCGCCTTCGCGACGCTGCGCCACTGCCTGCTGGAGACGGTCGCGATGCTGGCTCCGTTCATCCCCTTCCTTGCCGACGAGATCCACCTCAACCTCGCCGGCGGCGCCCTCGGTGAGACAGGCGAGCAGCAGGACTCGGTCCACCTGCGCGACTTCCCGCTCGCCGACCCGGCGCTCGCCGACCCCGACCTCGAAGCCGGGATGGAGGCGGTGCGGCTGACCGTCGAGCTCGGGCGCGCCGCCCGCGCCCAGGCCAAGGCGAAGGTGCGCCAGCCGCTGCGCCGCGCGGTGATCGTCGCCAACGACGCCGAGCGGGCGGCGATCGAAGCCCGCGCCGGGATCATCCTCGCGGAGCTGAACGTCAAAGAGCTCGACTTCGTCTCCGACCAGGGGGAGCTGGTCAGCTACACGGCCAAGCCCAACTACCGCGCCCTCGGCCCGCGCTTCGGCAAGCGGATGCCGCAGGTCGCCGCGGCGGTCGCGGCGGTCGACGCCGGCCACGTCGCCGCGGTC
>JACDGU010000193.1 GCA_013821475.1 Solirubrobacterales bacterium
GGTTTGGCGAGGTCCACCCGATCCCCGCCCACGAGGCCTCCCCCGGTTTCCGAGGTCAGCAGCTCTTGTGGAGGGGCAAAGCTTCCGAGGGACGGAGCTTCCCGGACCTAGATCCCGAATCGGCTCCCTTGCGGTTGAGCTTTTCCACGCATAGCGCCGAAAAGCTCAACCGCGGTCCGCTCTCTCCTTGTCAGGGGAGCCGGGGCGGGTGGAGGGTCGGGTGCCCCTCCGAACGTTTTGTGCCGCTGGCCAAGAGGCCATCTCGGACGGCCCTCAGCGATCCAGCCAGTCAGGCAAGTTCGGAGGGGCACCCGACCCTCCACCCGCCCCCGTCCCTAAACAAGGATCTTGAGCCGCTGCGCCTGCCTCGTCGCCTCAGCCCGGTTGCGGACCCCCAGCTTGCGATAGATCGCGCTGGTGTGCTCCTTGACCGTGTGCGGCGAGAGGTGGAGGTGGCCGGCGATCTCTTTGTTGGTCGAGCCGGTGGCGATCAGCGAGAGGACCTCCTGCTCACGCTCCGACAGCGGCGAGTCGAGCGGCGCCTGGTCGGCGAAGACCTCGGTCCCGAGCGAGACCATCCGCACCGCCTTGACCACGTCGACCGCCGACCAGTCCTTGGAGATGAACCCCGAGGCGCCGGCGGAGCGGGCGACGACCGGCGAGATCACGCCGGCGCCGGAGATCAGCAGCACCCGGGTGCCGGGGCTGACGGTGCGGATCTCCTCGCAGACCTCGGCGCCGGACTCGCTGCCGAGCAGCATGTCCACCAGCGCCACCTCAGGCCGCAAGCGGCGGCAGGTGTCGACCGCTTCGGCGCCGTCGGAGGCGGCGAGGCAGCGCTCGACCCAGCCCTGGCGCTCGAGCAGCAGGCGGAAGCCCCACTGGACGACATCGTGGTCGTCGACGACGAGGACCCGCAGCTTGCCACCGTCGCCCGCCATCAGCTCACGACCGGGACGACTAGGCGGACCCGCCAGCGGCCGCCGGCGGCGGCGCCGAACTCGACCAGGCCCTCGTAGCGCAGCGCTTCCAGCGCCGCCAGCCGCAGGCCGAGGCCGCCGCCCTTGGTCGCCTTGCCGTCGCCGGCGCCGTCGTTTTCGACCGCCAGGGTGAAGGTGTCGCCGTCGGAGGAGATGAGGACGTCGATCTGGCTCGGCACCGAGTGGCGGTCGGCGTTGCGCAGCGCCTCGGCCAGGACCGACTGGGCGACGGGCTCGAGGTCGGGTGGGACCTCGACCCCCTCCTCCCACTCGAGGTTGAGGTCGGTGCGGCGCTCGAGCAGGCGCTCGAGGATCTTCGCCAGGCTGGCCTGCGAGCGGTGCGGCGTCGCCACCGGCCGGGTCAGCGCGTGGCGCAGGTCGCCGACGACCGAGCGCAGCTCCTCCTGGCAGCGGCGCCGCTCAGCGGCCGAGAGCTCCTCCTCGGAGCCGAGCGCGAGGGCGACTCCGAAGAGCCGCTGAATCGCGTTCTCGTGCAGCTCGCGGGTGAGGTCGAGGCGTTCGCTCAGCCGCCGCTCGCTTTCGCGCTGCTCGGTCGAGTGCTCGACGCTGGCGGTCAGCGCCGCCAGCCGTCCCAGGGTCAGCATCGTCTCCCGCTCGCCGTCGTCGAGGGCGAACTCTTCGCCATCGCGGTCGGCGAATATCACGCCCAGCCAGCGGCGCGCAGCGGAGATCGGGGTGCAGGTGATGCAGGAGGTGTCGGCGAGATCGGCGTAGCGGGCGGGAACGTGGCCGGTGAGCGGCCCGCGGACCTCGATCACCCGGTCCTCTTCCAGCGCCCGCCGGGCGATCGGCGTCTCGTCGAGGGTGCCCTCGATCCGCTTGACCAAGTCCGGATCGGCGCCGTAGGACCCCATCGGGATCACCGAGCGGTAGGTGTCGTCGTGGAGCAGCAGCGCCGCCCGCTTCATCGTCGTCAGCGAGCAGACGGCCTTGCAGACGCGGTCGTAGAAGACCCCCGATTCGGTCGCCACGTCGAGTTCGGCGAGCAGCCCGACCAGCACCTCGACGGTGCCGGCGCGCGGCGCGGCTGCGGAAGCGGTGGCGATACCCGAGTTTCCCATCTGCCAGAGGGAGAGTACGACTCCGCCGCCGCGAGGCGGAGTCGGGGCGCGCACCACTTTGGAGTCTCTCCTAATAGTGGTATGATTAACCCACTATGGCATTTGTCGTCGCGACCAAACCCGGACAATTCGAGGTGCGGGAGTCCCGCAACACCCCCGCGGGGCCGCGCAGCCGAACCCTCGCCACCTTCAGGGAGATGTCCGACGAGGTGATCGAGAAAGCGCGCTCGCGAGCCGTGAAGCCGCCGAGTCCGGAGCGGCTGCGCCGCGCCGCGATCCGGGCCGGCGCGCCGGTCGAGGGAGCCCCGGTAGATCGGGCGGCGCGCGCGACTCTGAAACGCCTCGCGGGGGGAGAGTCGCTCGACCCGATGTTGCGGAACCTGTTGCTCGACGCCCTTGCCCCACGGGTCGATGGTGATCGCCCGGCCGACCCCTCGACCACCATCTCCGATGCCGCTCGCTCCGCTGCCGGGTGGATCGGGGCGAGCCAGGAGCGGCGCGGCGAAGCGCTGCGCGACCTGCTCGAACTCGCCGACGCGCTGCCGGTCCGAATTCGCTCCGAGGAGATCGGCTTCCCGAGACTGAAGTCGGCCTGAGTGATGACCGCAGAGCAACCGAGCCACGCGCAACGCCCGGACGGCAGCCCGTCGCTGCCGCAGAAGGTGATCGCGATCCACGAGGCACTTGAGTCCGCTCGGGTCCCCCACGCGATCGGCGGCGCCCTGGCGCTCGCCTACTACGCCGAGCCGCGGGCGACGATCGACGTCGACATCAACGTCTTCGTCGCGACCGAGCGCTGGCCCCGCGTACGCGATGCACTGGAGCCCCTGGGCGTCGACGTCGCCCTCGAGGTCGCGGCGCTGGAACGCGACGGCCAGGCCCGGCTGTGGTGGGACCGCAACCCGGTCGACCTCTTCTTCTCCTACGACCCCTTCCACGAGGAGATGCGGCGCGCCGCCAGACGGGTCCCCTTCGCGGAGACGACGATCCCGATCCTCTCCCCCGAGCACCTGGCGGTCTGCAAGGCGATGTTCGACCGCCCCAAGGACTGGCTCGACATCGAGCAGATCCTCGTCGCCACCGAGTCGTTCGAGGTGCCGGAGATCGAAGCCTGGCTGGAGGCGATGGTCGGCGAGGCGGACCCTCGGCTGGCGCGGCTCCGCGAGATCCTCGTCCGGCTCTCGCTGGCCTAGATGGGCTCGATCACGTTTGCCGGGATCCGGCTTGTCGGCGGCGTCGGCCTGGCTGTAGCCTCGTCGCCATCGTCAGCCCGCGGCCGCCTGGTCGGCGACGACGATCATCGAGTCGTTCTCGACCCGGCCGGCCGGGATCGAATCGTCGCCGGCGAGCAGCTTGGCCAGCGAGTCGCGCTTCTCGGCGCCGGTCACCAGCCACAGCACCTTGCGGGCGGCGTCGATCGCCGGGTAGGTGATCGTCATCCGGCGGTGGCCCTGGTAGGCGGTCTCGGTCAGGGCGACGCGGCGGTCGCTCACCTCGAGCACCGGATCGCCGGGGACCAGCGAGGCGGTGTGGCCGTCGGGGCCGAGGCCGAGGTGGACGAGGTCGAGCGGCTCCGGCAGCGTCGCTTCGTACTCGCGGGCGGCGGAGTCGGGGTCGCGCTGGGTGACCGGCATCGGCCGCATCGCCGACTGGTGATCCATCGAGAGGCCGAGGACCATGTGGGTCAGGTTGCGGTCCTCGCTGCCCGGCGAGGCGATCCGCTCGTCGACCTGGAACAGCGCCGTCTGCGCCCAGGGCATCTGCTCGAGTTCACCGAGGATCGCCAGCATCGCCCAGGGCGAGCGGCCGCCGCTCATCGCGAAGCCGAAGGAGCCGCGCGCGGCCGCCGCGGCGGCGCCGTCGGCGGCGATCAGCTCGGCGG
>JACDGU010000041.1 GCA_013821475.1 Solirubrobacterales bacterium
GGCGGCCGGCCGCCGCTACATGGCCGGCTGGGCGATGGCGACCGAGCTGCACGTCCTCAACGACCCGCACATGCAACGCCGCGCCGCCGGCGACGACTCGCTCGAGGCGCTGCGCGGCACCGCCGAGCGCCTCTACGCCCAGCTCGTGGTCGCCGCCAACAATCCCGCCCTGCCGCCGTCCTGGACCCCCCGCCGCTTCTATCGCTACCTGCGCTGGGCCTGGCTGGTCGAAGGCGGCGCCCAGTACTTCGCCCGCCAGGTCGGCCTCTACCGCGCCGCGGTGATCCGCCGCCTGCGCGAGAGCTCGCGCCCCTCCTTCCCGCCCTCGCGCCGCGACGCGGTGATCCTCGGCGGCACGGTTTTCGACCTGCTCGAGAACGAGCGCGGCCCAGAGGCCTGCGAGCGACTCGTCAACGGTCTGCTCCCGGGCGGCACCGTGCCGACCCTCGAAGACGCCTTCGACGCCCGCTTCCGCGACATCGAGTCCGCCTGGCGCGACCACCTGCGCGGGATGAACCGCACCGGCAGCGCCGGCTGAGCCTCAGCCCTCTTCCTCGGCTTCGACCATCGTTTTCGGGCTTCTGATCGTCGGGTGGGATCGACACCCCCGGACCTCGCTCAGGCCAGCTGGTAGAGAACCCAGACGAGGATCACGGCGCCGAGAAAAGCGGCGGCGACCCAGAGGGCGAGCCGCGCCGGAGAGGTTTCGGTCGTCGGTCCGCCGCGCCGCAGCCGGGCTTCGTCGCGCAGCTCGGCCTCCTCGTCGCCTTCGTTCTCGGTGATCGTGTCGGCCAGCAGCTTCTTGGCCGCGTGGGCCTGCTCTGTGTTCACGTAGACGTCGTGCGGCCCCGCGGCCATGAACTCCGGCGCGTCGAAGCCGCGGGCGCGTTTGAGCACGCTGGGAATGCCGCCCTCGCCGAGCAGCCCCTGGATCATTTCGGCTTCGACCTGGTTGCGGGCGAATGCGACCTTTGCAAGCTTGCCGCCGCCCCCGCCCCCACCACCGCCCCCGTCGCCCTCGTGGGAGCCGCCGCCGTCGTGGGCGCCGCTGTGGTGAGAGCCGCGTTTGTGGCTAGGAGACGTTGATCTCGACATCGGCGATCCTCAGATCCTTGAGTAGGTAGGCCTTGACGTCCGGTGCGCGTTCATCGGCGAGGGAGACGATGACGTAAATCTGTTCGGGCCAGGCGACCGCCTGGTTGACGTCAGTCTGCGAGGGATAGGCGGCGCTCTTGGTGTGCGAGTGATAGATCCCGAGCAGCTCGCCGCCGTCACCTTCGATCGACTTCAGGGCGTCGTACTGCTCCTGCGGGTCCATCTCGTAGCGCAGCGGGCTGGCCGCCGAGTTGGCGACCCGGGCCACCCCGGTCGCCTCGCCGTCGGCGCCGCCGATCATCCCGCAGCACTCGTTCGGCAGATCCTCGCGCGCGTGCGCAACCATCTCATCGATCAGGGCCTGGGAGATGCGCATCGCGTCGCCTGGCGCTCGACTACCACCAGACCGTCGAGTCGAGATTTTCAATCTCCTCGATCGGCTTGGTGTAGACGCCGGAGGAGAGGTACTTCCAGCCGTCGTCGGGGATCAGGAAGACGACGTTTCCACCCTCGAGCTCGCCGGCGATGCGAGCGGCGATCGCGGCGATCGCACCGGCGGAGACGCCGGCGAAGACGCCCTCCTCGTCGAGCAGCCGCTTGGTCCAGACGATCGCGTCGCGGTTGGAGACCATGATCTTGCGGTCGAGGATCGAGAGGTCGATGATCGGCGGGATGAAGCCGTCGTCGAGGGAGCGCAGGCCCTGGACGAGCTCGCCCTGCATCGGCTCGGCAGCGATGATCAGCGTCTGCGGGTTGGCCTCCTTGAGGCGGCGGCCGTTGCCCATCAAGGTGCCGCCGGTGCCGAGCCCGCCGACGAATGCGGTGACCTCGTCGAGCTCGTCGAGGATCTCCAGCGCCGTGCCGTTGTAGTGGGCGAGCGGGTTGTTCTCGTTGCCGTACTGGTAGGGCATGTAGAAGTTGGGCTGCTCGGCCATCTCCAGCGCCACCTCGACGGCACCGTTGGAGCCCTTGGCGCCCTCCGAGTAGACGATCTCGGCTCCGTACATGCGCAGCAGCTGGGTCCGCTCCTCGGTGACGTTGTCGGGCATCACGACCTTGAGCGGGTAGCCCTTGCGCCGGCAGATCATCGCCAGGGCGATGCCGGTGTTGCCGGAGGTCGGTTCGAGGATCGTCTGCCCGGGTTCGATCGCGCCCTCGGCCTCGGCCGCCTCGATCATCGCTTTGGCGACTCGGTCCTTGACCGAGCCGGTCGGGTTGTGCCCCTCGAGCTTCGCGTAGATCCGGACCTCGGGCTTCGGCGAGAGCCGGGGCAACTCGACCAGCGGCGTGTTGCCGATCGACTCGACGATGTCGCCAAAGCGCCCGCCGCAGGGTCTATTTAGAAGTTGATCTGCCATCGGCCCGTCCCCTTACTTCAGAAAGTGTAGCGTCGGAATATGGCCGACTGGATAAACGTGGACGGCCGAGGGGCGTATATCTTTGCTCAGGTTCAGCAATCTTTGGATCGGAGGCAGTACTTGATGAGCAAGTCCCGACTCACCGCGCTCTTCGCGGTTCTCCTCGTTGGCGTCGTGTCCGTCGTCGTAGCGGGCTGCGGCAGCAGCAGCTCGAGCTCAAGCACCGGCGGCGGCGAAGAATCCACGGCGAGCAGCGGCGGTGAACCGCTCACGATCGGCTCCGACATCCCCTATCCGCCGTTCGAGCAGGGGAAACCCGGCAGCTACACCGGCTTCGACATCGAACTGATGGAAGCGATTGCCGAAAAGATCGGCCGCACGGCTGAAGTCGAAGACACTTCATTTGAAACGATCTTCCGCGACGTCGGTCAGGGCAAGTTCGAAGCCGTGATCTCGGCCGCGACGATCACCCCGGAACGCGAAAAGGCCGTCGCCTTCTCCAATCCGTATTACCTCTCCGAACAGGCAATCCTGGTCAAAGAAGGCAGCGAAATCACCGGCATCGAAGACCTCTCAGGCAAGGTCGTCGGCGCCCAGCAGGGCACGACCGGACAGGAATTGGGCAAGGAAAAAGCCAATGCCTCCGAATTGCGCCCCTACCCCGAAGGCCCGGACGCGGTCAACGCCCTCAAGGCGGGAACCGTGGAAGCCGTGATCATCGATGCGCCGGTCGCCCAGAACGCGGTCGAAAAAAGCGGCGGGGTCGAAATCGCCGAAAAAGTCCCGACCGAAGAATCGTATGGAATCGCGGTGGCGCTGGACAACACCGAACTCCTCGAAGAAATCAACGCGGGCCTGAAAGAAGTCATCGAAGACGGGTCGTACACGACGATTTACGAAAAGTGGTTCCACCTCGAACCGCCCAAAGAAATTGTCGGCTAGCGAATCGACTCGCAACGACGGGAATCTGATGTAGACGAAGGGGCGCCGGCGACGGCGCCCCTTCTTTTTGCCAAGCGACATCAGTAGGAGACGGCGATGAGCGAATTCTTCCACCAGTACTTCGACTTCCACATCATGGGAGCGCACTTCAGCGAAGTGCTCGAAGGGTTCCTCAAGAATCTGCTGCTCTTCGCGGTCGTCGTCGTGCTCGCACTTATCTGGGGTCTGATCCTGGCCTTGGTACGCCAGTTGCCGGGCAGGAAGTTGATCCCCCTCCGGGGCCTGACGATCGCCTACATAGATGTCCTCCGTGCGATTCCCCTGCTGATCATCATCCTCCTGATCTCCGGCGGGATTCCGTACTTGAACTTCCTGCCGAAAGACATCCGTATCCCCCACTGGTTCGGGCAGCCGGACCCATTCTGGTACGGAGTGCTTGCCCTCACCCTGGTCTACGGCGCCTACATGGCAGAGGTCTATCGGGCGGGTATCGAAGCCGCGCAGGGCGGTCAGATGGAGGCCGCTCGCTCGCTGGGCATGAGCCATAGCCAGGCGATGCGGCACGTAATCGTCCCTCAGGCCATAACCAAGATCCCTGCGCCGATGTTGAACGAAATGATCTCCCTGCTCAAGGACACCACCTTGGTCAGCGTCGTCGCCCTCGGCGAGTCCGTATTGGTCGGCCGCGAAGTCCTGGCCGAAACGTTCAACAGCTCGGCGGTCCTGCTCGCCGGCCTGATGTTCCTGGTGATCACCCTGCCGGCGGCCCGGCTCGTAGACAAAATGATCAAGCGCAACCAGGGCAAAATTACCCGCGGCGCCCACATCGAGGTGGCGTGAGCGATGGCTGAGGCGATGGTCAAACTCGAAGGGGTCCACAAGCGCTTCGGCCAGCTCGAGGTGCTCAAAGGCGTCGACCTACACGTGCAGAAAGGCGAAGTCGTCTGCATCCTCGGCCCCAGCGGCTCCGGCAAGAGCACCCTATTGCGCTGCGTCAATCTGCTTGAGCCGCCAGAGTCAGGCGAGATCTTCGTCGAGGGTCAGGACATCTGTAAGGGCCCAGGCTCGGGCACCGGCGAGCAGAGCTGGAACCTCGACTTCGTCCGCCAGCGGGTCGGGATGGTCTTCCAGCAGTTCAACCTCTTCCCCCACAAGACCGTGCTCGAGAACGTCACCCTGGCGCCGCGTCAGGTGCTCGGCAAGTCCCGCGCCGAGGCCGAGGAGAAAGCCAAGGCGCTGTTGGATCGGGTCGGCCTGAGCGACAAATTTGACCAGTATCCCGAACGGCTCTCCGGCGGTCAGCAGCAGCGGGTCGCGATCGCCCGGGCGCTGGCGATGGAACCGCACGTGATGCTGTTCGACGAGGTCACCAGCGCCCTCGACCCCGAGCTGGTCAAAGAGGTACTCGACACGATGCGCGAACTGGCCTCGGAAGGCATGACGATGCTCGTCGTCACCCACGAGATGGGCTTCGCCAAAGAGGTCGGCGACCAGGTCGTCTTCATGGACGGCGGCGTCATCGTCGAGCAGGGCAAACCCGCCGACGTGCTCGACAACCCCCAGCAGGAGCGGACCAAGAAGTTCCTCGGCCTGGTGCTGGGAACGAGCTAGGAAGCGCCGCCGGCCATCGCCGGCAGGATGACCACGGTGTCGCCGTCCTTGACGGCGGTCTGCAGCCCGTCGAGCACCCGCACGTCCTCGTCGTTGAGGTAGACGTTGACGTAGCGGTTGAGCTCGCCCTCGGCGCCGAACAGCTGCTCGGAGGTGTCGGGGTGCTCACTGGTCAGGGCCCGCAGAACCTCGCCGACGTTGTCGCCGCCGGCCTCGACCTCGGGGGCGCCGCCGGTTTTAGGCCGCAGAACGGGTGGAATCCTCACAGTCGCCATCAGCGGGTAACCTACCGGCTAACCGCCGCAGAAGGCTGCGTAGTCGGGGAACTGGCCCATCTCCGACTCCGGGATCTCGGGCGCGTGCTCGCCGCAGATCGCGCAATCGGGATCGCGGCGGACTTTGAGCTCGGTGAAACGGGTGCCGAGCGCCTCGTAGAGAAGCAGGCGGCCGACCAGCGGATCGCCGACCCCGAGGACCAGCTTGATTACCTCGTTCGCCTGCAGCGTGCCCATCGTCCCGGCCATCACGCCGAGGACGCCGTTGGCGGAGCAGCTCGGCGCCATCTCCGGCGGCGGCGGCGTCGGGTAGAGGCAGCGGTAGCAGGGTCCCTCGAAGGGGACGAAGGTCGAGATCTGGCCGTCGAAGCTGAGGATCGAGGCCGAGACGACCGGCTTGCGCAGCCGCACCGAAGCGTCGTTCAGCAGGTAGCGGGTAGGGAAGTTGTCGGCGCCGTCGACGACGATGTCGTAGTCCTCGAGGATCCCGAGGATGTTTGATGCGTCGAGGCGCAGCCGGTGCTCGACCACCTTGACGTCAGGATTCAGCGCTTCGATGAAGAGCCGCGCCGATTCGGTCTTCGGCATGCCGATGCGTTCGGTGTTGTGGATCACCTGGCGCTGCAGGTTGGAGGCATCGACGACGTCGTCGTCGACCAGCCCGATCGTTCCGATCCCGGCCGCCGCCAGGTAGAGCGCGGTAGGGGCGCCGAGCCCGCCGGCGCCGAGCAAGAGGACCCTGGCGTTCAGCAGCTTCAGCTGGCCATCGACCCCGACCTCGGGAAGCAGGGTGTGGCGCGAGTAGCGCTCGCGCTGCTCGGCGGTCATACCCTGGGCGGCGACGACCGGCAACCCCTGCTCCTGCCAGGCGACGATCCCGCCCTCCATCGAGGCGACGTTGCTGTAGCCGAGGCGCTGCATCTGCGCCGCAGCGAGCGCCGAGCGGTTGCCGGAGCGGCAGTAGAGAATCGTCCGCGCGTCCTTGTCGGGCGCCGCCGACTCGATCTCGTCGCCGAGCAGTCCCGGCGGCACCAGCTTGCCGCCCTCGAGGTGCGCCTCCTGGTACTCGTGCGGCTCGCGCGTGTCGATCAGGACGACGTCGCCGCCACCGATCTCCTCGGAAGCCTCGAAGGGCTGAATCTCCTCGATCGTGACCTGCGTCTCAGTGCCCGGCATTGGCGAAATCTCCTAATTCGGATCAGCTTTTACTTCAAAAAGTATAGCGCCGCTTCCAAGCCGCATTGGAAGCGGCCTGGAAGGGGCACTGGACGAGGCACCGGCCCGCGGCCGGGACTACAGCGAGGGGCGCATCTGGCGCAGCCTCTTGACCCGCTCCTCGATCGGGGGGTGGGTCGAGAACAGGCCCTGGATGCCCTTGCCCTTGAAGGGGGCGACGATGTAGAGCGGCTCGGCCGCCTGGTTGACTTTCATCGGCACCGTGGCGGCGCCCTGCTCGAGTCGCAGCAAGGCGCTGGCGAGCGACTCCGGGTTGCCGCAGATTTCGGCGCCGCCGGCGTCGGCCGCGTACTCGCGCTGGCGCGAGATCGCCAGCTGGATGATGCTGGCCGCGATCGGCGCCAGCAGGACCATCGCCAGCGAGGCGACCAGGCCCAGCGGCGAGTTGTCGTCGTCGCCGAACCAGAGCAGCATGTAGGCGAGGTAGGTGATCGCGGCGCCGATCGCCGAGGCGACCGACTGGATCAGGATGTCGCGGTTGCGGACGTGGGTGAGCTCGTGCGCGAGGACGCCACGCAGCTCGTCCTCGGAGAGCAGTTTGGTGATCCCGCGGGTCACGGCCACGGCCGAGTGCTTCGGGTTGCGGCCGGTGGCGAAGGCGTTCGGCTGGTCCTGGGGGATCATGTAGAGGCGCGGCATCGGCAGCCCGGCGCGGGTCGTCAGTTCGCGCATGATCTGGTAGAGGCGCGGGTTTTCGGACTCCGCGATCGGTTTGGCGCGGCTCATCGAGAGCGCCAATTTGTCGCTGAAGAAGTAGGAGCCGAGGTTGATCAGCAGGGCGAAGCCGAGGAACAGCGCCGCGGTGCTGGGGCCGCCGATCAGGGCGCCGATCACGACCAGCAGGCCGGAGAGGGACGCCAGCAGGATCGTCGTCCGCAGGGTGGCGCCGAAAGTCGATTGCTTGGTGGTGCTCATACGTGGTCGCTCCTAGGTCGAGTTGCCCGACGAGTATCGCGATCAGCCATCGTCCTGGCCATAGGTGCCAGCCCCCGTTTGCGCCGCTGTGCCCCCTAGGTGCCCCTAGGCTTGGCCGATGATCTTCGTCGCGATCGCCCTTGCCATCGCAGTTGTGATCCTCGCCACCCAGCTGCTTCGGCTCAGGCGCCGCTTCGCGCCGCTGGAGACCCTGATCGAGGAGATGGAGAAGGTCGACCTCAGCCGCCCCGGCCCACTGCTGCCACCCTCGATCGACGGGATCGGTGAGACCGAGGAGGTGGAGCGGATCGAGCTCGCCTTCCTGCGGATGATCCGCCGCCTGGAAGCCGAGCGCCGCCGCGCCGGCTCGGCCGCGCTGCAGGCCCAGGAGGAGGAGCGCGCCCGCGTCGCCCGTGACCTCCACGATGAGGTCAACCAGTCGCTGACCGGCCTGCTGCTGCGGCTCGAGGCGGCGCGCGAGGCGGCGCCTCCCGAGCTCGAGGCGGAGCTGGCCGAGACCAAAGCGCTCGCCAACCAGGCGATGCGCGAGCTGCTCTCCCTCGCCCGCCAGCTGCGCCCGACCGCACTCGACGACCTCGGCCTCGCCGCCGCGCTCGCCGGCCAGGTCGAGCAGCTGGCCCACGGCGAGATCGAGGCCGAGTTCGCCGCCGAGGGCGACCTCTCCGACCTCGGCGACGACGCCCAGCTGGTCGTCTACCGGGTCGCCCAAGAGGCGCTCTCCAACGCCACCCGCCACAGCGGTGCCGCCCAGGTCGCGGTCTCCCTGCAGCGCCGGCCGGATGGCGGCGTCGAGCTCGAGGTCGCCGACGACGGCCGCGGCTTCGCCTTCGACGACTCGGAGGGCGGCCTCGGCATCGCCGGCATGCGCGAGCGTGCCCTGCTGATCGGCGGCGAGCTGTGGATCGAGTCCCGTCCCGACCGCGGCACCACCGTCCACCTCTCGGTGCCGGGAGAATCAACCGCATGAGGGTGCTGATCGCAGACGACCACGGGATCGTGCGCTCGGGGTTGAGGCTGCTGCTCGAGCGCCAGCCGGACATCGAGGTCGTCGCCGAGGCCGCCGACGGCGCCGAGGCGCGCGACCTGGCGCTGCGCGAGCGGCCCGACCTGGCGATCCTCGACGTCAAAATGCCGGTGCTGACCGGGCTGCAGGCGACCCGGGAGATCAAGCTGCAGGCGCCCGAGATCTCGGTCCTGATCCTCTCCATGCACGACGACGAGCGCTACCTGTTCGAGGCGCTGAAGGCAGGCGCCTCCGGCTACGTCCTCAAGGCGCAGGCCGACACCGACCTGCTGGCGGCGATCCGCGCGGTCGAGCGCGGCGAGCCATTCCTGACGCCGGAGGCGCAGCGGACGCTGATCAAGGACGTGCTGGCGCGCGGCTCCAGCGGCGAGGAGGAGCTGACCCCACGCGAGGAGGAGATCGTCAAGCTCGTCGCCGAGGCGCACACGAGCAAGCAGATCGCCGAGCTCCTCCACCTCTCCGAGAAGACGGTCGAGAATCACCGCGCCAACGCGATGCGAAAGCTCGGCATGCGCGACCGGGTCGAGCTCGTCCGCTACGCGATCCGACGCGGCCTGATCGAGCCCTGAGCCGGAGGTCCGGTGGGGCAAAACCGACCGCTTCGGTAGGATTTAAGTCGATGCTCTTCTCGACCAAAGCCGAGTACGGAGTTCGCCTGATGGTCGAGCTCGGTCGCCAGCCAGGTTCGGCCCCGATCTCGCTCAACACGGTCGCCGAAGCGGAGCGACTGCCGCTCTCCTACCTCGAGCACCTGGTCGCGAAACTGCGCAAGGCCGACCTGGTCACCTCGACCCGTGGCGCCCACGGCGGCTACCGGCTGGCGAAACCGGCCGAGCTGATCACGATGGACGCCGTCGTCGAGGCCCTGGAAGGTCAGATCGCCCCGATGGAGTGCTTCCACGAGACCCCCGAAGGCAAGGTCCTCTGCTCGCACGAGTTCGACGGCGACCGTGCCTGCTCCACCAAGCTGTTGTGGACGCGGGTGCAGGGCGGCGTCACCAAGGCCCTCGCCGGCACCACCCTGGCCGAGCTTGTCGAGTTCTCGGCGCCCGGCGGGCGCACCGAGGCCGCGATCGTCAACGCCGCCTGAATCCCTGAACTTCATCCCCTGAAACGGAGCGAAAATTGGCTGAGCTGGAGATACGCAACCTGCACGTGAGCGTCGAGGACAAGCAGATCCTCCGCGGCCTCGACCTCGACGTCGAGAAGGGCAGGGTCCACGCGCTGATGGGCCCCAACGGCTCCGGCAAGTCGACCCTCGCGAACGTGATCATGGGCCACCCGGCGCTCGAGGTGACCGAGGGCTCGATCCACTTCAAGGGCGAGGACATCACCGAGGCCGACCCCGACGTGCGCTCGCAGGCCGGCCTCTTCATGGCCTTCCAGTACCCGGTTGCGATCCCCGGCGTCTCGGTCAGCAAGTACCTGCGGATGATCATCAACTCCCAGCGCGAGGCGCGCGGTGAGGTCGCGATCAAGATCAAAGACTTCGCCAAGGTCGCCCAAGAGGCGATGGCGCTGGCCGACATCCCCAAAGAATTCTCCAGCCGCTACCTCAACGACGGCTTCTCCGGCGGCGAGAAGAAGCGGATGGAGCTGCTGCAGCTGGCGCTGCTGAAGCCCGAGATCGCGATCCTCGACGAGACCGACTCCGGGCTTGACATCGACGCTCTGCGCACCGTCGCCGAGGGTGTCAACAAGTTCGCCGGGCCGGATATGGGCGTGCTCATCATCACCCATTACCAGCGCATCCTGCACATGGTCAAACCCGACTTCGTCCACGTCATGTTCGAGGGCCGGATCGTCAAGGAAGGCGGCCCGGAGCTGGTCGGCGTGCTCGAGGAGAAGGGCTACGGCTGGATCCGCGAGGAGGTGGAGGCGGGCGCCTCTGCCTAGCCTCCCGACGATGGAGCCGACGACCGCCAGCACCCCCTCCGCCGCGGCGTCGTTCTCGATCGAGAAGGTCCGCGCCGCTTTTCCGGCGCTCGAGCGCGAAGTCAACGGCCGGCCGGTCGCCTACCTCGACAGCGGCGCCAGCTCGCAGCGGGTGCTGGCCTCGATCAAAGCGGTTGACGGCTACGAGCGTCGTCATCACTCCAACGTCCACCGCGGCTCCCACACGCTCTCGGCCGAGGCGACCGAGGCCTACGAGGGAGCGCGGGCGACGGTCGCCGATCACGTCGGCGCCGCCGACGGCCGCGAGGTCGTCTTCGTCCGCAACGCGACCGAGGCGATCAATCTCGTCGCCCGCGCCTGGGGCGACGCCAACGTCGGCGCCGGCGACCGCATCCTCCTGACCGAGATGGAGCACCACTCGAACATCGTCCCCTGGCAGCAGCTGGCCGAGCGGGTCGGAGCGGAGATCGACTGGGCGCCGATCGACGACGACGGCCTGCTCGAGATGGGCGCCTTCGCGGCCCTGCTGGAGCGCGGTCCGAAGCTCGTCGCGCTCGCCCACGTCTCCAACGTGCTCGGCACCGAGAACCCGGTCGCCGAGATCTCCCGCCTCGCCCACGCCGCCGGTGCCCTGGTCCTCTGCGACGGAGCCCAGGGCGCGCCAAAGCTGCCGCTCGATGTCGCCGAGCTCGGCGTCGACTTCTACGCGCTCACCGGCCACAAGCTCTACGGCCCGACCGGGATCGGCGCGCTCTGGACCCGGCTCGAGCTGCTGCGGGAGATGCCGCCATTCCTCGGCGGCGGCTCGATGATCCGCAAGGTCACCCGCACCGGCACCAGCTATGCCGAGCCGCCCGCCCGCTTCGAGGCGGGGACGCCGGCGATCGCCCAGGCGATCGGGATGGCCTCCGCCTTGGGCTGGCTCGACGGGCTCGGGATGGAGGCGGTGCGCGAGCACGAGCGCCAGATCACCGACTACGCGCTGGAGCGCGTCGCCGAGATCCCCGGCCTGACCGTCTTCGGCCCGCCGCGCGGCCCCGAGCGGATCGGCCCGGTCTCCTTCGAGATCGAGGGGATCCACGCCCACGACGTCTCCGAGATCCTCGACCGCCATGGCGTCGCCGTCCGCGCCGGGCACCACTGCGCCCAGATCCTGATGGACCGTCTAGGCGTCAGCGCCACCGCGCGCGCCAGCTTCGGCGTCTACACGACGCCGGCCGAGATCGACCGCCTCGTCGACGGCCTCGAAGACGCGCGCCGGGTCTTTGGGCTCACCGATTCCTGAGTTGACCCCGCTATAGGGGGGTCAACTGTGGGAACGGGCTGGTCCCGGCTAGTCGATCGTCAGCGTTTTCGATTTGCCGGCCTTGCAGCTGCCGTGCGCGGTTGCCTGGACCCAGTATTCACCGGAGGTGAGGCGTTTGCCGACCGGGACCGACCACTTACCCATGGAGTCGGTGACGTCGATCCCGAGCACCTTCGCCGCTCCGGTTTTCTTGCGGTAGACCTTGACCGTGCGGCCGGCCACGCAGCTCTTCTTGGAGGACTGCAGCGAGCCGTGGTAAGCCGGGAATTTGAGGCTGACCACGACCTTGGTGCCGTAGCGGGTCGCACCCGAGGCGGCGACGGCGGGGAGCAGGGCGCCGACGAGGACGACGGCGAGAATGGCGAAAACGGCACGGCAGCGGTCAGGCATGGCGACCTCCAGTCGAAATTTGCCTGACCACTCTAGGGAGGACGGAGAACTGCGGTCGTCCAGTCGCCCAGGGAGAGCTTCGATTGCCGACACGCCACCCCGCTTCGCTAGCCTCGTTGGCATGGACGAGCTCTACCGCGACCAGATCCTCGAGCACTACAAGCGCCCCCACAACTTCGGCCGGGTCGAGGATCCCGACCTCGAGTTCGAGGACACCAACCCCTTCTGCGGCGACGAGCAGCACGTCACGATCCGCCTCGACTCCGATGACCGGGTCACCGAGATCGCCTTCGAGGGCAAAGGCTGCGCGATCTCCACCGCCGCGACCTCGCTGCTGATCGACGAGCTGCTCGGCAAGACCCGCGAGGAGCTGCTGCGACTACCCAAGGAGTACGTCCTCGAACTGCTCGGCATCGAGATCTCGGCGACGCGGATGAAGTGCGCGATGCTGGGCCTGAAGATCGTCAAGAGCGCCAGCCTCGGCCAGCCGGCCGAATGGGAGGACGAGGGCGCAATCGGCGATCCAAGCGAAGCCGCCGCGCTTTAGCGCTGATCCCAGCATCCACCCCGCCATAGCGAGGTGAATGCTGGAAGCGAGTGCGTCAGGGCGCCTCGTTCCGCTGCATGAGGGCGAAGACGGCGCCGAACTGGTCTGCGACCACCGAGAAGCGGCCGATCGGGATCTCGATCGGGCCGTTTCTGACGTCACCTCCACCCGCCTCCAGCGTCTTCGTCGCGGCGTTGAGGTCCTCGACCATGAAGTAGGTCAGCCAGTGGGGAGGCACCTCGTCGGGGACGACGCCGGTGATGTCGAACATGCCGCCGACCATCTCCTCCCCCACTTTCCAGGTCGTGTAGGTCCCCATCTCCCCCATGTCCTGCTCGTCGAAGCCCCAGCCGAAGATGGCGCCGTAGAACTCCCTGGCGGCGGCGGGATCGCGGGTGCCGAGCTCGTTCCAGCCGAAGGTGCCGGACTCGTTGACGCGCGCCGCGCCGGCGAAGGTGCCGGGCTGCCAGATCCCGAAGACAGCGCCGGCCGGGTCGGCGAAGACCGCCATCCGGCCAAGCTCCATCACGTCCATCGGCTCGGCGAGGACCGTGCCGCCGGCCTCCTTTACCGCCCCGGCGGTCGCGTCGGCATCCTCGACCGAGACGTAGGTCGACCAGGCCGGCGGCTGCCCGTCCTGCATCAGCGGCATCACCCCGGCGACGTCGGAACCGTTTTTCTTCGCCCGCCGGTAGCCGCCCAGTTCCGCCGAGTTCGGCAACTCCGGGATCTTCCAGCCCAGCAGGGCTCCATAGAAGGCCGCGCTGGCCTCGATGTCAGGCGTGCCCAGGTCCACCCAGCAGGGCGTTCCCGGCGTATAACTCGTCCTCTCGCTCATCCCTCTCCCTCGCCTCGTAGTGGTCGTCTGAGGATAAGACACGACGCTCGGCCAGAACTCATCGCACTCCGGTGAAGAGGCCGGCCAGGCCCGGCCGCTAAAATCCGACCTTGGAAGTAGGATTAACTCTCGATCCGCACCATTACGGAGCAGCCAACCCTCTTGACCGATACCGCTGGAACCACGATCGCCGTCTGCCCTGCCTCCGAGCTCCCGCCCGGCGCGATGCGCCTGGTCGAGCACGACGGGGTCAAGATCGGCGTCTTCAACTGCGAGGGAAGCCTGCTTGCGATCGAGGACCGCTGCTCCCACGACAATGGGCCGCTGGCCGAGGGCGAGTTTGATCCGGCTGCCTGTACCGTCGAGTGCCCCCGACACGGCTCGCTCTTCGATCTGCGCACCGGCAGGCCGAAGACGCTCCCAGCTTTTACCCCGGTGCAAACGTTCCCGATAGCCATCGAGGACGACACCATCACCCTGGAGGTCGAGTGAACGTGGCAACGCCTGAGGTAGTCGCAGAGAAGAGAGAGCTCGCCGGCATCAACGCCAATTACGAGGAGAAGTTCGGCTTCCACGATTCGGAGTCCGGCTACGCCTACAAAGCGCCGAAGGGGCTCTCACGCGAGGTCGTCGAATCGATCTCCGACTACAAGAACGAGCCGGCCTGGATGCGCGAGTTCCGCCTCAAGGCGCTCGAACACTTCTACTCGCGCCCGACCCCGGAATGGGGCGGCAACCTCGGCCAGATCGACTGGGACGACATCCACTACTTCGTCCGCGCCTCGGAGAAGAACAGCCGCGACTGGAGCGAGGTCCCGGAGGACATCAAAAACACCTTCGACCGCCTCGGCATCCCGGAGGCGGAGCGCAAATTCCTCTCCGGCGTCGGCGCCCAGTACGAGTCCGAGGTCGTCTACCACCAGGTCAACGAGAAGCTCGAGGCGCAGGGCGTGATCTTCACCGACATGGACACCGCGCTGCGCGAGCACGAGGACCTCGTCCGCGAGTACTGGGCGACGATCATCCCCGCCAACGACAACAAACTGGCGGCGCTCAACTCGGCCGTCTGGTCCGGCGGCTCGTTCGTCTACGTGCCGGCCGGGGTCAAGGTCGAGATGCCGCTGCAGGCCTACTTCCGGATCAACACCGAGAACATGGGCCAGTTCGAGCGAACCCTGATCATCTGCGAGGAGGGCGCCGACGTCCACTACATCGAGGGCTGCACGGCGCCGGTCTACTCCAGCGACTCGCTGCACTCCGCGGTGGTCGAGATCGTCGCCAAGAAGAGCTCCCGGGTGCGCTACACGACGGTCCAGAACTGGTCGCAGAACGTCTTCAACCTCGTCACCAAGCGTGCCGTCGCTCACGAAAAGGCGACGATGGAGTGGGTCGACTGCAACCTCGGCTCGAAACTGACGATGAAGTACCCGTCGATCTACCTGCTCGGGCCCGAAGCCCACGGCGAGATCCTCTCGATCGCCTTTGCCGGCAAGGGCCAGCACCAGGACGCCGGCGGCAAGATCATCCACGCGGCGCCGAAGACCTCGTCCTCGATCTTCTCCAAGTCGATCTCCAAGGACGGCGGCCGGGCGACCTACCGCGGCCTGATGGAAATCGCCGACGGGGCGACCGAATCGCGCTCCAAGGTCGTCTGCGACGCGCTGCTGCTCGACGAGGACTCGCGCTCGGACACCTACCCGACGATCCGGATCGACGAGAACGACGCCGACGTCGGCCACGAGGCGACCGTCTCCAAAATCGGCGACGAGCAGCTCTTCTACCTGCAGAGCCGCGGGCTCAGCGAGGAGGAGGCCTCGAAGATGATCGTCAACGGCTTCATCGAGCCGGTCACCAAAGAGCTGCCGATGGAGTACGCGGTCGAGCTCAACCGGCTGATCGAGCTGCAGATGGAGGGCTCAATTGGTTGAGGTAGCGACCGAACCCGCTTGGCTTTCCGAGAGGCGCCTGCGCGGCGCCTCGCTCACGGAGTCGCTGCCGCTCCCCGACCAGAAGGTCAAGGGCTGGGAATTCACCGACCTCTCGGCGCTCGACATCGGCTCCTACGGCGAGGCCGACGCCGAGGCCGACATCAGCGGTGCCGAGGGCGCGACCGTCGTCTCGCTGGCCGAGGCCGTCACCTCCCACCCCGAGCTGCTGCGCCGGCACCTCGGCTCGCTGGTCCCGATCGAGGACCCGTTCGTCGCCCGCAACGAGGCGAGCTGGCGCGACGGCGTCCTCGTCCACGTCCCACGCGGGGTCAAGGTCGCGGAGCCGATCCGGATCGAATTGCCGGTCGACGCCAGCGGCACCGTGGTCAGCTGGCGGACCCTGATCGTGCTCGAGGAGGGCGCCGAGGCCGAGGTCTGGGAGCACTGGTCCTCGCCCGACGACGAGGTCGACGCGATGCTCAACTCGGTCGTCGAGCTCAGCGTCGGCCAGGCCGCGACCCTGCGCTACGTCAACACCCAGGACATCTCCGAGTCGGCCTGGATCTTCGCCACCCAGCGGGCCCAGGTCGAGCGCGACGCGCGCCTCGACTGGGCGGCGCTCGGCTTCGGCTCCGGCCGCGGCAAGGTGCGGATGGAGACCAAGCTGGCGGGCCCGGGCTCCGAGGCGCGGGTCACCGGCGGCTACGCCGGTGGCCCCGGCCAGCACCTCGACTACGACACCACGCAGGAGCACGCCGCGCCGAACACCAACTCCGACCTCGCCTTCCGCGGCGTCCTCGCCGCCGGCTCCACCGCCGTCTGGCGGGGGATGATCAAGGTCGATCCCGGCGCCCAGCAGACCGACGCCTTCCAGGAGAGCCGCAACCTGCTGCTCTCGACCGACGCCCACGCCGATGCGATCCCCGGCCTCGAGATCCTCGCCGACGACGTCCGCTGCACCCACGCGGCGGCGATCGCCCAGATCGACAAGGAGCAGCTCTTCTACCTGACCTCCCGCGGTCTCGATCCGGCGGCGGCGAAGACGCTGATCATCGAAGGGTTCCTCGAGTCACTGGTCGAAAGGCTGGCCGAGGGAGCCGTGCGGGACGAGATCTCGGCGGCGATCGAGAAGCGGCTGGCCGAGATCCTCTAGTCATCTGGTTCCTCTGCTCTGGCGCTCTTTTTCTCCTTTATCGTCGAGCGGACGATGCCGGCAATGACGATGATCACCGGCAGGATGTAGAAAATCCAGAGGAAGTGGCCAAGGTGGGCCAGCGGCAGCGTCATCCGTTGCCCGCCGAGAGCAGGTAGAGGCCGAAGCAGGTGAAGGTGACCATCACCGCCAGCATCCAGTACTGGGAGCGCGAGGCGCGGCGGTAGTCGGGCCAGTAGACGAGGGCGCGGTCGTGGGCCAGGGTGAGGCCGCCGACGTGGCCGACGACGAGGGCGCCGACCTGGACGTACCAGATCGAGGTGGCGCTGAGGAGCTTGAAGTCGATGCCGGCGGAGGCGGTGCCGAAGAGATCGGTCGAGGCCGTGCCCAGGGGGTCGGAGAGCAGGTAGGTGAACTGGGCCTGCTCCTGGAAGACGTAGAGGCTGAAGTAGTGGGCGACGAGGTACGCCAGCGCGATCGGGATCAGCGTGTGGGCGAAGCCGACGCGCAGCTTGTCCAGCGACGGCGCTCCGGGCACGCCGTGCATCCCTCGCACCCCGAGCTGGTAGATCAGGCCGACGCCGGCGAAGCAGAGCAGCAGGAAGATCGTGTCGCTGACCCTGGTCGCGTCGAGCAGGCTGAGGCCGCGGTCGGCGAACCAGCCGGCGGCCGATTCGATCCAGCCCTTGAAGGCACCGTCCTGGGCCCCGTCGAAGCTGGTCGAGGCGATCGAGGCGACGACCACCGCGACCGAGCCGGGCAGGGTCGCCCAGCAGCCGGCTGCCGAGAGCGGCCGGCGGCGGCCGAGCCTGCCGTCGCGGACGTTGAAGTAGCCGAGTCGGGAGAACATCCCGAAGTAGACCGAGAAGACCTCACCCCGCTCGCACCACTCCTCGACCCCGAATAGGGCCATCATCGCCAGCGTGTAGGCGCTGTAGACGAGGGCGGCGGTGGCGGCGGGTTCGGGGGCGAGGCCGACCGCGACGCCGCCGCTGCCGCCGTAGACGACCTCGAGCCAGACGACGGCGAGGAGGCCGATCGCGGCCGGCCAGCGGCCCAGCGCCTTCGGGTAGGCAAGATGGGCGGAGCGCTGGCCGGCGATCGCCCGGAAGCCGGCTCCCGCCATACGGCCGACCGCGCGCCAGGGGTTGACCGGCCGGAAGATGTCACCGAGCAGGGCCGAGAAGAAAGGGAAGCCGAGCCAGGCGGTGACGTAGAGGAAGGTCAGGGCGAAGTTGCGGTCCGGCGCCTCGGTGCCGCGCAGCCCGGCGTAGATCGCCAGCCCGAGCAGGAAGACACCGATCAGGCCGAAGAGGACCTGCGCCGGCACTCCGAGCAGGAGGCGGGAGCCCGCCCCGAGCGAGCGCCAGTTTTCCTGCTCGAAGCGCGGCTGGCGCCAGGCGACCGAGAGCGCGAAGAAGGAGACGATCAGGACGATCGACGCTCCCCAGGCGAAGAGCCAGGCCGGGATCGGGAGATCCTGCCTGGCGATCAGCGCGTGCGCGAACGGCAGATAGAAGGTCATGGGTCGACCGTGAGCTGGATGATCTGTTCTTTGCGACCCTCGAGCTCGGCCTCGAAGACGCCTTCGATCGTCGCCGGGAAGTCGTAGGCGATCGTGCCGCCGGCCTTGACGTCCTTCATCAGGTCGTAGCCGTGGACGTGGACCTCGTCGGCGACCGCCGAGTGGACCTTGAACTGGATCCGGTCACCCTCGTTGTAGGTGAGGTCGGCGATGCCACCGACCGGCTTGCCGGCCTTGCTTACGACGATCGTCGGCGCCTTGCCGGCGTCGGTCGTCTTGCTGCTGTCGCTGTTGCCGTTCTTGAGGACGACGAGGAGGACGATCGCGACGACGATCACGACCCCTCCACCGACGAGGCGCATGGTTCTTGCATCCATGGCTGGCTCCTTGGCTC
>JACDGU010000194.1 GCA_013821475.1 Solirubrobacterales bacterium
GAGCTGGCCGCCGACGAGGCCGCGCGCACCGAGCTGGCCGCCGCCGCCCGCGCCGCCGCCGATGGTCCCTTCTCCTGGGACGAGGCCGCCCGCCGCACCCTCGAGCTCTACCGCGAGCTGATCGAGGTTGGCTTATGAGCACCGTCGCAGCGATCCTCTTCTGGGTCTCCGCCGCCCTGATCGTCTACACCCACGCCGGCTACCCGCTGGTGCTGCGGGCTCTCGTGGCGACCCGGCGCCGGCCCGGCCTCAACCCGCGGACCTGGGAGGAGCTGCCGCGCGTATCCCTCCTCGTCCCCGCCTACGACGAGGAGGAGGTGATCGCCGCCAAGGTCGCCAACGCCCTCGCCCTCGACTACCCGCGGGAGCGGCTGCAGCTGATCGTCGCCTCCGACGGCTCCTCCGACGCCACCGCCGAGCGCGCCCGCGCCGCCGGCGCCGACCTCGTCCTCGAGCTGCCGCCGGGCGGCAAGGTCGCCGCCCTCAACGCCGGGGTCGAGCGCGCCGAAGGCGAGCTGCTCGCCTTCTCCGACGCCAACAGCGCCTGGGCCTCGGACGCCCTGCTGCGCCTGGTCGAGCCCTTCGCCGACCCCACCGTCGGCTACGTCTGCGGCCAGGTGCGGTTCACCGACGAGGCCGGCGACAACCTCGAGGGCGCCTACTGGCGCTACGAGATGGCGGTGCGGGAGATGGAGTCGGCGCTCGGCGGGGTGACCGCCGGCAACGGCGCGATCTACGCGGTCCGCGCCGACGCCTACCTGCCGCTCGCCCCCTCAGGCAGCCACGACCTCAGCTTCCCCTTCGAGCTCGCCAAGCGCGGCCGGCGCTCGCTCTACGCGCCCTGGGCCCGCGCCGAGGAGAAGATGGTGCCGACGATGGAGGGCGAGTTCGCCCGCAAACGGCGGATGATGGTCGGCCTCTGGGACATCGTCGTCGGCGAAGGGATGCTCTCGCCGCGCGGCTACTCGCCGCTCTTCGCCTTCGAGCTCGCCTCGCACCGGCTGCTGCGCTACCTCAGTCCGCTGCTGCACCTCCTCGTCCTCCTCGCCAACCTCGCCCTGCTCGGCGACGGCTGGTTCTACCGGCTGACCCTGCTCGCCCAGCTGGGGCTGATCGCCGCCGCGCTCGCCGGCCGGGTGCTGCCGCTGGCGCCGCTGCGGATCGCCCGCTACTACGTGATGACGACCGCCTCGATCGCCGCCGGGCTCTGGGACCGCTGGCGCCGCGGCGCCTCCGGGCGCTGGGAGAAGGCCGAGGGGACCCGCTGATGCCGCGCGCCCTCGACCTCCTGATCGCCCTCGTCGCCCTCGTCGCCCTCTCGCCCTTCCTGCTGGCGGCGGCGATCGCGATCAAGCTCGGCAGCCGCGGCCCGGTCTTCTACCGCCAGCGCCGCGTCGGCCTCGACGGCGCCGAGTTCGAGATGCTGAAGCTGCGGACGATGGCGCTCGGCTCCGACCCGGTCGGGGTCGGCACGATCGTCACCCGCGACGACCCCCGGGTGACCGCCGCCGGGCGCTTCCTGCGCCGCACCTCGCTCGACGAGGTCCCCAACCTGATCAACGTCCTCCGCGGCGAGATGGCGATCGTCGGCCCACGCCCGACGATTCCGGCGCAGGTCGCCGACTACACGCCGCGCCAGCACCGCCGCCATGAGGTGCTGCCAGGGATCACCGGCTGGGCCCAGGTCCAGGGCCGCGCCGGCGTCCCCTGGGAGCAGCGGATCGAGCTCGACGTCTGGTACGTCGAGCAGCGCAGCACCGCGCTCGACGCCCGCATCCTCGCGAGGACGATCTGGCTGGTGATCAGCGGCCAGGGCCTAGCCCCCGACTGACCGAAGGCGCCGCACCAGTACATATCGTGGTGCAGTGGTTTGGGTTAAAGAAATCGGGACTCGAGGCGGCAGTGATGGAGGCTGGAGAGATGACTTCCCTCTCGACCATGACTTGCCCAAATCGATAGAAGTCGACTGCGGGAGGTTGCGACTGCCAATCCACCCGATGTTCGCCGTTCGCCTCCGCGTGTTCGTCGACTGGCACCGGGACCAAGAGCGCGACGTCGTCGTCACCCCGCCAACCGATCCCGCGACCCGCGAAGTATTTGAGGGAATGCAGATCGATCCAGGCGGTGGCTCTGTTCTGGAAGACGACGCGATTATGCCGGTCACTCGGTTGAACGAGTTTCGGGAAGTCGAGGAAGTCGCTGAACAAACTCGGGAGATCTTGGAGTATCAGTTGCCAGACGTCTCCCCTCTTGGTGAGGCAACCTTTATGGCGATCTCCGAGCTCTGCGGAAACGCGATCGACCACGGTCGCAACTCGCTTGGTGCTTATGCAGCCGTCCGGCGGATCACTCAGCCAAGACGACAAGTGTCTATCGCGATCAGTGATCTCGGCATCGGGGTTCCCGAGCACATTCGCCAACGCTACCCAGAGTGGAGCGATGACGGATGGGCGATAGCCCACGCGACTGAGGATCGGGTTACCGGGACGGATGACCCTCACCGGGGAATAGGCTTCTCGGCGGTTCTCGAAGCCGCGCTCACCACTTCACTTCATGCCGCACGGATGGATCTTCTCTCCGCCAGTGGTTTCTGCCGTGTGCAGATGGCTCAGGAAAAGCGGAAGGTGGAGGTTTTCCCGGCGGCTCGGTTTAGACGGGGAACCTGGATTACCTACGATCTCATCTCTGTCTGAGGCTCCGATGGCTCTTCTAACATCGAGACTACTTGGAACTGGTCGAGAGGAGGAAGCGAATGGGGTACTGCTACCAACTCGGGGAACAAGGCAAGACTCTGGCAACTCGACCCCTCGGCAAGGAACTTCGAGCGGATCTTGTGGGAAAGGCTGTCGGGGAGGATGTCGTCGACTTGAATTTCTCCGGTGTCCTCAGCACTAGCCACTCGTTCGCCGACGAGTTTGTCGCCCGGCTTGCTGAAGAAGTTAAATCGGGGGAGGTCAGTTTCGAGTTGACCATCTCCAATGCGTCCCCAGGCGTCGAGCGGGTAGTGCGACGAGCTCTGGAACGTCGCGGCGTCGATTTGCCGCTGCTTGTCTGACGAGGAATCTAAGTGCCGCGTAGGGTTCTCGCCGTGATGGTGGAGCGGCCAGAGGTGAGCCTGCGGCGTTTCGAGCCCGGCGACGCGGCGACGGTCCATCGCTGGTTCAACAACCCGGCGGCGACGGCGTCGCTGATGGAGCAGCGCGACGGCTTCTCGCTCGAGCAGGCCGAGGGCTGGGCGCGACGGGCGATGGACGACTCCGGCGAGGACCGCAAGTTCGCGATCGTCGTCGCCGGCTACGAGCAGCCGGTCGGGTTCACCGCCCTCTATGGCCTCTTCCGTCAGACCGCGCCCGAGCTCGGCGCGCTGATCGGCGACGACGTTCGCGGCAAGGGCGTCGGCCGCCGCGCCGAGGCGCTGACGATCGTCCTGGCCTTCGACGAGTACGGTGCCCACCGGGTCTACGGTCGCATCCCCGCCCGCAACGAGATCGCCAAGAAGACCGTCGCCAGCCTCGGCTGGCAGTACGAGGGGACGATGCGGGCGCACCTGCGTCGTGAGGGCGAGCCGGCCGACGACTGCGAGGTCTGGGGAGTTCTTCCCGACGAGTTCCGGGCAGCTGCCGCGGACCTGCTCGGGTGAGTGCCGCCGCCACGGCCGAGCTGATCGCCGATGGCGGCGAGGCTGCCGCCGGCGCGGAGTTCTTCCGCTCGCGCCCCTTCCTCGAGGCCGAGAGCGCGACCCACACGCTGCGGATCGAGTCGGCCGGCGGCGAGCTGCTGGCGCCGCTGATCGTGCGGCCAATCGGCGAGGGCCCCGAGCTCGACGCGATCTCCCCCTACGGCTACCCGGGCCTGGTTGAGCGTGAAGGGAGTCGGGGGCATGTCCCCCGGAGCCTCCCCGCTGTTGCTCCGGGGG
>JACDGU010000195.1 GCA_013821475.1 Solirubrobacterales bacterium
GGCTTGCCCTCGGCCCGGCGGTGCGGGAAGCCCGCCGCGGCCCGCTGGTCGAGCTCGGCGGCGAACTCCGCCCGTGGCGTCGGGCGCAGTGTGCTCAGCGTTGCGGCGAGGTTGTCGCCCTCAAAGGACTCCATCGCATGCCTCCCTCAGCTTGGTTATGGCTCGGTGCAGCTTGGTGCCGGCGTTCGACTCGGTGACGCCGAGCACGGTGGCGATCTCGGCGTTGGCGAGGCCGGCGAAGAACTTGAGCGCGATCAGCTCGCGTTCACGGGGCTCGAGCTGGTCCAGCGCGCCGGCAACGGCAAGGCGTCGCTCGCTCTGTTCGACGGTCTCGTCGACCGCGGCGCTGAAGTCCACCGGATCGGCCGCCAGCTCGGCCTGGCGCCCGCGCCGGCGCAGCTCGTCGAGGGCGGCGTTGCGGGCGATTCCGAACAGCCAGGCGCGCGGCTCGCCGCGGCCGGCGTCGAAGCGCGAGCGCTTGCGGTAGGCGCGCTCGAAGGCGGTGGCGGTGACTTCCTCGGCCGCCGGACCGTCGCGGAGCAGGCTGGCGACGTAGGCGTAGACATCGTCGCGGCAGGCGCGGTAGAGGCGGTCGAAGCCGAGCTCCGCCTCGCGCGGCGCCTCCTCTGCGGTTGCGACAAGTGCCTGATTCACGCCCCTACTACGGGCGAACGGCGGATTCATCACAGCCGAGTATCGGCCAGCGCTAGGCGACGGGCGGCGCGGTGCCGGCGACCGAGCTACCGGGCGCGGCCGAGGCGACCGCGGCGGCGATCGAGTCGGCGGTGATCGCGACCAGGCTGCGCAGCTCCTCGGCGCTGATCCCCAGCGGCGGCATCAAAACCACGGTGTTGCCGAGCGGGCGCACGATCGCGCCGCGCTCGCGGGCCTCGTTGGTGACCCGGTGGCCCATCCGCAGGGCGGGGTCGTGGTCGCCGAGGTCGATCCCGACCATGAACCCGCGACGGCGAACCTCGACCACCTCGGGCCTCGCCGCGACGCCCTCGAGCAGCTCGGCGAGCAGCTCGATCTTCGGCTGCAGGCGCTCGATCGTCCGCTCATCCTCGAAGACGTCGAGATTGGCGAGCGCCGCCGCGCAGGCGAGCGGGTTGCCGGTGTAGGTGTGGCCGTGGAAGAAGGTGCGGAACTCCTCGGCGGCGCCGAGGAAACCCTCGTAGACCGCCTCGGTGGTCAACGTCGCCGCCAGCGGCATGTAGCCGCCGGTGATGCCCTTGGCGAGGCAGAGGAAGTCGGGCGCGACCTCCTCCTGCTCGCAGGCGAACATCGTCCCGGTGCGGCCGAACCCGGTCGCCACCTCGTCGCAGATCAGCAGCACGTCGTGGCGGTCGCAGAGCTCGCGCACCGCCCGCAGGTAGCCCGGGGGGTGGACGATGATCCCGCCGGCGCCCTGGACCAGCGGCTCGACGATCACCGCCGCGACTTCCTCGCCGATCTTGTCGAGGATCCGCTCCATATCCGCCGCGTCGCCGGGCTCGGCGGCGTGGGTCTCGAACAGCAGTGGCCTGTAGGTGGCGTGGAAGAGGTCGATGCCGCCGACCGAGACCGAGCCGATCGTGTCGCCGTGGTAGGCCTCACGCAGGCGGACGAAGGCGGTGCGGCGGGCGTGCTCGCCGCCGCGCTGCTGGTGGTATTGGAAGGCCATCTTCAGCGCGATCTCGACCGCGGTCGAACCGGAATCCGAGTAGAAGACGCGGGAGAGGCCTGGCGGGGCGATCGCGACCAGGCGCGCTGCCAGCTCGGCGGCGCCCGGGTGGGAGAGGCCGAGCATCGTCGAGTGCGCCATGCGGTCGATCTGCTCGCGCAGCGCCTGGTCGATCGCCGGGTGGCGATGGCCGTGGACGTTGCACCAGAGCGAGGAGTGGCCGTCGATGTAGCGGCGACCCTCGACGTCGATCAGATGCGCCCCTTCGGCGCGCTCGATCACCAGCGGCCCCTCCTCGCCCCAGCCCTGTTGCTGGGTGAAAGGGTGCCAGAGGTGGTCTTGGTCTAGCTGCGCAGGGTCAGCCGGCATCGCAGCGTTGAGCCTAGGGAATCGCGGGAGGGAGCAGTTTGGAGCTTGTGTGACGAGACTTCCGTAACCATTACACCGATCGGTGTAATACTGAATATCGATGGCTGAGCTAGGCGCCAAACCTCAAGTCCCTGAGATGCGCCGCCGCGCCCTCCGCGCGATGCGCTCGCTGTTCAGCCCGCTGCTCCCGGACGATTACCTGGAGCTGATCGACCCGCTGCTCTCGACCCGCGAACTGCGCGGCCGGATCGAGCGAATCGACCACGAGACGCCGGAGGCCGCGACGATCCTGATCCGGCCCGGCTATGAGTGGGCGGGCCACCTGCCCGGCCAGTACCTGCGGATCGGCGTCGTCGTCGACGGCGTCCACCACTGGCGCGCCTACTCGCTGACCTCCGACCCCGGCCGGCCCGACGGTTGGATCGGGATCACGCCGAAGCTGGTCGAGGCGGGGAAGGTCTCGCCATACCTGGTGCGGCAGGCGCGGCCCGGCGACCTGGTCCGCCTCGGCGGCGTCGAAGGCACCTTCGTCCTGCCCGATCCGCTTCCCGAGAAGCTGCTCTTTCTCAGTGCCGGCAGCGGCATCACCCCGATCATCAGCATGCTGCGCAGCCTCGACCGCCTCGACGCGGTCGCCGACGTCGTCCACGTCCACTCGGCGCGCAGCGCCGAGGGCGTGATCTTTGCCCGGCGACTGCGCGAGCTCGAGGAGCGTCACCAGGGCTTCGACCTGCACCTGCGGATCACCGGAACCCAGGGCAGGGTGACGCCGGCCGACCTCGAGCAGCTCTGCCCCGACTGGCGGGAGCGGCACGCCTTCGCCTCCGGGCCGGCGGCGATGCTCGACGCGCTGAGCGAGCACTGGCGGGCGCACGGCGACCCCGAGTTGCTCGAGATGGAGCGCTTCCAGCCCCTGGTCGGCGACTACGACGGCGCCGGCGCCGGCGGCACGATCCGCTTCGACAAGAGCGGGGTGGAGGCGGTCTGCGACGGCGCCACCCCGATCCTCGCCGCCGGCGAGGAGGCCGGCGCCATCCTGCCCTTCGGCTGCCGGATGGGGATCTGCCACACCTGCGTCGGCGAGCTGCGCCACGGACAGGTGCGGGACCTGCGCACCGGCGTGGTCTCCGGCAGCGAGGGAGAGATGGTCAGAACCTGCGTCAACGCCCCCGAGGGCCCGATCGAGATCGTACTTTGAGCCAACCGAGAGGAATCCGATGAGCGCCACCGTCACCGCCCCACCCGAGAGCCCGCTGAGCCGGCTCAGCCCGGAGCAGATCGAGGCGCTGGGCCGCGAGTTCGACACGATCCGCGACCGCGTCCGCGCCGACCTCGGCGAGCGCGACCGCCGCTACATCGAGAGCATGATCGAGATGCACCGCCGCCTGGGGGTGATCTCGCGGGCGCTGCTGCTGGCCTCGAACAACCTGCCCGCCCGGGTCGCCGGGACGGCGGCGCTCTCGGCGGCGAAGATCCTCGAGAACATGGAGATCGGCCACAACGTCCTCCACGGCCAGTGGGACTGGATGAACGACCCCCGCATCCACTCCTCGACCTGGGACTGGGACACCGCCTCGACCGCCGAGGCCTGGAAGCACTCCCACAACTACGTCCACCACACCTTCACCAACATCCGCGGCAAGGACAAGGACCTCGGCTACGAGATCATGCGGATCGACCCGGAGCAGCCCTGGCACCCCGTCTACCTCTTCCAGCCGATCTACAACCTGCTGTTGGCTGCCTTCTTCGAGTGGGGGGTGGCGGTCCACGACCTCGACTTCGAGGCGATCCGCAAGGGCGAGAAGTCAAAGCGCCAGGTGAAGCGCGAGCTGGAAGGGATCCGCGAGAAGGCGAAGAGCCAGATCGTCAAGGACTACAT
>JACDGU010000042.1 GCA_013821475.1 Solirubrobacterales bacterium
GCGCCGCCCGCTTCCTCGTCGATGTTGTCTTCGCCGACCTCGTCCTCGATGATCGCCTCGGCGGTGGCGCTCTGCAGCGTGCCCAAACGCGAGAGCAGCGCCTCGACGTCCTCCTCGGCGGCGACGGCGATCCGGCAGTCCAGGCCGGTCGCGATCTGGATGTCGTCGACGGCGAGGACGTTGGCGGGGTCGGTGGCGGCGACCAGCAGCGCCTGCTGACTGATGAACCCGACCGGCACCGCCTTGTAGCGTTTCGCCATCGCGACCGGGAACAGGCCGGAGGCGCCGAGGTCGACCTGGTAGATGGAGAGGTCGACGTGGTCGAGGCCATAGCGCTCGGCGATCGCCCGCGAGAGCTGATCGCCGCTGATCGTCCCCTCGGAGACCAGCAGCGACTCCGGGGTTCCGCCGCTGATCCTGGCAGCCTCGATCGCCTTCTGCACCTGCTCCCCGGTCGCGTAGCCGAGCTCGACCACGACGTCCGTGGTAAAGCCCCGCGAGTGCCCGCGATGCAGCGGCGGCGTCAGGCCCGGTATCTCCTCGATCACGGGATCGAGCAGGGCCGACGCGGCCGAGGATCCGGAGTCGGGGACGGGACGAAGGTGGTTGGGTAGCGGGTCGTAGTTCATCGCCGGGTCAGTTCGGATCGTAGGTCGCTTCGGGACCGTTGTAGGAGGCGTCGCGAATCCCCTGTTCGATCGCCTGCGCGGACTGGAACCCGTAGCTGACCGAGGCCTGGGGGGTGCCGTCGCTGAGGCGCCGAGGACGCATCACCACCAACGCCGGCACCCGCTGGACGTGCACGCCAAGCGTGATCGCGCCGTACCTGGCGATCTGCTTCATGGGGACGACGAAGATCGCCGTTGCGGGAAGCCGTGCCGCGATTTCGGTCGAGCTCTTGACCAGCTCCTTGCCGAGTTCACCGCTGCCGGCGATCGCCAGGATGACGGTCTTGTTCGAGTTGTAAGCCGCAGCGACGGGCGGCGGCATCGGCGCCGTCGGAATCGGCGTCGCGGAAAGCGAAGATTCCAGGACAGCGGCTTCGCCCGCGCCTTCGGTGGCGCTTTCGACGGCTTCGCCCGGGGTGGCGCCGGTCGCGGTTGCGCTGGCGCCGGTGCCGGCGATCGAAACCGTGGCTTCGGTGGGAGTCGCCGCTCCTTCGCTTTCGCTACCACCGCCGCCTTTGGTCAGCATCACGAAGGCGGCGACGATCAGAACCATGACGATGCCGATCTGGGCCATCGGGTTTCCGTTCAGCTTCTCCCTCATTGCGCCACCGCCTCGGGGCTGAGCTGCTCGATGCCACTCGCGCGCTGGCCTCCGGCGGACAGCATCAGCTTGAAGTCGTGCGGGCTGGAGGCGTATTCGAGCGCTACCTGCTCGGTGATCTTGCCCTCCATCGCATAGGTGAGCAGGGCCTGGTCGAAGGTCCGCATCCCGTAGTACTCGCCTTCGGAGATGACCTCGGTGATCTTGCCCGTTTCTTCCGGGTTGAGGATCAAGTCCTGAACCCTGCCGGTGACGACGAGGATCTCTGAGGCGGGCACCCGGCCCTCGCCGGTGATGTCGGGGACGAGGCGCTGGGCGATCGCGCCCTTCAGGGTCGATGCCAGCATCACCCGCGCCTGCTGCTGTAGGTGCGGGGGGAAGAAGTCGATGATCCGGTTGATCGTCTCGGTGGCGTCGAGCGTGTGGACCGTCGAGAGGACCAGGTGGCCGGTCTCTGCCGCGGAGAGAGCGGTGCGGACGGTCTCCTCGTCGCGCATCTCGCCGATCAGGATCACGTCGGGGTCCTGGCGCAGGACCCTACGCATCGCCCGGCTGAAGCTTTTCGTGTCGGAACCGACTTCGCGCTGGTTGATGATCGAGCGTTTGTCGGCGTGCAGGTACTCGATCGGGTCCTCGAGCGTGACGATGTGGTGGGCCCGGGTCTGGTTGATGTGGTCGATCATCGCCGCCAGCGTCGTCGACTTGCCCGAGCCGGTGGTGCCGGTGACGAGGACGATCCCGCGCTGCTCCCCGGCCAGCGTGCGGACCACGTCGGGAAGCCCGAGCTCCTCGACCGAGCGGATCTTGAAGGGGATCGCGCGGCAGACGATCGAGATCGCCCCGCGCTGTTTGAAGCAGTTGACCCGGAAGCGGGAGACACCGGCAAGCGAGTAGGAAAAGTCGGCCTCGCCGTCCTCCTCGAACTCGGCCTGCGAGCGAGCCTCGGCGATGTCCTGGAAGGCCTTCTCGGTGTCCTGCGAGGACAGCTCTCCGAACCCCTCGAGGGGGATCAGCTCGCCGTGCATGCGGGCGACCGGGGGCGAGTCGACCTTCACGTGGAGGTCGGACCCCTCGCGCTCGACGAGGATACGCAGCGCTGAAGTGATGTCGAACATCCCGACCTCTATCGGCCGGGATGCTCAACCACTTAACTCAAGAAATTAAGCGACCTCACGCAGTTTCTGGGCCTCGCCCAGACTCTGCAGCTTTTTGAGGCTCTGGTTCTCGATCTGACGAATCCGCTCGCGGGTGACGTTAAAGGTGCGGCCGACCTCGTCGAGGGTCCGCGGATGCTCGCCGCCGAGCCCGTAACGCAGCTCGAGGACACGGCGCTCGCGGTAGGAGAGGTTCTCCAGCGCTTCCTTCAGCGCCTCTTTGGTCAGCAGGTCCGCGGCCCGGTCGAACGGGGACTCGGCCTTCTCGTCGGCGATGAACTGGCCGAACTCGGACTCCTCCTCGTCACCGACCGGCTTCTCCAGCGAGACCGGAGCCTGGGCGGAGCGCTTGATCGAGTCGACCTCCTCGGGGTCGATGCCGGTCACCTCGGCGATCTCCTCCGGGGTCGGCTCGCGGCCCAGCTCGGTGACCAGCTTGCGCTCGGCGCGACCGATCTTGTTCAGCTTCTCGACGACGTGGACCGGGATCCGGATCGTCCGCGCCTTGTCGGCCAGCGCCCGGGCGATCGCCTGGCGAATCCACCAGGTCGCGTAGGTCGAGAACTTGAACCCCTTGCGGTAGTCGAACTTCTCCGCCGCGCGGACCAAGCCCAGCGTTCCCTCCTGGATCAAGTCGAGGAAGGGCAGACCCTGGTTGCGGTAATTTTTCGCGATCGAGACGACCAGGCGCAGGTTGGACTCGACCATTTTCTGCTTCGCGTCGAGGTCGCCTCGCTCGATGCGCTTGGCGAGTTCGACCTCCTCCGCGGCGGTCAGCAGGCGGACTTTGCCGATGTCCTTGAGGAACAGCTGCAGGGAATCCGTGGTCATGTCCGGTTTCAGGTCGAGCGCCGCTTTCTGGCGCCGGCGACCTTTTTTGCCGGTGTCGGCGGGCATGGCGTCCGCTGCCGCTTTCTGGGCAGGGTCCATGTCCTCGACGAGCTCGATGCCCGACTTCTCGAGGTGGCCGTAGAGGTCCTCGACGTCAGACTCGTCAAGATCTACCTCGGAGACCGCCGAGGCGATGTCGCCAAAGGTCAGCACGCCAAGCTGCTGACCGCGATTGATGAGGTTTTTAACCTCCTCCAACTCCTGAAGCTCTGCTACCAGCATGCGTATCTACTCGTTTCCCTAGCGCTTTGATGTTTAGTCCGTGGGGATGTAATCCCGTCGCGAGCCCTAGAGTCGCGCCGGACGATGAAAAAGCGGACCAAAGACCTGGTCCGCGAATTAAGCCTTTGAACAGCGGTTAGCCCGTAGGGCGAGCGTCGAAAACCTCGTCAAACGCTTCCTCCATGGTAGCGCTTCAGTTTGTGAAGTCAATGCCCAAATCGACTCGCGATACCCGGACCTGGCTGAACGCCTTTTGGCAGCGTGCGTACCGCGAGAATGTCACCGGGCTGTCGGCGATGGTCGCCTACAACCTGATGTTGGCGGTTTTCCCCTTCGCCCTCCTCGTTCTCTTCGTCTTCGGCCAGGTGCTGAAAATCGGCGGCGTCGAGAGCAGCGTGCTGAACGACCTGCAGCGCCTCTTCCCGAACACCGAGCAGCACACGCTGACCGACAGCCTGCGGCGGATCGAGGACAACTCGGCAACGATCGGGATCGCCGCCTTCTTCGGCTCGCTCTGGATCGGCGCCTCGTTCTGGGGCGCGATGGACACCGCCTTCTGCCGGATCTACCACGTCGAGTGCCGTGGCTGGGTGGAACAGAAGCGCTTCTCGTTCGCGATGCTCGGCGTCGTCCTGCTTTTCATCGCCGCCAGCATCTTCGTGCCGGCGGTCGAGAGCGGGCTGGTGACGAGCACCGACCGCCTGCCCTTCGGCCTCGCCGACATCAAGGCGATCGACACGGTCCTGCTGCTGGGCGCCGCCCTGCTCATCACCTCCGGGATCTGCGCGGTGATCTTCTGGGCGGTGCCGAAAGGGCACATGCCGTGGCAGGCGGTCTGGCCGGGCGCCGCCTTCGTCACCGTCGCCGCGGGGCTGGCCAACTGGCTCTTCCCGATCTACCTGGCAAACGTCTCGAGCCTCTCGCGCTTCGGATCAACCCTGGGATTCATCCTCATCGCCCTGCTCTGGTTCTACGTGCTCAGCCTGGCGCTGCTGGCCGGCGCAGTGATCAACTCGCTTCGCTTCGAGGTCCACGACACCGGTGAGCTGCCCTACGGGCCCCCGCGGCCGTGCGGCGATACGCCCGTGACAGTGGTGACCCCAGTCGCGGACTCGCCGCCGGGGCCCCCGGGCTAGTCCGCCTCGCCCGGCGCCTGCACGGTCGCCGGGACCCGGTTCTGGCCCGAAATCGGCTCCAGGCCTGGAATTCCGGCTCCGACAGTGGCGGTGGCGCCGCCGAGCTCCTCGCCCAGTTCCGCGACCAGCGCTTCGACGACCAGCGGGTCGAACTGGCTGCCCGCACAGCGCTGCAGCTCGTCGAGGACGTCGTCCTCGCTCCTGGCGGCCTGGTAGGGACGGTGGGAAGTCATCGCGGCGAAGGCGACGCAGACGGCGATAATCCGGGCGCCGAGCGGGATCTCCTCGCCGGCGAGGCCGTCCGGGTAGCCGCGACCGTCGAATCGCTCCGGGGTGGAGCGCACCAGCGCGGCCACGGAGGCCAGCCCCGGCGCCGAGGCGACGATGCGCTCGCCGGCGACGGGATGGTTGCGGATCAGCGAGGCCTCCCCAACGTCGAGGGGGCCTTTCTTTTCAAGCACGGCCTCGGGAACAGCGAGCAGGCCGATGTCCTGCAGCTCCGAGGCGAGGAAGATGTCGTCGATCGCGTGGCGATCCAAGCCGAGCCGCCGCGAGAGCGAGATCGAGCGGTAGGCGATGCTGCGCAGATGTTCCCGGAGGTCCGGGCGGCGGGCGTCGAGGACCGCCATCAGGACAGCGTGCGCCTGGCGCCGCGCCGAGCGCTGCTGGCGCTGTTTGTTATCGGTCACGTTCTGACCGGCGATCTGCAGCGCGACCTCGGGGTCCTCGGCTCCCTCGGGGAGCGAGACCTCGCCGTAGGAGCGGCCGATCAGAAGGTCGCTGGCGTGCTCGCCGGGTTGGGGGCTGATCGCGGCGAGGAGGTTCTCGCCGAAGGCGCGGCCGTCGGCGGGTACCACGGCTGCGAAGCGGGTCGCGTCGATCCGGTAGGCGGTGCCGCCGAGCGGAGCCACCGCTTCGACCAGCCGCCCGGCGATCTGGGACACGAAGCCGTCCCCCGTCGCGCTCCCGAAACCGTCGTAGTAGGCCTGCAGGCCCTCTAGCTCAAGGACGACGAGCGTCCGGCGTTCGCGCTGGGCAGAGACCGTCCAGGCCAGGTCCCCCTGCAGGGCTGTCCGCGTGGGCAAGCCGGTGACGACGTCCAGCAGCTTCAGCCGCCGCTCGCTGGCCAGCGCCATGGTCTGGCGCCGCGCAGTCTCGACCAGCCAGGCGAAGACACAGGCGATAAGGCCGACGCAGAGCCAAAAGACGAGTTGCGTGATGCGCTGCTGGAGATGGTCGAAGATGAGCAGCAGGAGCGCCGCCATCGCGAAGGCCGCCGGCCAGGCGACCGCGCGCCAGCCACCCGGGCCGACGAGCGCAGTCCAGACGCCGCGCGCCCGTTTGGAGGAGAGAATCACCTTTTCGGAGAAGATCACTGCCCACCTATCGGCCGCGGGCCAGTCGTTCGTGAGGATGCCGGACAATTGGTCGAGGGTTTTCACCTGGGAACCCGCTGCTCCCCGATTGTTGCCAGATCGGCTCCAGCGGCGATCGGCGGCGCTCGCCGAGCGGACGCGCGAGCATCTCGCGGACCACCTTCTACAAACGCTTCGCCGGCAAGCGAGAAGAGATTACGTCTTGGCTGCCTCGGCCAGGGCCTCGGAGAGCGGCGTGCGACGGATTCCGGTGAAGAGCTCCATCCCCGACGAGTCGGTGACGACGGTCTCGGTCGCAAGCCCCTCGATCAGCGGCCGGGCTACGCCGGGATCGACCGGAGTGACCAGCCCGATCCAGAGCGAGGAGAGGGCCGGGCTGAGCACCGGGACGGTGATCCGGAACGGCGGCCGGCGGCCGAGCGCCCGCGCAAGTTCGTCGATCATCCCACCATAGGTGGTTACGTCGGGGCCGCCGATCTGCACTTCGCGATCGATCTCCAGCTCGAGGTCGGCGGAGGCGGCCAGATAGGCGACCGCGTCATCGATCGCGATCGGCTGGGTCCTGGTCGTCACCCAGCGCGGCGTCACCATCACCGGCAGGCGACGGACCAGGTAGAAGACGGTGCGGAAGGACTCGCTGCCGGACCCGATCACAGCGGCGGCGCGGAGATAGACGACCGGGACCGTCCCCGCCCTGAGGACTTCGGCGGTCGCGTGGCGGCTCGCCAGGTGCTCGGAGACGTCGTCCGTGCCACCCAACCCACCGAGGTAGACGATCCGCTTCGCCCCGGCCGCCGCCGCGGCGGCGGCGAAGTTCTCGGCGCCGCGGTGATCGCGCTCGGCGAAGTCGCCGTCGGCGCCGCGCCCCATCGAGTGAACCAGGTAGTAGGCGACTTCGACCCCCTCGAGCGCCGGGCCCAGCGACGAGGGATCGAGCACGTCGGCGGCAACCAGCTCGCAGCCGGCCTCTTTCAGGCCCTCCGCCCGCTGCGGATTCCGCGCCAGCCCCCGCACCTCCTGACCGTCGGCGAGCAGTCGCCGGACCAGCAACCCCCCTATGTAGCCGGTGGCCCCGGCGACGGCAAGCACTGCTTCAACTTAGCCGACGCGCCGATTCAGCCTCAGCCGTAGGGGTCGCCGCCAATGACGTTCCGCAGCTTGGAGCGATCGTGGCGGGCGTGGACGCGACGGACGGTGCCCGAGCGCGAGCGCATCACCAGCGACTCGGTGGTCGCACCGGGCCCGCGGTAGCGGACGCCCTGGAGGACGTCGCCGTCGGTGACGCCGGTGGCGGAGAAGAAGACGTCCTCGCCGGAGCAGAGATCGTCGGCCGTGAGGATCTGGTCGAGGTCGCAGCCGCCGTCGATCGCGGCCTGGCGCTCGCCGTCGTCGCGGGGCCAGAGGCGACCGAGCAGCTGCCCGCCCATCGACTTCAGAGCCGCCGCCGAGAGCACCCCCTCGGGGGTGCCCCCGATCCCCCAGAGGAGGTCGACCGGCGAGCGTTCGCTGACCGCGAGCAGCGTCCCCGAGACGTCGCCGTCGGTGATCAGCCGGATCCGGGCGCCCGCCTCGCGGACTTCGCGCATCGCCTCCTGGTGGCGGGGGCGGTCGAGCATGACGACGATCACGTCGCCGACCGATCCGCCCTTGCGCTCGGCGATCAGCTTCAGGGTCTCCGGCAGCGGCCGGTCGAGGTCGAGCAGGTCGGCGATCTCCTCACCGCCGGCCATCTTCTCCATGTAGACGCAGGGGCCGGGGTCGAACATCGAGCCGCGCTCGGCGAGTGCGATCACGGAGAGGGCGCTGGGCATCCCCAGCGCGCAGAGCGTCGTTCCCTCGAGCGGGTCGACGGCGATGTCGACGACCGGCGGCGTGCCGTCGCCGATCTGCTCGCCGTTGAAGAGCATCGGCGCTTCGTCCTTCTCGCCCTCGCCGATGACGACGACGCCGTCCATCGAGACCGAGTCGAGCACGAAGCGCATCGCGTCCACGGCGGCGCCATCCGCGGCGAGCTTGTCGCCGCGGCCAACCCAGCGGGCGGATGCGAGCGCCGCCGCCTCGGTCACCCGCACCAGCTCCAGCGCGAGGTTGCGGTCGGGCTTGGCCTGGGAGCTCTCTGGCATCGGCGCGGAGGCTATAGGGTCGTTGCGTGGACAGGCGTTGGGGATTGACGTTGCCGTTGTCGGGAGTGCCTTTGGCCGATCACGAGGAGTTCGTGAAGCGCGCCGAGGCGGTGGGCTACACCGACTTCTGGAGCGGCGAGACCAACGGCCCGGACGGCTTCACGCCGTTGACCCTGAGCGCCGCCTGGACCGAGCGGGCGCGGCTTGGCACCGGCATCGTCGGCGTCTTCCAGCGCGGGCCGGCGCTGCTCGCCCAGGAGGCGGCGGCCCTCGCCGACGCCTCACGCGGTCGCTTCGTGCTCGGCATCGGCTCCTCCTCGGACCGGATCGTCGAAGGCTGGAATGGGATCCCCTTCGAGAAACCGCTGAGCAAGGTTCGCGAGAGCGTCGAGTTCCTCCGCACCGCACTCGACGGTGAGCGCACCGCCACCGGCTTCAAGCTCGAGACGGCGCCGGCGCAGCGGGTGCCGATCGTGCTGGCGGCGCTGCGGGGCAAGATGCTCGAGCTCGCGGTCGAGCGCGCCGACGGCGCCTTCACCAACTTCCTCCCGCTCGGCGGCCTGCCCAAGGTCACCGCCCAGCTCGAGGGGGCGGCGCCGGACTTCGAGCTCCTCTGTCGCTTCTTCTGCATCCCCGGCGAGCGCGAGCAGGTCGAGCCGCTGGCCCGCTTCATGTTCTCCTCCTACATCACCGTCCCGGTCTACGCCGCCTTCTACCGCTGGCTTGGCTATGGCGACCAGATCGACCCGATGATCGCCGCCTGGGAGGCCGGTGACCGCAAGGCCGCCGCCGCCGCGGCGCCGTGGGAGGCGATCGAGGAGATGTTCATCTTCGGCACTCCGGAGCAGATGAAGGAGCGCCTCGCCGCCTTCGTCGAGGGCGGCATCACCCTGCCGATCCTGACCATGATCGTCACCCCCGACAAGGCCGGCGAGGCGATCGAGGCACTGGCGCCGGCCTAGTCCTGCGGGACCCTGCGAGCCAGGGTCAGGGCGTAGTCGCCCGCTGCGTCGGTGAACCAGCCGCGCATCTCCAGTCCGGCTTCGGCGTAGACGCACTCCAGCCGCTCGCGGGTGAACTTGGTCGAGATCTCGGTTCGCATCTCCTCGCCGGCGGCGAACTGGACGCTGAGGTCGAGGTCGGCAACGGCGACGGTCTGCTCGGCGAGCGAACGTAGGCGGATGTCCATCCGCTCCTCGCGGGCGTCGTAGCGGGCGACGTGCTCGAAGGCGTCGAGGTCGAAGTCGGCGCCGAGCTCGCGATTGAGGACCTGGAGTACGTTCACGTTGAACTCGGCAGTGACTCCGGCGGCGTCGTCGTAGGCCGCCTCGAGGCGGACCGTCTCCTTGACGAGATCGGTGCCGAGCAGGAGATGGTCGCCGGCGCCGAAGAGGGCGGCGATCCGGGTCAGGAACTCACGCCGCTCGCCCGGGTAGAGATTGCCGATCGTGCCGCCGAGGAAGGCGATCAGGCGGGCGCTGCCGTCGCTGTATATCCGCTCGAGGTCGTTCTCGAAGTCGCAGACGAGGCCGCGCACCGAGAGCCCGGGGTACTCCTCGACCAGGGTCTGGGCCGTTTCGTGGGTGATCTCCTCGGAGATGTCGACCGGGACGTAGGTCGCAAGCACGCCGGCGTCGCGCATCGCGCTGAGCAGGTGGCGGGTCTTCGAGGCGGAGCCGGAGCCGAGCTCGACCAGGGTGCCGGGGCTGCCGGCGGCGGCGAGGATCTCGGCCGAGCGCTCGGCGAGGATCTCGCGCTCGGCGCGGGTCGGGTAGTACTCGTCGAGCTCGGTGATCTGCTCGAACAGCTGCGAGCCGCGCTCGTCATAGAAGTACTTCGGCGAGAGCTCCTTCGGCGAGGCCGAGAGGCCCTCGCGGACGTCGCGCGCCATCGCCGCCGCGGCATCGGCGTCGAGGTGGACGTCGATCGCGATCATGCGTCCCTCGCGCAGCGAATCCCGGCGAAGATCTGACTGCGCTCGGCCAGGTCCCAGTTGCGGAAGCTGGGCCGGACGACGCGCGGATGCGTCGCCCAGGATGAGCCGCGGAGCACCTGGTGCTCGCTGCCGAAGAAGACCTCGGAGTACTCGCTGTAGGGGAACGCCTCGAAGCCCGGGTAGGGGAGAAAGTCCGAGGAGGTCCATTCCCAGACCTGCCCGACCGAGTCGAGCTGCGCCTGCGCTGCCTCCCACTCCTGCTCGCTCGGCAGGCGCTTGCCGGCCCAGCGGGCGAAGGCGTCGGCCTGGTTCCAGGAGACGTGGACGACCGGGTGGTCGGGCGCGATCGGCGCGCGGGCGCCCCTCGCCGTGCTCAGCCAGCCGCCCTGTCCGTCGCGCTCCCAGTACATCGGCGGCTCGGCTCCCGTCTGCTCCATGAACTCCAAATACGAGGAGTTGGTGACAGCGGTTCGGTCGATCTCGAATCCGGCCAGCTCGACCGGGTGGCGGCGGCGCTCGTTGTCGTAGGCGAAGCCGCCCTCGGGGGCGCCGATCTCATAGCTGCCGGCGGGGACGGCGACCATCTCCGGCCCAGTGCCGACGACGGCCCGGGTCCCGATCGGGAGCAGCGGCTGATAGCCATCGACCATCTGCAGCAGCTGCAGCATCGTCTCGTTGTGCTGGTACTCGTGGGCGAGCAGCATCTCGTAGACGAAGCCGTCCCTCAGCAGCGGGTCCTCGGCGTCGGAGGAGACATCGACCGAGTCGAGCACCTCGAGGGTGCGCTCGCGGACGTCGGCCATGTAGGAGCGCAACTCGGCGTCGCGCAGGATCGGCAGCTCGCCGCGGGTCTTGCGCGGATTCTCGATCGCGTCGTAGAAGCGGCCGAGATCGCCGTGCATCGGCTCGCGGTCGGCGATCGTCCGCACCAGCCAGAGCTCCTCGAAGTTGGCGATGTGACCGAGGTCCCAGGCGAGTGGGCTGAGGATCGGCGAGTAGACCCGGTTGCGCTGCTCGTCGTCGAGCGGCTCGACCAACTCGAGCGTGCGTTCGCGCGCCTCGGAGAGAGATTCCGCGATCGCTGCCTTCGACGCTGAGGTCACCTCGGTGGCGATAGGAAAACCCTACATAGGATGCCTTACCGGGAAATTAACTCCGCCTACGCGGCGGTACGCTGCCGCGATGGAGATCCACGGAGCAGGCGCGCTTGTCGCCGGCGGAGCCTCGGGGCTCGGCGCCGCGACCTCGAAGGCCCTGGCGCGGGCCGGGGCGTCGGTGACGATCGCCGACCTCAATGCCGAGAAGGGGGAGGCGCTGGCCGCCGAGATCGGCGGCAACTTCGTCGCCGCCGACGTCACCGACCCCGACGCGGTCGCCGCTGCGGTCGCGAGCGCCGCGGAGGGCGATCGTGGGCTGCGGATCTCGGTCTGCTGCGCCGGGATCGGCTGGGCCGAGCGTCTGGCGCGGAGCCGCCGCCCCCACGACCTCGAATACTTCTCCAACGTCGTCAAGGTCAACCTGATCGGCACCTTCAACGTTCTCCGCCTCGCCGCCGCGGCGATGCTCGAGAACGAGCCCGACGAGGGAGGCGAGCGCGGGGTCTGCGTCAATACGGCCTCGATCGCCGCCTTCGACGGCCAGATCGGCCAGGTCGCCTACTCGGCCTCGAAGGGAGGCATCGTCGGCATGACCCTGCCGGCCGCGCGCGACATGGCCTCCAAGGGCGTGCGGGTGATGACGATCGCACCGGGGATGTTCGACACGCCGCTGCTGGCGGCGCTGCCGGAGGCCGCCCGCGAGGCGCTCGGCGCCGGCATCCCCTTCCCCTCCCGCCTCGGCCGCCCCGAGGAGTACGCGCTGACGGTTGCCCACATCGTCGCCAACACGATGCTGAACGGCGAGACGATCCGGCTCGACGGAGCGCTGCGGATGCCGCCGAAGTAGCGATGCGCGGCGCCGAGCTGATCGCCGAGTTCGTCCAGCACTCCTACAAGCTCGGCTGACCTTTCACGAGTCGGATCTCAGCCGGTCCCCGAAGCCTCCGGGTCGCGCCAGACTTCCTTCAGCCACGGCGGGCTGATCGCGAAGGTCGAGTGGTCCTCGGCGGCGATCGGCTCGAGCGGAATCAGGTGGACGCGGCGGCCGGGGGTGAAGCGGTGGATGTCCTCGAAGCCGATCGCGTTGCCGGCGTGGCTGCCGCCGGAGACCAGCAGGATCCCCGTCTCCGGGCCCCAACCGTCCTCGGCGCGGGCGCCGACCGCTTCGGCGGCGTCCTTGACCGGGTCGATGCCGGCGTCCGAGCCCCAGTTGCGGGCGCTGGAGGCGTAGTTGTAGCCGTTGTGGGAGGACGCCCTCTCGTCGGCGTGACCGTCTTCGCCGATGCGGATCTGGACCCCCTCCCAGTCGTCGGGGTGGTAACCCTCGTCGCCGACGATCGGCACGCCGCGGAGCGTCGCCGAGTCCGCGTAGTAGGTCCAGTACTGGATGTAGAGAAAGCCGGCGCGCGATCCGGAGCAGTCCGCTCCGGCGGCTTCGGAGCCCCCGGCCGCATCCGCCCGGCAGTCGACGACGTGGACGAAAGCGCTCACCGGCAGGTCGCCGTCGGTGCGATGAACCAGGCCGTCCTGCGCCGCGTCGCCGCAGCCCGTCCTGCGACAGCGGCGGAAGTCGATCGGCACCGCCCGCGACCCGTCCTCGAACCCGATCGTCGGCATGTGCCGCCGCACCAACTCCCCGACTTCGCTCCCATAGCTGGCAATCAACACCGGCTCATCCCCACACCCGTCCGCCAGTGATGCCGCACAGAGAATCCGCGAGGCGACGGTCCGGGCCAGATCCCCGCCGGGAACCCGAACCCCGGCCGCCACCAGGCCGACCATCAGAAGCGAGACGCAGAGCAGCATCCCGACCCACTCGACCGTCCCCTGCCCGCGCTCCGACCCCATGGCCAAGACGCTAAGGCGCCTGGACTCAAGCAATTAGCTCCCGGTGTGCCGATTTGCGACTGAGATTCCCAAGTCTTCGCCCCGGCCCTCAGAGGTTCTGAATCTCAGCCGCAATGTCGGCCGCCGCCTTTTTTGCGTCGCCGAACAGCATCGAGGTGTTGGGCTCGTAGAAGAGGTCGTTGTCGATGCCGGCGAAGCCGGGGCTCATCGAGCGCTTGATCACGATCACCTGCTGGGCCTGGTCGACTTCGATGATCGGCATCCCGGCGATCGGGCTGTCTGGGTCGTTTTTGGCCGCCGGGTTGGTGACGTCGTTGGCGCCGACGACGACGGCGACGTCGGTCCGCGGCATCTCCGGGTTGATCTCCTCCATCTCGCGCAGCTGCTCGTAGGGGACGTCGGCCTCGGCGAGGAGAACATTCATGTGGCCGGGCATGCGGCCGGCGACCGGGTGGATCGCGTAGCTGACCGTGATCCCCCGCTTTTCGAGCTCGTTGGCGACCTCCTTGATCGCGTGCTGAGCCTGGGCGACGGCGAGGCCGTAGCCGGGGACGATCACCACGGTGTCGGCGTAGGCGAGCTTGATCGCGGCGTCCTGGGCGGTAATCGAGACGTAGGGGCGCTGCTCGGTGCTGCCGGCGGTTGCCGCCGGGGCGCCGCCGAAGCCGGCGAAGAGGACGTTGCCCACCGAGCGGTTCATCGCCGTCGCCATCTCCATCGTCAAGATCGTTCCCGACGACCCGACGATGGTGCCGGCGACGATCAGGGCGACGTTGTCGAGCGCGAAGCCCGCGGCTGCCGCCGAGAGCCCGGTGAAGGCGTTGAGCAGCGAGATCACGACCGGCATGTCGGCGCCGCCGATCGGCAGGACGACGAGGTTGCCCAGCAGCGCCGCGGCGATCAGGATGCCGATGAAGAGCGCCTGCGAGGGATCGCCGTTGTTGATCGTGAGGTCGACGCAGGCGGCGAAGATGCCGACCAGCAGCACGACGTTGATCACCTGCTGGCCCGGCACCGCCAGCGGCTTGGTCGGGATCAGGTCCTGGAGCTTGGCGAAGGCGATGTTCGAGCCCCAGAAGGAGACCGAGCCGACGACGGCAGCCAGCAGCGTCGGGATCAGCTCTTGCAGCGGGATGTCGACGCCGCTGGATATCCCGTGACGAAGCTCCGACCAGGCGATCAGGGCGACGGCGCCGCCGCCGACCCCATTGTAGAGGGCGACCATCTGCGGCATCTCGGTCATCTGCACCCGGACCGAGGCGACGAAGCCGATCGCCGAGCCGACGCCGAGGCCGATGATGATCAGGCCCCAGTTGCCCATCCCGTCGAGCAGCAGCGTCGTCGCCACGGCGACCGCCATGCCGACGGCAGCGACCATGTTGCCCTGCTTGGCGGTGGTCGGGTGGGTGCCGCGTTTGAGCCCGATGATGAACAGGGAGAAGGCGACTATGTAGAGCGCCGTGGCGGCTTCGCCGCCCGGCTTCAGCACCGCGAGCAGGGTCATTTGTCCTGCGCCTTGGGTTTCGGCTTTTTCGAGAACATGCCGAGCATCCGGTCGGTGACCATGAAGCCGCCGACGATGTTGATCGCGCCGAAGGTGACGGCGATCGTGCCGATCACGTACTCGAGCGGGTCGTTGGCGTAGCCGAGGACGATCAGCCCGCCGAGCATGACGATGCCGTGGATCGCGTTGGTCTGGGACATCAGCGGCGTGTGCAGGGTCGTCGGCACCTTGGAGATCACCTCGAAGCCGACGAACGCGGCGAGCACGAGGATCGCGATCTCGGTCATCAAGCTCATGCGGACTTCCTCCCTGCAGCTCTCTCGTTTTTGATCTGGCCGCCCTCGGTGATGCAGGCGGCGGCGAGGATGTCGTCCTCGAAATCGACCTTGACCTCACCCTCCTCGGTGATCAGCAGTTTGAGCAGGTTCTCGAGGTTTTTCGAGTAGAGCTGGGACGCCGGGACCGGCATCTCCGAGGCGAGGTTGCGCGGGCCGAGCACTTTGACGCCGTTCTCGACCACCGTCTCCCCCGCCTTGGTCAACTCGCAGTTGCCGCCGGTCTCGGCGGCGAGGTCGACGATCACCGAGCCGGGGGCCATGCCGCGGACCGCGTCGGCGGTGATCAGCAGCGGCGCCGGGCGACCGGGGATCGCGGCGGTGGTGACGACGATGTCCTGTTTGGCGGCGTTGGCAGCGAGGGCGTCGCGAACCTGCGCGTTCTCCTCGTCGGTCAGCGGCCGGGCGTAGCCGCCCTCGCCCTCGGCGTCGGGGATGAAGTCGAGTTCCAGGGGCCGGCCGCCGAGCGAGGCGATCTGCTCCCAGGCGGCGCGGCGGATGTCGAAGCCGGTGACGATCGCGCCGAGGCGCTTGCCGGTGGCAACCGCCTGCAGGCCGGCGACGCCGGCGCCGAGGACGAGGACCTTGGCCGGCGGCACGGTGCCGGCGGCGGTGGTCATCATCCCGAAGAAGCGGCCGGACTCGCGGGCGGCCATCAGCATCGCCGCATAGCCGGCGGCGGCGGCCTGCGAGGAGAGGGCGTCCATCGCCTGGGCCCGGGTCGTCCGCGGGATCGCCTCCATCGCGAAGCTGGTGACGCCGGCGGCGGCGAGCGCCTGGTTGGTCTCGGCCGAGGTCCAGGGCGCGAGGTGGGAGATCAGCAGCTGACTCGACTTGAGCCGGCCGATGTCCGCGGTCGAGGGCACGGCGACGCGGAGGACGACGTCGGCGCCCCAGGCTGCGTCGGCGGCGACGATCTCGGCGCCGGCGTCCGTGTAGGCGGCGTCGGTGTGACCGGCGGCCTCGCCGGACCCCGACTCGACCAGCACCTCGACGTGCTCGTTTTTCTTCAGCGATTTGACAACGTCAGGGACCAGCGCGACCCGGCGCTCCCCATTCGCGGTCTCTTCAGGTACTCCGATCTTCACGCGGCGCGGAAGATTATGGGATCGCTCAGGAAGGCGCCCCGACCCCAGAGATCGAGGCCAGACGCCCGAGGGTGTGCAGCTGCTCGGTCCGCTCGACGTGGACCGGCGAGACGATCAGGCGATCGATGCCGGCGCCACGGAAGCGCTCGACCCGTTCGGCGACCTCGGCCTCGGTGCCGACCAGCGAGGTGGCCTCGACGATCTCGTCGGGCATCGCCTCGAAGGCGCCGGCGCGGTCGCCGTCCTGGAAGCGTTTCTGCACCTCGTCGGCGACGTCGCCGAAGCCGAAGCGGTGGGCGAGGTCGACGTAGAAGTTCGTCTTGCGGCTGCCCATACCGCCGAAGTAGAGGACCAGGCCGGCCTTGACCACGTTCTTGGCCGCCTCGAGATCACCGTCGATCGCGACCTGCAGTGAGGGCGAAACCTCGAGGTCGGAGCGCTGGCGCCCGCCCTTGGCGAAACCGGTCGCGAGGTGCTCCCCCCAGGTCGCCTCGAAGGCGTCGACGCTGAAGAAGATCGGGATCCAGCCGTCGCCTATTTCGGCCGCCGTCTGAACCGATTTGCGGCCGATCGCGCCGACGAAGACCGGGATCTCGTTGCGCAGCGGGTGGAAGTTGAGCTTCAGCGGCTTGCCCTCGCCGCCGGGCAGCGGCAGGGTGTAGTGCTCGCCCTGGTGCTCGACCGGGCCCTCGCGGGCGATGATCTCGCGGACGACTTCGATGTACTCGCGGGTCCGGCCCCAAGGCTTCGCGTAGGGGACGCCGTACCAGCCTTCGGAAACCTGCGGGCCGGAGGGGCCGAAGCCGAACATGAAGCGGCCGCCGGAGAGTTTGTCGATCGTCGCCCCGGCCATCGCCGCCGCGGCGGGCGGCCGCGCCGGCACCTGCAGGATCGCGGCGCCGAGGTTGATCGTCGTCGTCTGCGCCGCCAGCCAGGAGAGGACGCTGACCACGTCGGAGCCGTAGGACTCGGCCGCCCAGACCGACTCGTAGCCGTGGCCCTCGGCCGCCTTGACGACCTCGAGAGCGTCCTCGCCGGCCGGGCCGATGCCCCAGTACCCCAGGTTCAATCCAAGCTTCAGAGCCATCCGGGCCGCACCCTATTGAATACCGCTATGGAGAACGGCCACCCATCCCCCGATCAGGGCCTCTCCAGCGCCGAGGCAGCCGCCCGGCTGGGCAAGCTCGGAGCGCCGGAGGAGACCTCCTCGCGCTCGACCTCGAGCATCGTCGCCGGCAACGTCTTCACCCTCTTCAACGCGATCATCGGCGTCTTCTTCGTCCTCGACCTCGCGCTCGGCCTCTACGCGGACTCGATCTTCGGCCTGATCGCGGTGATCAACTCCTACATCGGGATCCGCCAGGAGCTGAAGGCGAAGGCGACCCTCGACCAGCTGGCGATCCTGGTCGCGCCGCGGGCCCGGGTCGTCCGCGACGGCGCTGTGGTCGAGCTGCTGGCGACCGAGGTGGTGCCGGGCGACGTGATCGCGATCGGGCCGGGCGACCAGTTGATCGCCGATGGCGAGACCATCGCCAGCCGCGGCCTGACCCTCGACGAGTCAATGCTGACCGGCGAGGCCGACGGGATCCAGAGGAACTGCGGCGACCGCGTGCTTTCAGGCTCCTTCTGCATCTCCGGCTCCGGCCACTACGTCGCCGACGCGGTCCGCGAGGACAGCTACGCCGGCCGCCTCGCCGGCGAGGCGCGCGCCTTCCGCCACCCACCCTCGCCCCTGCAGGAGGAGGTCAACAGCGTGATCCTCGCCTGCACCTACGTGATGATCCCGCTGGCGGCGGTCCTGATCTTCACCCTCAAGATCCGCAGCGTCAGCCTCGACGAAGCCGCGCAGACGGCGACGGCGGGCCTGGTGACCCTCATCCCCGAGGGGCTGGTGCTGCTGATGAGCGTCACCTTCGCCGTCGCCGCCGTACGGCTCGCCCGGCGCGACACCCTGGTCCAGCAGATGAGCGCCAGCGAGAGCCTCGCCGCGGTCGACACGATCTGCGTCGACAAGACCGGGACGCTGACCGAAGGCGAGCTGCACCTGGCCGGGGTCGAGTTCGCTGAGGGGGTCGACACCGCCGCCGGCGCCGCCGCCCTGGCCCGCTTCGCCGCCAGCGCCGGCAACCGCAACGCAACCCTGGAGACGATCGCCGAGCGCTACCCCGGCGAGGCGGCGCGGGTCAGCGCCGAGGTCCCCTTCTCCTCGGAGTGGAAGTGGAGCGGCCTCTCGCTCGCCGGCGAGGGCTCGGCAGCCGCGACCTTCGTCCTCGGGGCACCCGACATCCTCGCCGAGATCGGCGCCCTGACCCTCCCCCCCGGGCTCGCCCGCAAGCTCGAGG
>JACDGU010000196.1 GCA_013821475.1 Solirubrobacterales bacterium
GGTCGGCGAGCATCGTGGCCCTCCTTGGGTCGGCGCTGGTATTGAGCACCGCCGACTTCGACCCGGCTGCTCGCTATCCCTGCGATCGGCCCCGCGCCGGGCGATTCGTGGAACTACTCATCTAGGCCCCTGCCCGACGCTTGATCCCTGGTTTCAAATTTCCCTGAACGGCATATTCCTGCCGTCCGAACTGCTGGCGGAAGAATAGACACGTACCTCTCTCGCTGTCAAGGTTTCCGTTCAAAAAGGAAACGTTCTCGTATCAAGATCGACCGAATCCCGCTCCAGGAGCCATTTGGCGGCCCCCTTCGCGTGGTTACCCGGGTCATCAAAACTGTGTACGAGACTCTTTCGGGTTCCGGCGATGGCGACGTGCATGACGGCTAGGAAAATAGGCTGGTGGCGCAATGACGATGACGCCGTGGGGCGACTCCGAGGCACTCCGCGAGCGCCAGCTCCCTCCCGGCGCTGGAGTAGCGCGTGAGGCGGTCGTGCAGAACCAGCGCGAACGCCTCTATGGCGCCACGGTGGCGGTCGTAGCCAACCGCGGTTACCGGGCGACCACGGTCGCCGACCTGACCGACCTCGCCGGCGTCTCGCGGACGACCTTCTACCGCTACTTCGCCGACAAGGAAGCCTGCTTCCTGGCCACCTTGGAGCTGATCATCGCCGGCGTGATCGCCGAGACCCGCGGGCGCCTCGACGCCCCTGGCTCGCTACCCGAACGGGCCGAGAGCGGTCTGCGGGGCTTCCTCGGCTGCTGGCCGCCCAGCCCGACGCGGCCCGTCTCTGCGGCGTCGAGGCTGAGGCGGCTGGAGCAGCAGCGCTCGGAATCGTCGACGCCGCGGTCGCCGAGCTCGCGACGATCCTGGCCGGCGTCTTCGAGCAGTTGCCCGACCAGCGCGGGATGCCGCCGGAGATCACCGCAGCGACGATCGGCGGCCTGCGCAAAGTCTTCCACACTCGCCTGCACCGCCACTCAGAGGCCGAGCTCCCGGAAATGGCCCCCGGACTGATCGAGCTGTGGCTGGCCTACCGGCCGCCGCCGGGGCCGCTCCCCGACCGCCGTCCGCGCTCGCGATCGGGCCCGATGGTCGAGCGCTATCGCGGCGTCGATGAACCAGCCCAGCGGCTCGAGGCAGCGGCGCTGGCAGTGATCGCCCCGCGAGGGCTACGCGGAGGCGACAATGGCGGCGATCGCCGAGCAGGCCGGGGCATCGCTACGCACCTTGTACGGGACCTTCAGCGACAAAGCCGACGTCTTCGAAGCGGTGCTGGGGCGCTACCGGCTGCGGATGGCCGCCGCAACCCTGCCCGCCTACCGGCGCGCCTCGAGTCCGCCGGAGGCGATCGCGGCGATCGTCCGCGCCGGCCTCGCCTACCTCGACGCCGAGCCGGCCTTCGCACGGCTGATCACGATCGACGTCTACAGCGCCGGCGGCGCCGCACTTGAGCGACGCGACGAGGCGATCGAGGCTGCCCAGCGCTTAATCGAGACCGGCTTGCAGAACTCCGACCTGGACAGCCCGATCGCCGCCGAGGCGATCCAGGGAGCGCTCTACGGGATGCTGGCGGCGCGGGTGCGCTCGCGCAAAGCCGGGAATCTGGCGGGGCTGGCGCCGCTGGCGATTTACATGATCCTGGCGCCGTTCATGGGTGCGGAGGAGGCGTATCGGTGGGCCACCGAGTGACCGGCCACCAAAGTCAAACTTCAACTCCACCGGACACCGGGCGCCAGACTTGCACGCCCGCAGAGGGTCGGTCTTTCCGGAACCAATGGCACCTGCCGGATCCGCCGTCAACCCTGCGGGTTCCCCGCAGCGCCAAAACGCTGCGGTGACGGCGAATCAGTCAGGTGCAACGCGGCAGCCATGTCGGCCCGGAAAGGCCGACCCAGGAACTACAAACGGACGCGGGCCAGGACGCCGTCAGCTACGGACCCGGATTTATAACGGGCTAAGTGCGTATCCGGTTCGCTCCATCCGGGTCGAATCCTAGCTTCGAGGGGTGCCACGGCCGCCTTATCCTCTGACGATCTTGCAGTTCCAAGATCGCTTTGCGACCGAGGATGCCTGTCGCGATTACCTGTTCGCCTCGCGCTGGCCGGAGGGCTTCGTCTGTCCGGCCTGCGGCAGCAGCCGAGCCGGCGGCGAGACCCGCCGGCACCTGTGGGTCTGCATCGCCTGCGGCCATCAGACCTCGGTGACGGCAGGGACGGTCATGCACGGCACCCGCACCCCGCTGCGGACCTGGTTCTGGGCCGCCTATTTGGTCGCCACCCATCACCCCGGGATCTCGGCCAAGCAGCTCTCGCGCCAGCTCGGCCTGCGCTACGAGACCGCTTGGCTGATCTTGCAGAAGCTGCGGCGGGCGATGGTCGCACCCGAGCGCGCTGCTCAAGGGCGAGGTCGAGGTCGACGAGTTCTTCCTCGGCGGCCTCGAGGAAGGGCAGCGGGGCGGGCGTCAGCGGGGCGAGAAGGCGCTCTGCGGGGTCGCGATCGAGGTTCGCGGTCAGGGCTCAGGAAGGCTTCGCCTCGCGGTCTTGCCCGACGCATCGGGCAAGTCGCTCGACGCCTTCGTCAAGGCGACCACCGCCCCCGGCGCGATCGTCCACACCGACGGCTGGACCGGCTACGGCGGCCTGCGCAGGGCCGGCTATGACCATCGCCCGCGCAGCCAGCGCGCCGAGCCCGGCGAGCAGCTGCTCCTTCGCGCCCACCGCGCCGTCTCCAACCTCAAGGCCTGGATGCTCGACACCCACCGTGACGTCTCCAACGAGCACCTGCCGGTCTATCTCGACGAGTACGTCTTCCGCCATAACCGCCGCCGCACTCCGATGGCGGCCTTCCAGACCTTGCTCGGCCTCGGGGTCCGGCACGAGCCCGAAACCTACGGCCAGATCACCCGTCGGGCAGCCTGAAGGTACTTGGAGCGAACCGGATACGCACTACGGGCTAAACCAACCTAAACAAGGGTCGACCTTCAGGTAAGCGTTCAGTCGGGCAGGGGGACATAACCCCCGCCTGGCGAATCCCCAGACGTGGAGCGCACCGAGGCCGAAGTGATCTACGACCAGGGCCGCGAGGCCGTCGTCGCGGTGCTGTTGCGGATGGACGAGCAGATCCAGCAGCTGAGCAAGCAGGTCGCCAAGCAGGGTGAGCAGATCGCCGAGCTGCAGCGGCGCCTGAACCGCAACTCCCGCAACTCCTCGGTGCCGCCGAGCCAGGATCCACCCGGAGCTCCCGAGCCCAAGCGGCCCGATCCCTCCGGACGAGCGCAGGGCGCCCAGCAGGGGCACCGAGGCAAGGGACGAAAGCTCCTGCCCGCAGAGGCGGTCGACCGGGTCATCGACCACTGGCCCGGGCGCTGCGGATGCGGGCGTCCCTTCGCCGAGGGCGACGAAGAGACCGGCGAGCCCGCCCGTCACCAGGTGACAGAGCTGCCCGAGATCGCCGTCTGCGTGACCGAGCACCGCCTGCACCGCCGCCTTTGCCCGGACTGCGGCGAGGCAGCCCGCGCTGAGTTGCCGGCTGATGTCCCAGCCGGCGCCTTCGGCCCGCGAATGGAAGCCGCCGTGGCGACGCTCGCAGTCAGAAACCGAGTCTCGCGCCGCGACACCGTGGAGTTGATGGACGAGCTGTTCGGCGCGGCGCTGGCGAGCGGCACGGTCGACGCGATCCTCGCCCGCACCGGCGAGGCGCTGGAAGAGCCCTACGAGGCTCTGCTTGAGCGCGTCCGCTCTGCACCGGCATTGAACGTCGATGAGACAGGCTGGCGGCTGCGCGGCCAAAAGCGCACCCTGTGGGGCGCCGTCACCTCACGGACCGCCGTCTTTCGCATCGCCCCCGACCGCCATGAGCGCGAGGCGATCGCACTGCTGGGCGAGGACTTC
>JACDGU010000043.1 GCA_013821475.1 Solirubrobacterales bacterium
GCCTTGCGGCCCGACGCGCCGAGCACATCGCTGGGGCGGCCGCGCCGCCCGCCGTTGCCCGGAGCGTCGAGGCGGACCTTGTCACCCCGGCGTCGCCGGCCAGCGCCGAAGCGGCACCCGAGGCTTACGGCGGCAGCGATCACTCCGGCAACTCCGGACCGGGCTCCGGGCACGGCCGCGACCACTCGCATCGCGGGCGAGGGGCGCGGCAGCACCGACGTATCCGGTTCGAGCCGGGCCGGTGGCAGCAGCGAGGGCTCCTCCCCCGGCTCAGGGTCAAGTGGCAGCAATGGCTCGGGCGAGGGTGATTCTGGCTCCGGTGGCCACAGCTCCGGCTTGGGCGAGGGTTCTGGCTCCGGTGGCCGGGGCTCCAGCTCCGGCTCGGGCGAGAGCGGGGGCGGTCACGGCGGCTCCGAATCCAGTCGCGGGGACAGCAGCGGCTCGGGCTCCGGGGGTGACAAGCCGATCGAAGCCGTCGAGGCCGCCTCGGGATCCGGTGGCGGCGAACCGGCGCCGTCGGGATCGAGCGACTCAGGCGGCTCCGGGAGCGGCTCCCCGGAAGCAGGCGGCGGGGAATCCGAACCCAATTCCGAGATCTCGCGTGATTCTGGCGGCGGCGACGGGTTCCACGGGTAACCGTCCAACTCAAGGAGGAACGATGAACCCCAGACGCACCATCCAGATCATCTTCGCCGCGGCGCTCGGCGTCATGGCGATCTTCGTGCTGCCGGGCCTGGCGAGCGCCAAGGACCGCAACCACGACCACATCCCGGACCGCTGGGAGCAGCGGCACAATCTCTCGCTCCAGGTCAACCAGGCGGGTCGCGACCAGGACGGCGACCACCTGCGCAACCGCGCCGAGTTCCTCGCCGGCGACAACCAGGGCGGCCAGGGCGAAGAGCCCGGCGACGACAACGGCGGCGAAAACTCCGGGCCCGGCTCATCGAGCTCCGGACCGGGCAACGGCGGCGGCGCGATCTGCACCACCACCGCTCTGGTCCCGGGCGCAGTCGTCCAGCAGGCCGACCTCGAGGTCGAGCAGGGCGTCGCGACGTTCGACGAGGTCGAGCTGGCACCCAGCAACTAGCGAGGGAGCCGGAGGTCTACTTGGCGTCGAGCCAGTCCTGGCCGACGCCGACGTCGACCTCGAGTGGCGGATCGAGCTGGTAGGCGGCGCACATCTCGCGCCGCACCAGCTCGGTCGCGCCCTCCATCTCCGCCGGCGGGCCCTCGAAGAGGAGCTCGTCGTGGATCTGCAGAACCAAACGCGTCTCCCCCCCGGTCTCGCGCAGCGCCGTCTGGCAGCGCACCATCGCCACCTTGATGATGTCGGCGGCGGTGCCCTGGATCACGGTGTTGACCGCGAGCCGCTCGCCGAGGCGGCGGGTGTTGGGGTTGCCCGAGCGCAGCTCCGGGATCGGCCGGCGCCGGCCCATCAGCGTCGTCACGAACCCCTCTTCCTGCGCTTTCTCGACGATTTCCTCGCGGAAGGCGCGCACCGCCGGGAAGCGCTCGAGGTAGCGGGCGACGAATTCCTCGCCCTCCTTGCGGGGGATGTTGAGCCGGTCGGCGAGGCCGAACCCGGTCAGGCCGTAGACGATCCCGAAGTTGACCATCTTCGCCTTCGAGCGCTGGCCGACGTCGACCTCGTCGCGACCGATGCCGAAGACCTCGGCCGCGGTTGCGGCATGGACGTCTTCGCCGGCGTGGAAGACGTCTTTCAGCACCGTCTCGTCGGCGACATGGGCGAGCACCCGCAGCTCGACCTGGCTGTAGTCGGCGGAGAGCAGGCGGGCACCCTGCTCGGCGACGAAGCAGGCGCGGACGGGGCGACCGAGCTCGGTCCGGATCGGGATGTTCTGCAGGTTCGGGTTGGTGCTGGAGAGGCGCCCGGTGGTCGTCGCCGCCTGGTTGAAGGTGGTGTGGACGCGCCCGGTCTGGGGGTCGATCAGGTCGGGCAGCGAGTCGAGGTAGGTGTTCTTCAGCTTGGTCAGCTCGCGCCAGGACTCGATCTTCTCGACGATCGGGTGCTCGTCACGGATCTGGGCGAGGACCCGGGCATCGGTCGAGAAGCCGGTTTTGCCGCGGCGTTTGCGGCTCAGCGCGAGCTTCTCGAAGATGATCCGGCCGACCTGCTGCGGTGAGCCGATCGTGAACTCCTCGTCGGCGAGCTCGAAGATCTCCTTCTCGAGCGTCTCGATCCGCTCGCCGAAGCCGGCGCCGACCTCGGCCAGGCGCTCGGAGTCGAGCTTCAGCCCCTCGCGTTCCATCGCCGCGAGGACGCCGATCAGCGGCAGCTCGACCTCGCGCAGCAGCGGCTCCAGCCCGAACTCCTCGATTCGGGGTCGCTGGGCGTCGGCCAGGGCCGCGACCAGGCGCGCCTCCTCGGGTGGGTCGAGCCCGGCCTCGACCTCCTCGCCTAGCGAGAGCTGGGCCTCGTCCTCGCTCACCGCCGCGGCGCCCTCGGCGAGGCCGATGCCGGCGTCGGCGGCGAGCTCGGTCAGGTCGTAGGTGCGGCGCTGGGGCTCGATCAGGTAGGCGGCGATCATCGTGTCGTGGTCGAGAGGCAGGTCGACGCCCTCGCGGGCGGCGGCGGCGAGCAGTCCGTGGCGGCCGCCGCCGAGCGACTTGACGTCGTGCCCGGCCAGCGCCCGAGTGGCGAGCGCCACCGCCAGCTCGTCGTGGCCGGCGGAGCCGGTGACGATCCGCTCGCCGCCGGCCGCGGCCCAGCGCTCGCCGTCGATCGCCACCGCCACGGTCCCCTCGCCAATGTCCTCGGGAGCGCCCTCGACCGCCTCGATCTCGAGCTCGGTCTCAACCTTGCGCCCGGGCACGGCCTTGCCTTCCGGCAGGGCCTCTTCGAGTCGCTCGAGCACCGCCCGCAGCTCGAACTCCCGCATGAACTCGCGCAGGGCGCCGCGGTCGGGCTCGGACTCCATCGCCGCCGCCAGGTCGACGCCGGTCTCGATCTCGTACTGGAGCGTCGCCAGCGCCTTCGACATGCGGGCGTCCTCGGCGTGCTCGGTCAGGTTCTGCTTGCGTTTGGCGCCGGAGATCTCATCGACGCTTTCCAGAACCTTCTCCAGCGTCCCGAACTGCTGCAGCAGCTGGGTCGCGGTTTTCTCGCCGATCCCGGGGACGCCGGGGATGTTGTCGGAGGTGTCGCCGCGCAGGCCCATCAGGTCGGTGATCAGTTCCGGTGGCACCCCGTAGCGCTCGACCACGGCCTCGGAGTCGTAGATCTTGGTCTCGGTGATGCCGCGCGAGGTGCTCATCACCCGCACTCCCTCGCCGACCAACTGGTAGGCGTCGCGGTCGCCGGTCACGACCATCACCTCGATCCCCTGCTCGCGCGCCTGGCGGACCAGCGAGGCGATCACGTCGTCGGCCTCGAAGCCTTCGACCTTGACGTTGGTGTAGCCGAAGGCGTCGACCAGCGGCATCAGGTGCGGCCACTGCTCGCGCAGCAGGTCCGGGCGCGGTTTGCGGCCGGCCTTGTAGAGGTCATAGGTGACCTCGCGGCCGGACATGCCCGCGTCCCAGGCGACGACGACCCCCTGGGGGTGGTGCTCGTCGATGATTTTGACCAGCATCGAGGCGAGCCCGTAGATCGCGTTGGTCGGCCGCCCGTCACTGGTCCCGATCGACTCCGGCAGGGCGAAGAAAGCGCGGTAGGCGAGCGAGTTGCCGTCGATCAGGAAGAGCTGTCGTGGGTCGGCCGCCATCGGCGCCAACTCTACGAGGCGGCGGCGCCCAGGACTTCACGCAGATCCGCAACTACCGCGGCCGGGTGGTCGCGGATCTGCGTGCCGGTGTAGCGGCGGACGGTGTACCCGCGGCGACGAAGGTCGAGGTCGCGCGCGTGGTCGTCCTCGAAGGCGACGCTGCCGCGGTGGTAGGCGAGGCTGTCGGTCTCGACGGCAAGCCGCTCGGCGGACCAGAGGAAATCGACCGTCCAGCGCCCGATGCGGGCGTTGACTGCTGGCCGCGGCAGGCCGTATCGGTCGCAGAAGCCGAGGAAGTCGAGCTCGAGATCGCTGCGAGTGCCGTCGATCCGGGCGCCGCTGCCGAGCGGATAGCCGGCAAGCTCCGCCTGGCGCGTGGCGCGGCGGACGAGGTGCGGAGGGGCGATCCCCCGCAGATCGTCGACGGTGCGCGCCGGCGTCGTCCCCGGGATCCGGTGCCGCTCGGTGACCTGGTCGGGACGCAGCGATCGAGAGCGGTGGACGCGGATGCCGGCACGGCGCCGTCGACCGGAATTGCTGGGTAGGGAGACATCGACAGGACCGCCCCCAGGTCGCAGCAGCCCCCATGACGCCGCCGCGCTCATATGACTCAGCGCCGCATCGGGTCCGAGGGCGAGAACCGCGGCCATCCACCGCCCCCCGCGGCTCAGACCGCGGTGGCCGACTGCGTAAACGCCCCAGTGCACGCGGTGCAACTGGCCCCGCCGCAGCCACCCTTGGATCCCCCTCTCCCCAAGCCCCACGCCGAGAATCTGCTGCCGCGAGACGACTCCGTGCTGCCGAGCCGCGAGCGCAGCGAGAAGACCGTCGGGTGAGGCGCATTTCCCTTCCATCTGGAGGGGAAAGGCGCCTCGCAAGCGCCGATCTCCCCCTCAGCCCTCAGTTCTTCAGCTTCGGCGGCAAGGAACGCGCAAAGTGGCGCGCGCTCCGACCCAACCGGCGAGGTCCTCGTCGCTCGCGATGCCCTCAGGTTCGACGTAGACGTTCGTCTTCATCGGCTTGCCGGTGAAGTCCATCGGCCTCACGTGCGGCTCGCCGAGGGCCCGCCGCTGCGTCCTCCTCCCCCAGGCGAACCAGCAGGTCCTCGCCGATCACCCCACAGGCCATGCTCCCGGCGACCATGAAGGCGATGCCGCCGAACATCCTGCGCTCGCTCACGTCGGAGCGCGGCCGAGGGTGTCGCGGACCCGGTCGGCCAGGCCTTCGTCGAACATCGCCGCCTAGCCCACGGGTGGTCGAAACCCGATTGCGACGCTGCCGTTCTGACCCGCCGTGATGCGAGCGTGGATGAGGGTCGTGTAAACGTCGGGTCCGGCGAGCGGCCGGCCGGGCCGACCAGGAAAGTGGAAGGTCAGATTGCCCACCCAGGTCGGCACCACCGAATCTCTCGTTCGGCCGAGGGAAGCTCGGCCCGGCCGGATCGGTGAGCAGTGAGGTTAATCCTGCCGAACGGGCCGAGATCGGCCTCGATCCCATCGGTACTCACCATGCCGGGCGCGGTGTAAGAAGCCGTCTGCGCCATGTCGCGGACGGAGATCGTCACCAAACCCCTGCCGTCGGTTCCGCCTGGGGCAGCGAAGAGCGAGGCGCTGGAGCCGTTGCTTGCCTCCAGGCGGAACGACCCCCCGGGGTATCCGGAGACGTCGAAGGCGCCGGCTGGCGCCGGAATCGCCAAGCTCAGCAGCAAAGCCACCAGGCCCAGCGAGATGATCGAGCGGCCTCTGATTAATCGGGGTCCTATGTAGAGATCGCGGTAGGCGGCGGGTCAAGCCGACCGACGGATCGAATCTGATTCGATAGCCGACATGGCTGTCAGCGCCCAGTACAGCGTCACGATCCGGGTCGAGCTCGATGCTCGCCAGGAGCCGCTGGGCAAACTCACCGCCGCGATCGCCGAGGCCGGCGGGCAGTTGCAGGGCGTCGACCTCGTCCCCGGCGCCGGCGACGAGGGCAAGCGGGTGCGCGAGTTCACGATCGACGCCGCCGACCGCGAGCACTGGGAGCGGATCCTGCGGGCGATCGGCTCGACCCGCGGCGCCCGGGTGCTCGACTACGTCGACCGCACGATGCAGATGCATCGCGGCGGCAAGATCGACATCCACAACAAGTACCCGGTGAAGACGCGCGACGACCTCTCGATGGCCTACACCCCCGGGGTCGCCCGGGTCTGCATGGACATCCATCACGACCGCGCCAAAGCCTTCGAGTACACGATCAAGAAGAACACCGTCGCCGTCGTCTCCGACGGCAGCGCCGTCCTCGGCCTCGGCAACATCGGCCCCGAGGCGGCGATGCCGGTGATGGAGGGCAAGTGCATGCTGTTCAAAGAGTTCGCCGAAGTCGACGCCTTCCCGATCTGCCTCGACACCCAGGACGCCGAGGAGATCATCAAGGCTGTCGAATTGATGGCGCCGACCTTCGGCGGCGTCAACCTCGAGGACATCTCGGCGCCGCGCTGCTTCGAGATCGAGGACCGGCTGAAGCAAACGCTCGACATCCCCGTCTTCCACGACGACCAGCACGGCACCGCGGTGGTGACGATGGCGGCGCTGTTCAACGCGCTGAAGATCGTCGACAAGCCGATCGAGGAGCTGCGGGTGCTGATGGTTGGCCTCGGCGCCGCCGGGGTAGCCGTGACCAAGATGATGCTCGCCTCCGGAGTCACCCACATCGTCGGCTGCGACCGCCAAGGCGCGCTCTCGACCGAGCGCGAGGATTACAAATCGGGTGTGATGTCCGGGATCAAGCGCTGGTACTCGGAGAACTCCAACCCCGACCACGTCAGCGGCCAGCCCGACGACGCGATCGAGGGCATGGACCTCTTCGTCGGCCTCTCCGGGCCGGGGATCATCCAGGCGGAGTCGCTGGGCAAGATGAACGACGACGCGATCGTCTTCGCGATGGCCAACCCGACTCCCGAGGTGATGCCCGAGGACGCCGCGCCGTACATCCGGATCATGGCCACCGGCCGCTCGGACTACCCGAACCAGATCAACAACGTGCTCGCCTTCCCGGGGATCTTCCGCGGCGCCCTCGACGCCGGTGCCCCCAGCATCACCGAGGAGATGAAGCTGGCCGCCGCCCGCGGCATCGCCGAAGCCGTCGGCGACGACGACCTCGCCGAGGACTACATCATCCCCAGCGTCTTCAACCGCGACGTCGCCCCGACCGTCGCCCGCGCCGTGGTCGAGGAGGCCAAGCGCGCCGGTATCGCCCGCCTCAACGACGAGACCGGGACCTTCCAGACGGTCGAGGTCGGCCAGTGAGAGGCGCGGCGCAGACGCTGTGAAGGTCCTCGTCACCGGAGCCACCGGACTGGTCGGATCGGCGCTGTGCGACTCGCTGCTCGCGCGGGGCGACGAGGTCGTCGGCCTCAGCCGCGATCCCGACCAGGCCGGACGCGCTAAGCCGGAGATCGCCTGGCTCGCCTGGGAGCCGACCCTCGAACGGCCGCCGGCGGCCGCCTTCGACGGCGTCGAGGGCGTCGTCCACCTGCTCGGCGAGCCGATCAGCCAACGCTGGAGCAAGGAGGCGAAGGTGCGGATCATGGAGACCCGCCGCGCCGGCACCCACAACCTGATCGGGACGATCGCCGGCCTCGAGAAACGCCCAAGCGTGCTGGTCAGCGGCTCGGCGGTCGGCTATTACGGCGACCGCGGCGACGCCGTTGTCGAGGAGGACACGCCGCCGGGGACGAGCTTCGACGCCGAGGTGGCGCGGGAGTGGGAGAAGGCCGCCCACGAGGTCGAGGGCGCCGGCGTGCGGCTGGCGATCGTCCGCACCGGCCTGGTGCTCGACGCCGACGGCGGCCTGCTGGCAGAGCTGCTGACCCCGTTCAAGCTCGGCGTCGGCGGCCCGCTCGCCGGCGGCAACCAGTACTTCCCCTGGATCCACCTCGACGACGAGGTCGGGCTCCTGCTCTGGGCGCTCGACGAGGACAAGGTCAGCGGCCCACTCAACGCGGCGGCGCCGAACCCGCCGACCAACCGCGACTTCTCCAAGGCGCTCGGCCGCGCCCTCGGCCGGCCGGCGATCCTTCCCCTCCCCGGCTTCGTCCTCGACCTCAAATTCGGCTCCGAGTTCGGGCACGTCCTCCGTGGCGGGCAGCGGGCCGTTCCAAAGCGCGCCCAGGAGCTCGGCTACGAGTTCAAGTTCCCCGAGCTGGACGCCGCGCTGCAAGACATCGTCAAGTCCTAGGCGGCTATTCGAGCGTATCGCGGACCGAGGTCCGCAGCGAGCCCGAGCCCGCTTCCGCGACGGCATTGAGAACCTGCCGCATCGCGGCTCCGCCAGAGCTCGATTTGACGAAGGCGATGTCGGCTTCCTCGACGATCGGCCGCGCAAAGCGGTTTGCGGTGCCGGCCGCTTCGACGTAGGCGATCGAGCTCGAGTCCTCGCTCGCGCGGCGGGCGTTGACGCCGACCGTCGCCAGGTCGAGGCGGCCGCCGGTTTCGGTTTCGGCGAGACAGACGGGCCGCACCCGCACCTCATCCCCGGCCGACTTGGACGCGCCCAGCTCGGCCTTCGCCCCCGCGCAGAGCGAGGCGCCGACGTAGACGCGCACCGTGGCGCCGGCCGACACCCCTTCGTCCTCTCCGCATCCCCCGACCACCACCGCCGCCGCCAGCAGCGCCAGCGCCAGCAGCGCCGCCGCTCTAGCCAAAGAACACCTCGGCCTCGGAGTAGAGGGACTCGGGCACGGTCTTCAGCTCCGCCGTCGCCTCGGCCAGCTGCACGAGCTCGATTTCGGTCCTCCGCAGCGCCGTCATCGTTCCCCAGCGGCCCGCCTGCGCAGCGTCGATCGCGTGCAGGCCGAAGCGGGTGGCGAGGACGCGGTCGAAGGCGGTCGGGGTACCGCCACGCTGGACATGGCCGAGGACCGTCGCCCGCGTCTCTTTGCCGGTGATCCGCTCGATCTCGCCCTCGAGCCAGTGGCCGACGCCGCCGAGGCGGACGTGCCCGAAGGCGTCGTGCTGCGCCCCATCGGCGCCGGGGATGCCGCCGATCGGCTGGGCGCCCTCGGCGACGACGATGATCGGCGCGTAATGGCTGGCGAAGCGCCGGCCGACCAGGTCGCAGACCTTGCCGACGTCGAACTGGCGCTCCGGGATCAGGATCACGTTGGCGCCGCCGGCGAGGCCGGCGTGGAAGGCGATCCAGCCGGCGTGGCGGCCCATCACCTCGACGATCAGCACCCGGTGGTGGCTGTCGGCAGTGGTGTGGAGGCGGTCGATCGCCTCCATCGCGATGTTGATCGCGGTGTCGAAACCGAAGGTGTAGTCGGTCGCGCCGAGGTCATTGTCGATCGTCTTCGGCACCCCGATCACCGGCAGTGCATGCTCCTCGTGCAGTCGCGACGCCGCCCCCAGCGTGTCCTCGCCGCCGATCGCGATCAGCCCGTCCACCCCGGCTACCGCCATGTTCTCGGCGATCCGCGCCGGGCCGCCCTCGGCGGCGAACGGGTTGGTCCGCGAGGAGCCGAGGATCGTGCCGCCGCGGGGCAGGATGCCTCGCACCTCGGGCACACCGAGCGACTGGCTGTCGCCCTCCAGCGGCCCCCGCCAGCCGTCGCGGTAGCCGACGAACTCGTGACCGTGGTTGCTGACGCCTTTGCGCACGATCGCGCGGATGACCGCGTTGAGACCGGGGCAGTCGCCGCCACCGGTGAGGACTCCGATCCGCATCGATTCAGCTTAGTCAGCTTCGCGGGGCTGTTCGGAGCAGGCGCGGCAAGGTAGATTCGGCGGGAGCTACCAAGGAGGAGAAATGAGCGACGCACCAGATTTCAGAGCGGTCACCGAGGCGCAGCAGCGGACCTGGTCGGAGGGCGACTTCGCGATGGTCGCCAGCCTCGTCGTCAACGCCGCCGAGAGCCTCGCCGAAGCGCTGGAGATCGTCCCCGACGAGCGCGTCCTCGACGTCGCCTGCGGCAGCGGCAATGGCGCCATCGCCGCCGCCCGGCGGGCCTGGGGCAACACCGTCGGCGCCGACTTCGTCCCGGCGCTGCTCGAGCGCGGTCGCGAACGGGCGGCGGCGGAGCGCCTCGAGGTCGAGTTCGTCGAGGCCGATGCCCAGGACCTGCCCTTCACCGATGCCAGCTTCGACGTCGCGATGTCGATCTTCGGGGCGATGTTCGCCCCCGACCAGGAGCGCACCGCGGCGGAGCTGCTGCGAGTGGTCAAACCCGGCGGCCGGATCGGGATGGCCAACTGGACCCCTGACGGCGGCGTCGGGGCGATGTTCCTGACGATCGCCAAGCACGTTGGCGGCCCGCCGCCGGGGATCGTGCCGCCGGCCTTCTGGGGCGTCGAGGACCGGGTCCACGAGCTGTTCGGCGACGGCATTTCGGCGCTGGAGGTCGAGCGGCGTAAATCGCGCCAGGTCTTCCGCTCCGTCGACCACTACCTGGAGTTCTTCCGCGCCTACTTCGGCCCGATCAAGGCCGCCTACGAGAAAGTCGGGCCCGAGGGCGAGGCGGCGCTGACCGAGGACCTGCGCGCCTTCCTGACGCAGGCCAACACCGCAGGGGACCGGGCACTCGTGATCGAGCCCGAATACCTGCAGATCGTCGCGACCAGGGCCTGAGGGCCGTAGCGTCGCGTTCAGGACCTGGGCTGGACGACGCGGATCACGGCGCCGATCAGGACGATGCCAAAGAAGATCAGGCCGGCGACTCCGCCGCCCTGTTCGAGCCATCCGTAGACGATCACCATCGCGGCGAGGCCCAGAAATAGGCTGACGACCATTCCCATCGGCGCTGATGTTATCCGGCGAGGGCGACGCGCGCGTCGCTGAGGAAGCCGGCGACCGCATCGGCCGCTCCCTGCGGCGAACCGGCCTCGCCGGCGGCGCGGACGAGGCGACTGCCGACGATCACACCGTCGGCGATCCGCCCCACCTCGGCGGCCTGCTCCGCGGTGCCGATCCCGAAGCCGACCGCGACCGGCGTCGTCGCGTCTGCCTTGGTCGCGGCAACGAGGCCGGCGAGCGAGGCCGGAACCTCCGCCCTCTCCCCGGTCGTCCCGACCGTCGAGACCACATAGATGAAGCCGTGGGCCACGGAGCAGATCTGGGCCCGGCGCTCGGGCGAGGTGGTCGGCGCCACCAGCGGCACCATCGCCAACCCCGCGGCGGTGAACGCCTCGCGCACGTCCTCCGCCTCCCCCAGCGGCAGATCCGGCACGATCGCCCCCGCCGCGCCGGCGGCGCGGGCCAACCGAGCGAACCCGGAGGCGCCGCCGTGGGCGAGCACCATGTTCGAGTAGACCATCAACACAACCGGAATCTGCTCCGCGACCGACCGGCAGACCTCCAAAGTCGTCCCCAGCGTCGCTCCCCCGTCCAGGGCCTTGGTCGCAGCATCGTGAATCGTCGGCCCATCGGCCAGAGGATCGGAGAACGGGACCCCGAGCTCGATCAAATCCGCCCCCGAATCCACGTAGGCAGCGGCCACCGCCAGCCCCGACTCCCGATCCGGATACCCAGCCATCATGTAGGGCATCAAAGCGGCCCTACCTTCGTCCTTCGCAGCGTTGAAAGCAGCCAGGATCCGCTCCTCCCCGCTCACCCTCCGGCGCCCTTCGAGACAACCTCGGCCATGTCCTTGTCCCCGCGACCGGAGAGGCAGAGGACGTCGAACCCGTCGGCGCCCGGGTTCTCCAGTATCCAGGCGATCGCATGCGAGGACTCGAGCGCCGGAATGATCCCCTCCAGGCGCGCCAGCTCACCGAATGCCGCCAGCGCCTGGCGGTCGGTGATCGCGACGTAGCTGGCGCGGCCGGTATCGCGCAGGTAAGCGTGCTCGGGCCCGACCCCGGGGTAGTCGAGCCCGGCGGAGACCGAGTGCGCCTCGAGGATCTGGCCCTCCTCGTCGGCCAACACCGCGGAGAGCGAGCCGTGCAGGACACCGGTGCTGCCGGCGCCGAGCGAGGCGCCGTGGCGCAGCGTGTCCATCCCCTCGCCGGCGGCCTCGACCCCGATCAGGGCGACATCCGGGTCGGCGACGAAGGGGCTGAAGATGCCGATCGCGTTGGAGCCGCCGCCGACGCAGGCGATCACGCGGCCGGGCAGGGCGCCCTCGACGGCAAGCGCCTGCTCGCGCGCCTCTTCGCCGATCACCCGCTGCAGATCGCGGACCAGCGCCGGGTAGGGCGCTGGGCCGACGGCGGAGCCGATCACGTAGTGGGTCGTCTCGACGTTGGCGACCCAGTCGCGGATCGCGGCGCTGACCGCCTCCTTCAGGGTCCGGGCGCCGGCCTCGACCGGGGCCACCTCCGCCCCCAGCAGACGCATCCGCTCGACGTTGGGGGCTTGGCGGCGGATGTCCTCGGTGCCCATGTAGACGACGCACTCGAGGCCGAGCAGCGCGCAGGCGGTCGCGGTTGCGACGCCGTGCTGGCCGGCGCCGGTCTCGGCGATCACCCGCGGCTTGCCCATCCGCTGCGCCAGCAGCGCCTGGCCGACGGCGTTGTTGATCTTGTGGGCGCCGGTGTGGGCGAGGTCCTCGCGCTTGAGGTAGACCTTCGAGCCGACCCGCTCGGAGAGCCGCTGCACCAGATAGAGCGGAGTCGGGCGGCCGATGAAGTCCTTGCGCAGGAGGTCGAGCCTGGCGACGAACTCGGGGTCCTCACGGGCCTCGACCCAGGCGGCTGTCAGCTCGTCGAGCGCCGCGATCAGAGTCTCCGGCACGTAGCGCCCCCCGTAGGGGCCGAAGCGCTCCTGAACCGCCGCCCGCGTGCTCTGCTCTCCCTCGTTCGCGCTCATCATCACCGGCGATCTCGCTCTCTCGGTTCCGCGTCCGCCGCGGGCGGGAGAACCCTCATGCCGGCACCGCCACGCCGGCGGCGGCGAAGAAGGCGCGCATCGCGGCGTGGTCCTTGCGCCCCGGCTCGGCCTCGACGCCGCTGGCGACGTCGACCGCGTAGGGCTGGGCGATCGCGATTGCCTCGGCCACGTTCTCCGGCCGCAGCCCACCGGCAAGGATGTCCGGCACGTCGGAGCGGTGCCCGCGCAGCAACTCCCAGTCGAAGCTCTCCCCGGTCCCGCCCCACATTCCCTTTCCCCGCTTGTCGAAGAGATGGAAGTCGGTCCGATAGGACTCGGCTCCGTGGACGTCGGCGGCGCTGGCGACGTGGACCGCCTTGATCACCTTGACGCCCGTTTTCCGCGCCACCTCGGCGCAGAACTGCTCCCCCTCGGAGCCGTTGAGCTGCACCATCGTCATCCCCACGTTCTCGACCGCCTTCGCCACCTCGTCCAAGGTCGGGTTGACGAAGACCCCGACGACCTCGCACTTGCGCTTGAAAGCAGCGCCGATCTCGGCCGCCATCCCCGGCTCGACGTACCTCGGACTCCCGTCGTAGTGGATCAGCCCGATAGCCCAGGCCCCGAGCAACACAGCCTCGGCGGCATCGTCCAAATTGGTCAGTCCACAGATCTTCACCCGCATAACCCTGAGACTACGGAAGCAAGCGAGTGAGGAGGGGGTCCGACCCCCGCCCCACCCGCCGCCTGCCCTATTCCGGACTCTGGGTTTCCGAGGTTCCTTCGAGCGAGGCCGGCCGTTTCCCCAGGGTGACGTTTGCCGCCTTGGTCTTGCCGTCGCGGAGGATCGTCAGTTCGACCGATTCGCCCGACTTGGCGGCGTTGATGATTTCGATCAGTTCGTCCATCCCGGCGATCTTCTTGCCGTTGATTTCGGTGATGATGTCGCCGCCGAGGCTGACTTCGGCGCCTTCGATCGTCGCCGTAGTGTTGCCGCCTTCGACGCCGGCCCTGTCGGCCGGGCCGCCCTTGACCACGGACTGGACGATCGCGCCCTCGGTGACCGGCAGGTTGAGTGCCTTGGCCAGGGCCGGGGTGATCGTCCCGCCCTCGATGCCGAGGTAGGCGTGTTCGACTTCGCCCGTGGTCTCGAGCTGATGGATCTCTTCGCGGGCGGTGTTGATCGGGATCGCGAAGCCGATGCCGACGTTGCCCGCGGAGCCGCTGCCGCCGGTCTCGATCTGGGAGTTGATCCCGATCACTTCGCCGTGGGCGTTGATCAGCGGGCCGCCGGAGTTGCCGGGGTTGATCGCCGCGTCGGTCTGGATCACGTTGTCGATCGAGAACCCGTTGGGCGCCTGGATCTGCCGCTGCAGCGCCGAGACGATGCCACTGGTGACGGTCCGGTCGAGCCCGAAGGGGTTGCCGATCGCGACCACGGGATCGCCGACTTCCGCCTTCGAGGAGTCGCCGAGGGTCAGCGGGTGCAGTTGGCTGGCCGGCGCTTCGACCTTGAGCAGCGCCAGGTCGGAGGCCGGGTCGGCGCCGACGACTTCGGCCGTGTACTCGGTGTCGGAGGCGCCGAGTTTGACCTCGATCTTGTTCGCCCCTTCGATCACGTGGTTGTTGGTGAGGACGTGTCCTTCGCCGTCGATCACGATTCCGGACCCGGTCGCGGTACCGCCGCTTTCGGCTTCCGGTTCGCCGAAGGGCGAGAGGCTCTGGGATTCCGTCGCCGGGATCTGCGATTCGATGAAGGCGACGCCGTCGCCGTCTGACTTGTAGATCTGGTTGACGACGTTGACGCTTTCGTCACCGGACTTGGAGACGATCGGCGCGGTCAGCGGCGCAGCCGTGGTCGTCGTCGAGGCGCCGTCGGACTGGACCCAGCCGGCGGAGATCGCGATCAGGCCCACCACGGCGACGAGCGCGCCACCGAGCAGGGCGGAGAAGAAGGGGTTGCGGAAGAAGCTCTTTTTCGTGGTCATGGCGAGCAGGATCGCGCCCGGCGCTGATCCATTTCTAAATGCTCGCGAAAGATTTTCTAAAGACGCTGCACCCGTAAAGGGTGAGGACCTCTAGAAGAGGTGCTCGCGGGTGCCTTCGTCGGCCCCGGTCAGCTCGCGCGTCTTCGCCTCGGGATCCGCGGCGGCCATCAGGGCGCCGCCGATCAGAACCGCGTCGACGCCGACCCGGTCGAGCTCCTCGAGCTCGTGGCGGCCGGAGATGCCGCTCTCGGCGACCACCGTCTTGCCGGCGGGCACGTCGGGCATCAGCTCGAAGGTGGTGGTGATATCGACAGTGCCTTGGTCGAGGTCGCGGTTGTTGATCCCGATCACCTCGGCGTCGATCTCGAGCGCGTGCTCGAGCTCCTCGGCGTCGTGGACCTCGACCAGGCAGTCGAGGTCGATCGAGCGGGCCTCTTCGTAGAGGGCCCGCAGGTCCTCGTCGTCGAGGGCGCGGACGATCAGCAGCACCGCGTCGGCGCCGTTGACCGCAGCCTCGTAGAGCTGGTAGCGGTCGACGATGAAGTCCTTGCGGATGATCGGCAGCCCACAGGTGGCCCGGGCGGCGCGCAGATCTTCGAGCGAGCCGCCGAAGTGGGGTTCGTCGGTCAACACCGATAGCGCGGCGGCGCCGCCGCGCTCGTAGGCGCCGACCTGGGCGGCGACATCGGCCGAGGCGGCGATCTCGCCGGCGCTCGGCGAGCGGCGCTTGAACTCGGCGATCAGCGAGAGGCCGGGCCGGACCAGCGCCTCGTTGAAGGGGCGATCCTCGCCGCGGGCGGAGAGCCGCGACTCGAGTTCGGCCTGTGGAAGCTCGCGTTGGCGCGCTTGCACTCCTTGCCGGGCCCCGGCGATCAGCTGCTCGATCATTCCCACTTGACCAACAGAGCCTAGACGGCCGGGGGGACCGTTGCCGCGATCAACTTCTCGAGAATGCCCGCTGCCGCTCCAGAGTCGATCGCTTCGGCCGCCTTCGCGACCCCCTCGCCGAGGTCCGCGGCGAGGCCACCGACGTAGATCGCGGCGGCGGCGTTGAGCAGGGTGAGGTCGCGCCTGGCGCCGGAATCGCCGGCCAGGACAGAGCGCACCGCGTCCGCGTTCTCGGCCGGCGTCCCCCCCGCCACCGCCTCCAGATCCGCCGGCGCCAGGCCGAACTGGCCGGGCTCGACGAACCACTCGGAGGTGCCGCCATCGGCGACCTCGATCACTCGCGTGCGCGAGCCCAGCGAGAGCTCGTCGAGGCCGTCCTCGGCGGCGACGACCATCGCCCGCACGCTGCCGAGCCCGACCAGCGCCTCGGCGATCGTCTCCTGGTAGTGGCGGGCGGCGACGCCGAGCAGCTGCCGGCTCGCCCCGGCCGGGTTGGTCAGCGGCCCGAGGAAGTTGAAGATCGTCCGCACTCCGAGCGCTTTGCGGGCCGGGATCACATGCGCCATCGCCGCGTGGTGACGGGGGGCGAACATGAAGCCGAAGCCGATCTCGTCGATGCAGCGACCGACGTCCTCGGGGTCGAGCTCGATGTCGACGCCGAGCGACTCGAGCAGGTCGGCGGAGCCGCACCTGCTGGTGTTCGAGCGGTTGCCGTGCTTGGCGACGGCACAGCCGGCGCCGGCCGCGACCAGCGCCGCGGCGGTCGAGACGTTGAAAGTCGAGGGGCCGCCGCCGGTGCCGGCAGTGTCGACCAGGTCGGGCCTGCTGCTCGAGACCGGCGCCGCCAGCGAGCGCATCGTCCGAGCCAGGCCGACCAGCTCGGGCACGGTCTCGCCCTTGGCCCGCAGTGCGATCAGGAAGGCGCCGGTCTGGATCGGGTCGGTGCGGCCCTCCATGATCTCGGCGAGGACGGCCGAGGAGTGGTCGGCGGTGAGGTGATCGCCGGCGCAGACCGCGTCGATCGCCCGGCTGACGACATCGTTAGGCATGACAGAGGACCGCGGTTGAGCTTTTCGACCCTATAGACGGCAAAAGCTCTACCGCGCTCCGAGGAAGTTGGCGAGCAGGGACTTGCCCATCGGGGTCAGCACCGACTCGGGGTGGAACTGGACGCCCTCGACCGGCAGCTCGCGGTGGCGCGCGCCCATCACGATCTCGCCGAGGCCGGCGGTCAGCTCAAGCTCGTCCGGGAGGTCGGGGTCAGCGACCAGCGAGTGGTAGCGACCGGCGACGAACGGGCTCGGCAGGCCGGCGTAGATCGCCTTGCCGTCGTGCTCCACCTCGGCGTCCTTGCCGTGCACCGGCTCGCCCCGGACGACGGTGCCGCCGAAGACCTCGACCATCGCCTGGTGGCCGAGGCAGACGCCGAGGACCGGGGTGCCGGCCTCGCCGAAGGCGCGGACTGCGGCGCCGGAGATCCCGGCCTCCGCCGGCGTACAGGGACCGGGCGAGACGACGAGTCGGTCGGCGCCGCGCTCGAGCAGCTCGCCGACCTCGGCTTTGTCGTTGCGGACGACCTCCATCTCGGCCCCCAGCTCGCCCAGGTACTGGACCAGGTTGTAGGTGAAGGAGTCGTAGTTGTCGATCACGAGCACGCGCACGTCAGGCCCAGTCCGGCTGTTCGCAGGCGACCTCGACGGCGCGGAAGACGGCCTTCGCCTTGTTGACCGACTCGTTGTACTCGTAGGCCGGCTTGGCGTCGGCGACGGTGCCCCCGCCGGCCTGGACGTGGAGCTGGCCGTCCTTGGCGACGACGGTGCGGATGTGGATCGCGGTGTCGAGGTCACCGTTCCAGGAGAGGTAGCCGATCGCGCCCCCGTAGGAGCCGCGCTTGACCGTCTCGAGCTCGTCGATGATCTGCATCGCCCGCACCTTCGGCGCCCCCGATAGGGTGCCGGCGGGGAGCGCCGAGCGCAGCACATCGAGAGCGCCCACGCCCTCGCGCAGCGTGCCTGAGACCTGGCTGACGATGTGGAGGACGTGCGAGTAGGTCTCGACCGCCATCAGCTCGTCAACCGAGACGCTGCCGTACTCGCAGACGCGGCCGAGATCGTTGCGGCCGAGGTCGACCAGCATCACGTGCTCGGCCCGCTCCTTGGGGTCGTTGATCAGGCGCTCGGCGAGACGGCGGTCCTCCTCCTCGCTGCGACCGCGCGGCGAGGTGCCGGCGATCGGCCTGGTCTCGACCCGGTTGCCGCTGACCTTGACCAGCGGCTCGGGCGAGGCGCCGGCGATCTGGAAGTCGCCGAACTCGAGGAAGTACATGTAGGGCGAGGGGTTGACCGCGCGCAGGCCGCGGTAGACCGAGAAGGCTTCGACCGGCGCCGGTGCCGAGAAGCGCTGCGAGGGGACGACCTGGAAGGCGTCGCCGGCGCGGACGTACTCGACGATCCGCTCGACCTTGGCTTCGAATGCCTCGCGCTCGATGTTGGAGACGAACTGCGGTGGCTCGGCCACCGCCGGGCGGTCGGGGACGGGCACGGCGCCGCGCAGGCGCTCGCGCATCGCCGCGATTGTCCCGGCGGCGCGCTCGTAGGCGGTATCCACCCCGCCCTCGTCGTCGACGAAGGCGCAGGCGAGGATCGTCAGCTCGTGGCGAAGGTGGTCGAAGACCAGCATCGCGTCGGTGATCATCAGCGCCATGTCCGGCAGGCCGAGCGGGTCGGGATTCGGCTCGCCGAGCGGCTCCACGGTCCGCACCAGGTCATAGCCGAAGAAGCCGACTGCGCCGCCGACGAACGGCGGCAGCCCCTCGACCGGCGCCGGCCGGTACTCGGC
>JACDGU010000044.1 GCA_013821475.1 Solirubrobacterales bacterium
GCGCTGGCGGGCGGCCCGCAACAGCGAACCGACCTCGACCGCGGCGATCCGCGGCAGCGCCGTGGCCGGCATGAACTTGACCTGGGTCGCGATCCGGTTGCGGGCGACGAGCCGGGCGTTCTCCGGCCCGGGCCGCTCGAAGCCGGCCTGCCATGAGGCGTTGCCTAGGTGCCAGACGACCGCCTCGGGAACGTAGGCGAAGTGCCAACCGGCGATCTGGGCGCGGACGTTGAGGTCGACGTCCTCATAGAAAGAGAAGTAGCTCTCGTCGTAGCCACCGAGCCCGACAAAGAGCTCGCGGCGCAGCAGGCAGGCGGCGCCGCAGACGCCGAAGATCCCGCGCCGACACAGGAAGCGCTCGGACTGCCGCTCCCCCGCCCCGGTCTCGAGCGCCCGGCCGTCGGCGCTCAGCGCCTGGCCGGCGCTGTAGAGGCGAGCGCCGTCGACGTCGCCCACCTCGCTCTCGAGCTGGAGGATCCGCGGCTGCACGCCGCCCAAACCCGAGTCGGCCTCGAGCGCATCGAGCAGGCGGCCGACGCAGCCGGGCTCGAGCACGGTGTCGGCGTTGAGCGGGAGGATCGCCGGGGAGTGGGTCAGTCGAGCGCCGAGATTGACCGCAGCCGCGAAGCCGACGTTGTGTTTCAACGCCCGATGCTCGACCTGCCGATCTTCCAGCAAGCCCACGGATCCGTCGCGTGAGCCGTTGTCGACGACGACCAGCTCGATCTCGACCCCCTGGCCCGCGAGCGAGTCGAGGCAGCGAGGCAGGAGCCTCTCGGAGTTCCAGCTGGGAATCACAACCGCGACGGTTCGGACCTCTTCCACGGCACGGAAGCCTGACAGCTGAGCAGGCATCACCCCTGCTGAATTGGCCGGTAGCCTGCAAGCGATGAGCACGATCGACAGATCCCGGGTCCAGCTGACCCCGCCGCCGATGTACTTCGACGCCCGCGCCCAGTTCGCGGCCCACTACCTGTCCGGCGAAGGGCTCGAGATCGGGCCGCTGCACCAGCCGCTGGCGGTGCCGGCCCACGTCAGGAAGCGCAACGTCGACCGCATGAGCGCCCCCGACCTGCGCCGCGAGTACCCGGAGCTGGCCGGCTGGGACCTGAGCGATGTCGACGTGATCGACGACGGCGAGACGCTGGCGACGATCGCCGCCGAGAGCCAGGACTTCATCGTCGCCAACCACTTCCTCGAGCACACCGAGAACCCGATCGGCACGATCGAGACCCACCTGGGCAGACTGAAACCGGGCGGGATCCTCTTCTACGCGGTCCCCGACAAGCGCTACACCTTCGACTTCCGCCGGCCGGTGACCCCGATCGAGCACATGGTCGCCGACTACGAGCAGGGCCCCGAGCGCTCGCGCGCCGGGCACTACGAGGAGTGGTGCCGGCTCGTCATCGACGAGGAGTCCGACTCGGTCGGGACCGGCGAGCAGGCGGCCTCCGAGGAGTGGGTCCTGCGCCGGGCGCGCGAGCTGGAAGCGGCCAAGTACTCGATCCACATGCACGTCTGGACCCAGGCCGAGTTCCTCAAGCTGATCCTCGCACTGCGCGAGCGCAGCGGCGAAGGGTTCGACATCGAAGCCGCCGGGCGGGTGGCGATCGAGTTCATCGTCGTGCTCCGCAAGGCCGGCGCCTTCCCGTCCCCGCCCCCAGTCGCCGGCCCGGCCAACAGAGCGCCGGTCAGTGCCCGTCTCGAGCCTTTGGAGATCCGGGCCAGAAGGGCGCTCGGCGGCGCCCGCAGAGAGATTCGCCGCCGGAGGCCACGACCATAGTTGGTTCGCAACTCGGGGGGTCGGAGGCGCCCCTCGCGATCGAAGCCCGGGACCTGGAGAAGGCGTTCCGCATCCCGACCAATCGGGTCGACTCGATCAAGGAGCGGATCGTCCGCCCCCTCGCCTCACGCGAGGTGAGAGTTCTGCGTGCGCTCGACGGCGTCTCGTTCGACATCCGCCAGGGCGAATTCTTCGGCATCGTCGGCCGCAACGGCTCCGGCAAGAGCACGCTGCTGAAGCTGCTCGCCAGCATCTACCGAGCGGACGCGGGCAAGATCCGGATGGCCGGCCGGCTGGCGCCGTTCATCGAGCTTGGAGTCGGTTTCAACATGGACCTGACGGCGCGCGAGAACGTCGTCCTCAACGGGGTGATGATGGGCCTGACCCCGCGTGAGACGCGCGAACGCCTCGACGCCGTGATCGAGTTCGCCGAACTCGAGGAATTCGTCGACCTGAAACTGAAGAACTACTCCTCCGGGATGCTGATCCGGCTCGCCTTCTCGGTGATGCTGCAGGCCGACGCCGACGTGCTGCTGATCGACGAGGTGCTGGCGGTCGGCGACGCGTCCTTCCAGCAGAAGTGCGCCGACGCCTTCCACCAGATGAAAGCGGCGGGCAAGACGATCGTCCTCGTCACCCACGAGATGTCGACCGTGGAGGAGTACTGCCACCGAGCGATGCTGATCGCGGGCGGCAAGATCCAGTGCATCGGCGATCCGGACGAGGTCGGCCGCCGCTACCTGCGCCTCAACTTCGAAAAGGGCGCCCAGCCGTCAGCCCTCGCCGCGGCCCAGGGAAGCGACGAGGTTAGCCTCATCGATGCCCGGATCGAGGATCGCGACGGCGTCGGTCTGACTAACTCCGAGCACGGCAGCAAGCTGAGAGTGCGGGTTACCCTGGCCATACTGCGCGACTCCCCCGGGATGGCGGTCGGGTTCATCGTCGCCGACGCCGACGGCACCGCCGTCTTCCAGTTCGGGACCCCGGTCACCGACGAGGAGGGTGAGCTGCTCGAGTTGGCGAAGGGATCCCGGGTCACCGTCACCGCCGAGATCGAGAACCTGCTCGTACCCGGGCGCTACTTCGTCCACTGCGGCGTCACCCGATCTACCGGCGGGGCCGCCCTCTACGTCCACGACTGCCTCGACTTCGTCGTCTACGGTGGCCCGCCCACCACGCACGGCCTCGTCTCGCTCCCCTCCCTGATCAGCGCCGACGTCGAGGTCGGGAGCACCCGGTGAGCGACCCCGGTTCCGCTCCCCCGGCGGTCGCTCCCGTCGGCCCGCTGCGCGATGTCCGCGGCCCCTCCGCCCTCGGCGGCGGCGCGCGACGCTTCTTCGACCTGCTCTGGCTGATCTCGGTGACCGAATTCAAGCGCACCTACTTCGGCACGGTGCTCGGCTACGTGTGGTCGCTGCTGCGACCGCTGCTGCTGTTCGGGGTTCTCCTCTTCGTCTTCACCCGGGTCTTCAAAATCGGCAGCGAAGAAGTAGTGCATTACCCGGTGATGCTGCTGATGGGCATCGTCCTCTTCACCTTCTTTCAGGAATCGAACACCAACGCGGTCTCCTCGGTGGTTACCCAGGAGGGAATCGTCCGCAAGACCCAGTTCCCGCGCTTGGTGATCCCGCTCGCGACCGTGCTCACCGCCAGCTTCAACCTCTGCCTCAACCTGGTCATCGTCTTCGTCTTCCTGTTTGCCTTCGGCGTCGATCCGACCTGGACCTGGCTGCTCTTTCCGTTCGCGCTGGTGGCGCTCTTCGCTCTGACCGCGGCACTGAGCATGGCCCTGTCGGTGCTCTACGTGCGCTTCCGCGACGTCTCGATCATCTGGCTCGTCTTCGCGCAAGCGCTTTTCTACGTGACCCCGATCCTCTATCCGGTCACCGCCTTCAAAAACGCCCGCTACGAACACCTACTGATGATCAACCCGCTGGCGGTGATCTTCACCCAGGTCCGGGTCTGGATCCTCGCCGAACGCCACGTGTCCGTGACCAACACCAGCTCGGGGCCCAAGGTCGTGCAGCCGGCCCCAACCGCCGTCGAGGCCGCCGGCGGCGCGCTCCACCTGCTGCCGGCGCTCGCCATCTTCCTCGCCATCTGCGTCTTCGGCGTCTGGATCTTCAACCGCGACGCACCGCGGATCGCCGAGGACCTTTAGATGCCACGCCGGCTCCGTCCCCCTCATCGACGCCCCTCCTAGCGACAGACCCGGGCGAGCTGGCGGGCTTCGACGTGCAGGTACCACGGGTTGCCGGCCCCGTCGCGAGGGATCCGCACCTCGGTCATTGAGTTGCCCGGGGCGCCTTCGGTCGGCACCGGGTATTCGCCGAGGGCGAAGCGGCGCAGTGTGAACGCCGCCGGGCCGCCGGGCGCGACTTCGATCCTGGTCAGCCCGGGCCCGACCGGAACCTCGATCGGCGTCCCACCCTTGACGTTGACACAGCCCTCGAGACCGGCGCCCGCTTGGTACGCGTCGAGGTGGGTCACGGTCGAGAGCGGCAGAGCCTGGGACAGGACGATGTCCGCCTGGCGCCGGCCTTCCTCGGGCGCCGATTCGAGTTCGCTGGTCGAGTAGGCCGGAGTGCCGTATTCCTCATCGGCTTCGAAGTAGGGGGCGGCGAAGACGTTGACCAAGGACGGGGTACCGGCAAGTTCGGGGTTGAGCTGGAATTCGGGATCGACGGTGCGGCGAGCGATGTCCAGCGCCGCCGTGTCGGAGCGGGTGAAGACCGCCTGCGCCTTGAGCGTATTCGCGCCCTGCTCGAGGACGACCAGGTTCGGCGCCACCGCGAGCGCCGTGAGCGCGGCGCCGACCCAGACCGCACGGCCGCTGAGACGTACTCCCTTGAGCAGATTGGCGAGGATCAGAAGGACGAAGATTGCACCCGCGTACTGATAGCGGCTGGCGGTCGGTTCGCGACCGGGAAAAGCGTTGAAGGCGGTCAGGAACCAGTTGGTCGCTGCTACCGCGACGACCGGCCAGAGGCCCGGGGAGAAGCCTGGCTTGCGCCGCTGCCGGTAGCCCAGCACAACCATCAGGGCGACCAGGATCGCCCTTCCCCAGACCGGGTCCAGGCCGCCTTCGGCCGGGTTGGTGCCAAGCCCGAACAGCGCCCCGACCGCGACGGCAATCGCGTCGGCGACGAACCGCGGCGAGGCGAGGATGTTGTGCAGGGACATGTGGGATTCGGCGGTGTGGCCCCAGCCGAGGTACCAGACGACAAACAGCACGGCCGGGATGACGAAGATGTAGGCACGACGCAGCCAGCTCTCCCGCGGCCCCTGCGCCACCGCGACCACCGCCGCGACGATGAACGGCACGCCGAGGCTGGAGAAGCCGAGGCCGATCGTGAGGAAGGCACAGGCGGCGATGTCGCCGCGGCGATCCTCGCGTTCGAGCGCCAGCAGCATCGCCAGGCCGAACAGGATCGGGCCGACGAAGGTGATCTCGAATGGCCAGATCAGAACCTCCCAGGCGGGTCCGAGGAAGAGCAGGAGGACGGCGGCGAAGAGGGCCGGCCACGCACCGACCCGGCGCTCGACGTAGATGTAGAGGAGGGTCGCGGTGGCCAGCAGGAAACCGACCAGGAGGACGTATTCGGGCATCGCCGAGGTCATCCCGAAGACCCTCAGGATCAGTTGCTCGAAGAGCACCGGAATCAGCACCAGGTGCTCGTTGTGCGGCTGCAGCAGCGAGTCGACCGAGGGGTCGCGGCGGTCGATCAGCAGCTCCCAGGTATCGGCGTAGAAGCTCATCTTCGTCGCCAGCACCAAGATCACCGCGGCCGCCACGGCGAGGGCCGCGGCGAGCAGCGGTACCTGTGGCTTGCGGGTCAACCTCTCCATCGCGGTCCGAGAGTGTATTGCCGGCGCCCGCGCCCTCTGCGGGTAGACTGCGGCGGGTGTCCGAGCAGGCCTCCTCGATCAACCCTGGCCAACAGGGCGCCTCGGAAGCCGAGTATGGCGCCACCTACTACTCCAACTACTGGGGGGGCGGTGGGCCCTACGAACGCAACGAGCGCTGGCTGAAATTCTTCGGCGAAGTCGCCGACGGGATCATCCGCGACCTCCACCCGACCTCGGTCTTCGACGCCGGCTGCGCGATGGGCTTCCTGGTCGAGGAGCTACACAAGCGAGGGGTCGAGGCCTGGGGAGCCGATATCTCAGAGTACGCAATCTCCCAAGTGCACGAGTCGATCGCCGGCTACTGCCGGGTCGCCTCGCTGACCGAGCCACCCGGCCGGCGCTTCGACCTCATCACCTGCATCGAGGTACTCGAGCACGTCCCCCCGGCCGAGGCCGATCAAGCGATCGCCAACCTCTGTGGGGCGACCGACAGGCTGCTGCTCTCGACCACGCCGGGGGACTTCGGCGAGCCCACCCATCTCAACGTGCAGCCGCCGGAGTGGTGGGCAGCCAAGTTCGCCGAGCACGGCTTCATGCGCGACCTTGAGCGGGATCTCTCCTACCTCTCTCCCTGGGCTGCGCTCTACACCCGCCAGGAGGAGCCACGGGCCGAGACCGTGCGCCGCTACGACCGCGCTTGGTGGCGACTGCGGCGCGAGGTGTCCGAGGTGCGCGAGTCGCTGCTGCACTCGCAGGAGCGACTCGCCGAGCTCGAGGCCGGGGGCGGAATCGGCAGCCGCCCGGACCTCCTGGTCGAGCTGGACCAGCGCAACGAGGAGATCCTCAAGCTGCGCGACCTCCTGATCGGCAAGGACGCGGAACTCGGCGCCGCTAAGGGACGCGCCGCGGCGTTCGAAGCCCAGGTGATGCAGCGGGTCAACATCAAAAACCAGGTCTACTCGAAGGTCCCGTTCCTCGGAACGCTCTCCGGTCTAGTGCGACGGCTTCTCGCGACCCGACATTAGCCGGACCGTGTCCCCGCGCTTCTCGATCATCACCCCCGTCTATGAGACGCCGCCAGCTGTGCTGCGGAAGATGATCCGCTCGGTCCTGCACCAGAGCTTTCAGGACTGGGAGCTCTGCCTGGTCGACGACTGCTCGCAAGCTGCGGGCGTGCACGAGATCCTCGAAGCGGCGACGTCCGAGGACCCTCGGATCCGCGTCGCGCACCGCAGCGACAACGGGGGAATTGTCGTCGCCTCGAACGACGCACTGGCGATGGCCGGCGGCGAGTTCGTGGCGCTGCTCGACCACGACGACCTCCTGCATCCCGACGCCCTCGCTCATGTCGCCAACGCGCTCGACCTGAACCCAGAGGCCGATTACGCCTACACCGACGAGGACAAGGTCAACCCGGCCGGGCGCCACGTGCATCCGTTCTTCAAGCCTGACTGGTCGCCCGAGCGTCTGCGCACCCAGATGTACACCTGCCACCTCAGCGTCCTGCGCCGCTCCCTGGTGGAGGAGGTGGGAGGGTTCGATCCTGAGTTCGAGGGATCGCAGGACTGGGACCTGATCCTCCGGGTGACCGAGCGGGCCCGGGCCATCGTCCACGTGCCACGGGTGCTCTACCACTGGCGCATTCTCGAGACCTCCGCCGCGGCGGCGGCGGATGCCAAGCCCTGGGCCTTCGAAGCCGGCGCGCGCGCCGTCCAAGCCCACTGCGACCGGACCGGGTTCCCGGCAAAGGTCGAGATGGACCCCGAGGATCCGGGCGTCCTGCATCTTCAGCCCCGGCTCGAGCGACAGCCGCTCGTCAGCATCCTCATCCCCACCGCCGGCCAGGCACGCGAGGTCCGCTTCAAGCCGGCGGTCCTCGTCGTCAACTGCGTCCGCAGCATCGTCGAGCGCTCCAGCTATGAGAACTACGAGATCGTCGTCATCTTCGATGACGCGATCCAGCCGGTGATCCTGCAGGAGCTTCGAGACATCGCCGGCGACCGGCTGCGGCTGGTCCGGTTCACCGGACCGTTCGACTTCTCAGCCAAGATCAACCTCGGCGCGCTGCGCAGCGAGGGAGAGCAGCTGCTGCTGCTGAACGACGACATCGAGGTGACGACACCCGAGTGGATCGAGCGGATGGTCATGTACTCCGACAGTCACCGAGTCGGCGCCGTCGGGGGCAGGCTGGTCTGGGGCGACACCCGCCTCCAGCACGTCGGCGTCGGCTTCGAGGAGGGCCTTCCCAACCACACCTACCGCGGTTACGACGGTGACTTCAGGGGCTATGCCAACGCAGTCCTGATCGCCCGCGACGTGCTGGCCGTCACCGGCGCCTGCCTGATGACGCCCCGCGACGTCTTCGAAGAGCTCGGAGGCCTGACGACGACGCTCCCCGTCAACTTCAACGACATCGACTACTGCCTCAAGGTGCACTCGAGCGGCCGGCGGATCGTCTACGACCCCGACCTGGTCCTCTTCCACTTCGAGTCCTCGACCCGAGATCCGGTCGTCGAAGCCTGGGAGGTCGAACGGATGGTCGACCGCTGGCAACAGGTGGCCGCGGTGGATCCGTTCGGCAACCCCAACATGAAGCACGGGCTGCCGCGCCTCAGCTCGCACGTCTCCTGGGCCCGGCGGCGGCGTCCGAGCCTGCGCCGGCTGCGGCCGGCACTTTGAGCCGGCCGGAAGAGGGACCAGCCGTGTCGCGCCGCCAATGCCCGCTTCGGTAGGTTCGGGCATGACCGAGCCCCGCCAACTCGAGGAGCAGACTGCTCGACATGAACTACGAGCGCCTCTACCAGTACCGCTTTCGCGACATCGACCAGAAGGGCAGGATCGCTGTCTGGAAGGAGATCGGTCCCCACGTCCACGGGGTGATGGGTCGTCCGCAGAAGGTCCTCGATCCCGCCGCCGGGCGCGGCGAGTTCATCGGCGCGGTGCCCGCGCGCGAGACCTGGGCGGTCGACGCGGTCGCCTACGACGAGGCCGAGTACAAACCGGGCACTAAGGTCATCACGGCCTCGATCATGGATGCCGAGTTGCCCCAGCAGCATTTCGACGGCATCTTCGTCTCCAACTTCCTCGAGCATCTCTACGACCAGGAGGCGATCGCCGCCTTCCTCGAAAAGATGCACGCGGCAATGGAGAGCGGCGGCCGGATCGCGATCATGGGCCCGAACTACCGCTACTGCTCCGCCGAGTACTGGGACTGCGCCGACCACTACGTGGCCCTCACTCACGTCGCGATCGAAGAGCATCTCTACGCCGCCGGCTTCGAGCCTGAAAAGGTCTTCCCCCGCTACCTGCCCTACTCGTTCCGGGGAATCCTGCCCCCCTCGCCGGCGCTGACGAAACGGTACCTGAAGATGCCGTTCGCCTGGAAGCTGCTCGGCAAGCAGTTCCTCGTCATCGGTCGCAAGCAGGACATCTGAGTCTCGCCTTCCGGTCTAAGACTCAGACGCGGGAGAGCTCGGGGGCCGGCCGCAGGGCGGTTGGCATCACCCCCTCCTCGCGCGGCTCGCCATCGCGCCAGAGGACGAAGCCGAAGCAGGCCAGCGCCGCCGCGCAGAGGAAGATCGCCGATGCCGAGTAGGCGGTTCCCGGCAGCGGGTCGAGGGCCGGGGCGTAGATGACCAGGCTGAACAGGGCGCTGAGGCCGACCCAGTAGACCGCGAAGCGGGGGAGCACTGCACGTAGACCGACGACACCGCCGACCAGCCCCAGCATCGGCAGCAGGTAGCTGCCGACGTGGACGATGGTGCGGTCTTCGCCGTTGCCGAACAGGAGCAGGCCCCAGGCGACTGCGCCGATCAGGAAGGCGAGGTAGCAGCTGACGGCGAGCCTCCAGTCAGGCTGGTTGCGCCGTCCGCGGCGAAAGCCAAGGATCATCGCGATCGGCCCCAGCAGGAGGAGGCCGAGCGACGGCAGGAGGTAGAAGAAGACGACGACGCGCAGGGTCCGGATCACTTCAGCGACCTTGCCGGTGTCGAGCGCGGCTTCGATCGCCTCCGGGGCCATCGTGCCGCCGCTCATCGTCACGAAGTTCTCGACGTGGTTGTGGATCGCGCCGCCGAGCCCGGCTCTGGCGTATTCTTCGCGGATCGCTTCGCCGGTGCTGCGGCCGTCAATACCGGTGAACCCGGACAGGCTCCACTTGGTCAGCCGATTGCCGGGCGGGTCCCCGTACTTCTGGTAAGCCGACCATGGCGCCAGGATGACGATCCCAACCGCCACCGCCACCCCCAGCCAACGCCGGCCTGGCAGCCCGCGCCAGGCGGCGATCGCCAGCAGCGGGATCACGCCGAAGACGCTCGAGCCGTGTCCCATCATCGCCAGGCCACAGAGCGCCGCGAACAGGGCCGCCGCCCAGAGGCTGGTCCGCAGCTCCTGCCAGAGCGGGGTCAGGACCAGCGCCGCCGCCGCCAACAGCATCGCCGCCGGCAGCAGCTTCGGCCAGACGAAGAAGCCGTTGACGATCGCCAGGTCGCTGACCAGGACCATCCCCATCGCCAGCGCCCGGGTCGTGCGGCCGACCCTGGCGGCGAGCAGCAGCGCCCAGAGGCCGACGATCCAGAGCTGCTGCAGCCCGACGCCCATCAGCTGGTAGTCGAGCTGGCTCTTGTCCCAGCCGAACGGGTGCTGGGAGAGGGCGTAGCCGATCTGCAGCGGTGGCCGGTCGCTGGCGAGGAACGATGCGTAGTCCGGCGGCGTCCCGTGGTGGCCGTGGGCGAGGAAGTATTCGGCGAAGTAGAGCGGCAGGTAGTTGTCGCCGGGCAGCAGCTGCGAAAAGCGCGACATCGGCGTCAGCAGCGGCACGTTGGCGCCGCCGTGGGCGAAGCCGAGGAAGACAAGAAAGCCGGTACCGAGCGACCACAGCGCCAGCGGCGTCGCCAGCCGCCGCAGCAGGGCGCGCTCGAGATGGCCGCCGTAGAGAGACCAGCCGGCCACTGCCACCGACCCGAGCAGGACGAGGTAGGAGAAGCTTTCCCCGGTCGGGCGGTTGCCGTAGTAGGTCCAGAAGCCGAGCAGGCCGAGGATCCCGCTCGCCGCCAGGCCGATCGCCAGCAGCACCGGCACCTGCCGCACCCCCTTGCGGGCCGCGAACAGCATCGCCGCGGCGAGGGGCAGGCCGGTCAGCAGCAGGTGCTTCGCCAGCAGTAACAGCAGTTCGGCGGTGACCATCCTCTAGAGGGTCCTCGGGGCGATCCCGGAGTCGAGTCTGTCGGTCCCGGCCGCCTGCACCGCGCTAGGTTCGCACATATCCGTGACGTCCCCGAAGCAGGGGGAAGCCCGCCGGACATGAACTACGAACGTCTCTACAGCTACCGGTTCCGCGACATCGACCAGAACGGCCAAATCGCCGTCTGGAAGGAGATCGGCCCGCACGTGCACGAGGTGATCGGCCGCCCGCAGAAGGTGCTCGACCCGGCCGCTGGGCGCGGCGAGCGGTCAGCTACGAGGAGAGGGACCATAAGCCTGATGAGGGTGATCACCGCGCCGATCATGGACGCGGAGCGGCGCTGACCCGGCTCTACTGAAGACGCCGGCCGCCTGGAAGCTGCTCGGCAAGCAGTTCCTGGTAATCGGCCACAAGGGCTAGGAGGGGGACGGCGGCCCACCGGCGGGGCGGCGCTGCGGCTTGCCCACCCGATAGTCGCCGCGGCTGAGGGTGCTCTCGAGCCAGACGTAGAGGACGATGAAGAGATAGCGGCTGCCCATCTCTTTCATCGCCAGCTTCGCCTCGCCGCTGGTCCGGTTGGTCCAGCTGTTGGGGACGACGGCGTAGCTGTGGCCGCGGACGATCGCCTTCAGCGGCAGCTCAACGGTGAGGTTGAAGTGCTTGGAGAGCAGCGGCTGGACGGTTTCGATCACCTCGCGCCGGTAGGCCTTGAAGGCGTTGGTGGTGTCGTTGTAGCGGTGGCGGAAGAGGACCCGGATGAACTGGTTGGCGAGCCGGTTGAAGATGTACTTGAGGCGTGGGTAGTCGTAGATCCGGGCGCCCGGCATGAAGCGTGAGCCGAAGGCGCAGTCCCAGCCCTCTTCGAGCAGGCGGTGGTAGCGGACCAGATCCTTCGGGTCATCGGAGGCATCGGCCATGAAGATCGCCACGGCGTCGCCCTGGAAGACGTCGAGGCCGGCGCGGATCGCCATCCCGAAACCGCGTTCGTAGTGGGAGCGGTGGACCCGGACCCGCGGGTTCTCGGCACCGATCGCGCCGACCACCGCCGCGGTCGAGTCTTCGCTGTCGTCGTCGACGACGACGATCTCGTAGTCGACGTCCTCGCGCTCGAGCGTCGCCACGAGCCCTTCCACGGTCGCGCCGACCGAGCCCTCCTCGTTCTGCGCCGGGATCACCACCGACAGCTTCACGCCGCGGCTACCGTCCAGCGCTCGAGGTTTTGCTCGTGCATCTCACTGAGGATGTCCTCTACCCCGTAGCGCAGCCTCCACTCGGGGTAGTCGGCCTGGAACGGCGCCAGGTCGGAGATCCACCAGCGGTGATCGCCGATCCGCGGCTCCTCGCCCATCTCCCAGCTGAGCTCACGCCCGGCGACCCGCTCGCAGACCTCGATCGCCTCCAGCATCGAGCAGTTGCTGAAGCGACCGCCGCCGATGTTGTAGACGGCGTGCGGGCGCGGTTCGCGGCGAAAGGCGTCGAAGGCGGCGATCAGGTCGGCGCTGTGGATGTTGTCGCGGACCTGCTTGCCCTCGTAGCCGAAGACGGTGTACGGGGTGCCGGTGACGGTGCACTTCATCAGGTAGGCGAGGAACCCGTGCAGCTTGGCGCCGGCGTGCTGGGGGCCGGTCAGGCAGCCGCCGCGGAAGCAGACCGTCGGCATCTCGAAGTAGTGGCCGTACTCCTGGACGAGGAGGTCGGCGGCGGCCTTGGAGACGCCGAACAGCGAGTGGGTCGAGGCGTCGATCGACATCGAGGCGTCGATGCCCTTGTAATAGGGGTGATCCTCGGGCAGCTCCAGCCGCTTCTCGAGGGACTGCAACGGCAATCGATTGGGGGTGTCGCCGTAGACCTTGTTGGTCGAGCAGAAGATGAACGGGGCGCTGGGAGCATGAGCGCGGGTCGCCTCGAGCAGGTTGAGGGTGCCGTTGGCGTTGACGCCGAAGTCGGTCTGGGGATCGCTCGCGGCCCAGTCATGGGAAGGCTGGGCGGCGGTGTGGATGACCAGCTCGATCTGGCCGGCGTGCTCGCGGAAGATCCGCTCGATCGCGTCAGCGTCGCGGATGTCGGCGTTCTCCCAGCGGAACTCGGCCGAGTAGTCGGCGACCAGCCGCTCGGTGACATGCGCGGTCGAGGACTCGGGACCGAAGAACTGGGCGCGCATGTCGTTCTCGATCCCGACCACGTCGAAGCCCTCGGCGACGAAGTGCCCGACCGCCTCAGAGCCGATCAGCCCTCCAGCTCCAGTGATGATCGCAACCGGCATTCGTGCCTACTCCCTTCCGCCCGCGGGGGCGTCGATGTTGAGTGCCTCGGCGATCCGGTCCTCGTCGGTGGTGATCCACTCGTGGATGTCGGCGAGCACCTGCTCGGCGCTGCGCCGGGGTCGCCACTCGTCGAGGCCGAAGAGCTTCGCGCAATCGGAAAGGTATACGGGCACATCGCCGGCCCGCGTCTCGGAGACCGAGCCGATCGCCACCTGGTTGCCGGTCAGGCGACGGCAGATCTCGGTCGTCTCGGCCAGCGAGAGGCTGCACTCGCGGCCGCCGCCGACGTTGACGGTGCGGCCGTCCCAGGCGTCGCGGTCGAGCAGCTGGCGCTCGACCAGGTCGACCAGATCGTCGACGTGGAGCAGGTCGCGAACCTGCTTGCCCTCGCCGCCGAAGCCGATGTAGCTGAGCGGCCGGCGGAAGTGGTGGGCCAGCATCCAGTGGGTGAAGACCCCCTGGTCGACCTTTCCCATCTGCCAGGGCCCGGCGATCACCCCGCAGCGGTCGATCACCGCAGGCACCCCGAGGCCGGCGCGGTACTCCTCGATCAGCAGCTCGGCGGCGAGCTTGGTCGCGCCGTAGAGGGTGCGCGGGCCCTCGAGCGGGAACTGCTCCGAGATCCCGGCCGGGGAGACACCGGGAATCGTCTGCTCGGCAGCGAGCTCGAAGCGGGTCGGCGCCTCCTCCAGCGCCAGCTCGACCTGCGGTGCCACCGGGTAGACGCGACTGGTCGAGAGGAAGACGACGAAGGCGCCGTCGCGGCGGGCGAGCTCGAGGCAGTTGTAGGCGCCGGTCAGGTTGGTGTGGACGAGGTAGCCGGTATCGCCGTCGACGCCGCTCATCACCGACGGCTCCGCCGAGCACTCGATCAGCGCGGTGATCTCGGCCTGCGCCAGCAGGTCGCCGGGCTCGCGGACGTCGCCGCGGACGAACTCGACGCCGGCCTGCTCGAGGCGCGGCAGATTCAGCTCGGAGCCGCGGCGATAGAGGTTGTCGAGGGCGAGGATTTCCCAGTCGGGGTGCCGGTCGGCAAGCGAGATGGCCAGATTGGAGCCCACAAAACCGGCGCCGCCGGTGATCAGCAGTCTTTCCACGCTGATCCTGACGCTATCGGACTCATCAGCCCGCCCGCGCCGTGCCGATCGTCCCATCGACTCACTAACCTCAGGCAGCGTTGTGAACCCGTTCCGCCGATCCGCCGGACGCAGCGAGGTCCTGAAGCCGGCTCCGGACGCCGCCGCTGACGTGAAGCCTGGGGCGTTCTCGCGGGAGGCCGCGATCGAGGCGGGCTTTCTGACGATCGGCGAGCACTCCTACGGCAGCCCGAGCGTGATCGCCTACCCCGGGGACTCCGGCACGATCACCATCGGCAGATACTGCTCGATTGCCGACGGGACCGAGCTCTTCCTCGGGGGCAACCACCGACTTGATTGGGTCACGACGTATCCGCTGCGGGCTGTTCTCGGACTGCCAGGCGCTCTGGAAGATGGCCACCCGTCAAGCAAGGGCTCGATCTCGATCGGCAGCGACGTCTGGGTCGGAAACGACGTGCGGATCCTTTCCGGAGTCAGGGTGGGCGACGGTGCCGCCCTCGGCGCCGGCGCCGTGATCAGCAGGGACGTCCGGCCGTACGCTGTCGTCGCCGGCAATCCAGCGCGAGAGATTCGGCGACGATTCAGCAACCCGACCATCGCCGCCTTGCAGCGGATCGCCTGGTGGAACTGGGAGGACGACCTCGTCCGCGGCAGGGTGAATGAGCTCTGCAATCCCGACCTCGAGACCTTCGTGGCACGCTACGAGCGCGGCTGAGCGCTTCCGGGTATTTCTGCGACCGCATCGAGAGAGGACCGCCCGGTTTGGGATGGTTACGGTGTTGACGATGAGGTCTAGGTACCTGCTCCCCGCACTGGTGGCTCTGGTGCTCGCGCTGGCCGCCGCGCCGGCCCAGGCGACGACGCTGCTGCCCGTCGGCAGCTTCGAAGAACCGACCTACGTCGCCTCGGACCCAGGCAACGCCGAACGCCTCTTCGTTGTCGAGCGGACCGGACAGATCGTCCAGGTCCAGAACGGTGCCGTCACCCCCTTCGCCGACCTGCGCTCGGTGGTCGACTGCTGCAACGGCGACAGCGGCCTCTACTCGGTCGCGCTGGCGCCGGACTTCGACACCAGCGGTCGCTTCTTCGTCGACTACAGCGGCAAGGAAAGCCCGGGTGAGACCCACGTCGCCGAAATGCGGGCCAGTGGCACCAGTGCCGCGCTCTCGACCCGGCGCGACGTCCTCGTCATCCCCCACGACAAAGAAGAGCGCGAGAACGGCGGCCAGCTCCAGTTCGGCCCCGAAGGCCTGCTCTACATCTCGACCGGGGACGGCGGCAGCGACAAGAACGACCAGTACCACAACTCCCAGAGCCTGACCACCCTGCTCGGCAAGATCCTTCGCATCGATCCCGATCCCAGCGGCGTCGCCCAGTACTCGGTGCCGGCGGGTAACCCTTTCGGCTCGTCGAACCCGATCTGGAGCTACGGCCTGCGCAACCCCTTCCGCTTCTCCTTCGACCGCCTCACCGGCGCGATGCTGATCGGCGACGTCGGCGAACACCGCCAGGAGGAGATCGACTACGCGGGACCCGGCATCGCCGGCTCCAACTACGGCTGGAACTGCCGCGAGGGCACGCTTGCGGGCGAAAACGCCGACGACCCGGGCTGCGCCGGAAGCACGGCGAGCAGCTTCGTCGAACCGATCTTCGTCTACAACCACGACCCCGGCTGCGCGGTGATCAGCGGCTACGTCAACAGCGACCCGGGCCTCGTCGGCCTCTACGGGCGCTACCTCTACGGCGACCTCTGCACCGGTGAAATCCGCTCCTTTGATCTCTCCAACCCGGCTGCGACCGATCGCTCCGAGGTCCTTCACGTCGACGCCCTCACCTCCTTCGGCCAGGACGCCTGTGGGCGGCTCTACGCGGTCTCCGGCACCGGCAAGGTCTACCGCCTCGCCGGCCCGTCGGCGTCTACCTGTGGCGGCCCGGCCCTGGTCGCCTCGATCGGTTTGCGGTCCCAGGCACGCAAGGTCAAACGCGGCAGCAGGGCGCTGCTCACTGTCTTCGTCTCCCCATGCAAAAACCGAATCGGCGAGCCGGTGAAGTTGCTGCGCAACGGCAAGCCCTACGCGACCAGGCACCTGGACCGTGTCTGCACCGCGCGCTTCCGGCCGCGGATCACCCGCGGCGCCCGCTTCCGCGCCACCGCTCCCGAAGATGCCACCTACGCGGCCGCCTACTCGCGCAAGCTGCAGATCCGAGTGCTGCACGCCAAGCACAAGCATCGCCGCCCCGGAAAGTAGCGAGCCGGAGCCACGGCGGAGCGAGTCAGGAAGGTCGGCAACGGCGCCGTTTACTCGGGAATCGTTACCGTGCCGAGCATGTCACCCAGGTATCTGCTCCCGGCGCTGGTCGCGCTGGCGCTCGCGCTCTGCGCCGCGCCGGCCCAGGCGACCACGCTGCTCCCGGTCGGCACCTTCCAGGAACCGATCTACGTCACCTCGGACCCCAGCGACGCCAACCGCCTTTTCGTGGTCGAACGCACGGGCAAGATCCAGCTGCTCAGCGGCGGCGTCACCACCCTCTTCGCCGACCTCGGCTCGAAGGTCGAATGCGGCACCTCCTGCAAAGGCGAGCGCGGCCTGCTCTCGATCGCCCTGGCGCCGGACTTCGACATCAGCGGTCGCCTCTACGTCGACTACGCGAACGACAAAGACGGCTCGATCCACGTCGCCGAACTGCGGGCCGTCGGCTCCAGCGCCGCGATCTCGACCCTGCGCGACCTGCTGGTGATCGAACACCCGGTCGACAACAACCACAACGGCGGCCAGCTGCAGTTCGGGCCCGAAGGCCTGCTCTACGTCTCGACCGGCGACGGCGGCGGTGCCGGCGACGTCCATCACAACGCTCAGGACCTGACCAAACCGCTCGGCAAGATCCTCCGCATCGACCCGAACCCGAGCGGTCTCCTGCCCTACACGGTGCCCGTCGGCAACCCGTTTGCGGGCACTGCCGGCGACTACGCGCCGATCTGGAGCTACGGCCTGCGCAACCCCTTCCGCTTCTCCTTCGACAAGCTGACCGGAGACATGCTGATCGGCGACGTCGGCGAAGCAAAATCGGAGGAGGTCGACTTCGCCGCGGCGCCGGGGCTCGGGGCGGGGGCCGATTACGGCTGGAACTGCCGCGAGGGGCTGATCGAAGGACCGGCTACCGACCCCCAGTGCGCAACCCCGCCCACGGCGGGCTTCGTCAACCCGGTCTACGTCTACCCGCACGCCGATCCCGGTGGCGGCGCAGCGTTCGGCTGCGCGATCATCGGCGGCTACGTGGTCCGCGACCAGAGTCTCGGCGGCCTCTACGGGCGCTACCTCTACGCCGACCACTGCGGCGGAGGACTGCGCTCGTTGGAACTCTCCAACCCGTTCGCGAGCGACCGCTCCGAGGGGCTCGCGGTCGACGAACTGGATTCCTTCGGCGAGGACTCCTGCGGGCGGCTCTACGTCATCTCTGGAGCCGGAGTGGTCTCGCGCCTCGTCGGGTCGACGGCGGCGGTCTGCGAAGCGGCGACGCCGCTCGCGAACTCCATCGTCGGGATCAGGGCGCAGTCGCGCAAGGTCAGACGTGGCGGCAGGGCGGTGATCACCGTCTTCGTCTCGCCCTGCAAAGGCCGGCTCGGCGAGCCGGTCAAGCTGCTGCGCAACGGCAGGGCGTTCGCCACCAGGCACCTCGACCGCGCCTGCACCGCGCGCTTCCGACCGAAGATCGCCCGCCCGGCCAGGTTCCGCGCGACGGCCGGCGAAGACGCGACCTACGTGGCGGCGGCCTCACGCAGGCTGAAGATCCGGATCCTGCACCGCAACCCCGCCCACGGGCACAAGACGCACTAGCGCGTCGGCCCCAGTCAGAGGGCAAAGGCGCTCTGCGTAGGCTGTCCGCCGATGCCACCTTCTGTTTGGGAGATCGCCGACCTGACCTGCGCGCCCGGAGCCCTCTCCTTCGAGGCCCGGATCGGCGGCCAGACGCGGCAGCTGTGGATCCGCACCGAGACCGATGTCACCCCCAGCGCCG
>JACDGU010000197.1 GCA_013821475.1 Solirubrobacterales bacterium
ACCGTGACCCTGCCGCTGCCGCCTTTCACGCTGGTCGGAGCGACGACCCGCGCCGGCCTGCTGACGACGCCGCTGCGCGACCGCTTCGGCGTCTCCCACCGCCTCGAGCACTACGCCCCGGAGCACCTGGCGCTGATCATCGAGCGCTCGGCGCGGATCCTCGAAGTCGAGATCGATGCCGAGGGGGCGCGGACGATCGCCTCCCGCTCTCGCGGCACGCCGCGTGTCGCAAACCGGCTCTTGAAACGGGTTCGCGACTTCGCCCAGGTGAAGGGAACGGGCCAGATCGGCGCCGGCGTCGCGCTCGACGCGCTGGAGATGCTGGAGGTCGACGCGGGCGGTCTCGATCGCAGCGATCGCGCCCTGCTCGACACCGTCGCGACCAAGTTCGACGGCGGTCCGGTCGGGCTCTCGACCCTGGCGATCGCGATCGGCGAGGAGCAGGACACGATCGAGGACGTGCTCGAGCCCTATCTCCTCCAGCAGGGGCTGCTGAAGCGCACGCCCCGAGGCCGGGTTCTCACCCAGCGGGCCTACGACCACCTCGGGCTGCCGGCGCCGGAGGGCGCGGCGAGCCTCTTCTAGTCGCGCGACGCTAGCCTGTCGAGCATGCCGTTCTTCATCTGTCCGAACTGCGGACACCGGGAGGTGAGCAGCGATCGCACCGCGGGCTTCAGCACGCGCCCGAAGGGCTGCTCGAAATGTGGCTTCGGATTCGTATTCGAATTACTCGACGATTATTATCCGGCTCCGAATGCAGCCTTCTTCGTATGTGACAAGCAGGAACGCGTGATCGACGCCGGCAAGGGCAGCTTCGAGCTGACCGGCCTCACCGACGAGGACGTGATCGGCCGGCCCGTGCGCGAGGTGCTCGGGCTCGACTGGATCGATCAGGGCGACGGCGACCCCAGCGCCGACACCAATGGCGACGGCGTCACCGACCCGATCGAGACCTCGCTGGAGTGGGGAGTGCGCTCGCTAGGCAAGCGGGTCTCGGTCAACGCCGAGGGCGACCTTCCGGCGCAGGCGGTGGCCGACGTCTTCCCCGCCTACGATGACGACGGCGGCCTGCTGCTCGTCCTCACCCCGGAGGGATAGGCGACGATGGGTCCCCGGCGCCGGTATCTCTTCATCCTGCTCTTTGTGCTGGGGCTCGTGATCGCCTCGGCGCTGGTGATCGCCGGCAAGGAAACGAAGCTCGGCCTCGACCTCCAGGGCGGCCTCGAGCTCGTCTACCAAGGGCAGCCGACCGGCACCGCGAGCGAAGTCAGCGGCCAGGACATCGAAGACTCGATCGGGATCATCGAAAAACGGACCAATCAGCTCGGCGTGTCCGAGTCCGAAGTCGCCCGCCTCGGCAACGACGAGATCACCGTCAGCCTGCCCGGCATCACCGACGCCAACCGGGCGGCGGAACAGGTCGGCAGCACCGCGCAGCTCTACTTCTTCGACTGGGAGCCGAACCTGATCGGTCCGGAGACCGCGATCGGGGGCCACCCGGGCCGCGAACCGCCGCCGGGAGCGCTGAAAGCATCCGAAAAACGCTGGAAAGACGCCGGCCGCAACATCGAAAGCGTCGAGAATGCGCAGCTGATCGCGGCCGGCGCCTATCCCACCGCCTACGAAGCGGCGCTGCTCGCCGCCGAACAGGAACCGGACACCGAATGCACCAACTGCACGGTCGCCAAGCCACGCTACTACCTGTTCGAAAAAGCGGCCCCGCACAAGCTCGTCGCCGGTCCCGAGCTCTCCGAAAAGGACCTCTACGTCAGCCCGACCGGCGAAAAACGGCCGAAAAACGGGATCGTGGTCGAAATCCCCGCCGGCGTGATCCTGGTCTCCGAATACCCCACCGACGAAAGCGGCAAGCTCGACGAAACCGCGCAGCCGGGCTGGTTCGCACTCAAGGACGATCCCTCGCTCTCCGGCAGCGACATCAGCAACCCGGAAGCGAAAACCGAATCCGGCGGCCAGCCGATCGTCACCTTCGAATTCACCGGCTCAGGTCAGTCGGCCTTCCACGAAGTCACCAGCAAGATCGCCCAGCGCGGTCAGGCGCAGGCGATCGGGCCGGTCAGCGCCGAAGAAGCCGCCGCGCTCTCCGGTCACTTCGCCGTCGTCCTCGACAACGAAGTCAAGTCGCGGCCGATCATCAACTTCAACGAAAACCCGGACGGGATCGACGGTCGCACCGGCGCCCAGATCTCTGGTGGCTTCAACAACGAACAAGAGGCACAGGACCTGGCGACGACGCTGCAGATCGGCGCCCTGCCGATCAACCTGCACCTGATCAGCGAGACCCAGGTCTCGGCGACGCTCGGGACCCAGGCCCTCCACGACGGAATCAAAGCCGGGATCGTCGGCCTGGCGCTGGTCGTTCTCTTCCTGCTCTTCTACTACCGCTTCCTCGGGCTGATCGCCTCGGTTGCGCTCGGCGCCTACGGGGTGATCTTCTTCGCCCTGATCAAACTGATCCCGATCACCCTGACCCTGCCGGGGATCGCCGGGCTGGTGCTGACGATCGGGGTCGCCGCCGACTCGAACATCGTCATCTTCGAGCGAATAAAGGAGGAGGTCCGGGCTGGTCGCTCGATGTCGAGCGCGATCAGCGCTGGCTACAAACGCGGAATCGCGACGATCATCGACGCCAACGTCGTCACCCTGCTGACGGCCTTCATCCTCTTCGTCCTCGCGACCGCGGGGGTCAAGGGGTTCGCCTTCACCCTCGGCGTCGGCACGATCGCCTCGCTGCTGACCGCGGTCGTCTTCACCCAGGCGCTGCTCGGCTCGATGAGCCGCACCCGGATCCTCGGCTCGCCCAGCGCGCTCGGCGCCACCGGCAAGGGCGTGCGCTGGCACTTCGACTTCATGGGCGCCAGCCGCTGGTTCTTCACGATCTCGGGGGTGATCCTGCTGATCGGCGCATTTGCGCTGGCGACCAAGCAGCTCAACTTCGGGATCGACTTCGAGTCGGGGACGCGGATCACGGCGGCGCTGGTCAAGCCGACCGACGAGGAAGGGGTTCGGAGCAGCCTCGAAGAAGCCGGAATCAGCAGCGAGGTGGTCCAGCAGGTCTCCGACCCGGTCCTCGGCGACAACGTCTTCCAGATCCAGTCCAACGAACTCGAACCGGAAGCGGTAAAAGGGGCGCGGAAGGTGCTCGGCGAAGACTACGGCGTCGCCGAAAACGGCTTCGAAAGCACCAGCGTCGGTCCTACCTTCGGCAACCAGGTCGCCAACAGCGCGCTGAAGGCGCTGATCTTCTCGCTGCTGGTGATCTGCGGCTACATCGCCCTGCGATTCGACCCGAAGTTCGCGGTGCCGGTGCTGATCGCAATCTTCCACGACATCCTGATCACGGCCGGCGTCTACTCGTTGACGGGGAAAGAGGTGAGCAGCGGTACCGTCGCCGCCTTCCTCACTATCTTGGGCTACTCGATCTACGACACGATCATCGTCTTCGACCGAATACGCGAGAACGTGCCGCGGATGCCCCGCGCCGCCTTCTCCCAGATCGTCAACCGCTCGATGAGCGAGGTGTTGACCCGATCGCTCGCGACCAGCTTCTGCACCCTGCTGGCGATCGTCTCGCTGCTCGTCTTCGGCGGCGCGACCCTGCAGGACTTCGCCTTCGCGATGATGATCGGGATCATCTCCGGCACCTACTCGTCGATCTTCATCGCCTCCCCGGTGCTGACCGCCTGGAAGGAACGCGAGCCCGGCTTCATCCGCCGCCGCCTGCGGATCGCCGAGGTCGAGGGCGGCGTTCCTGCCTTCGCCGAGGGGATCGAATCGAAATTCAGCGGCGACGACCAGGCCGACGCGGAAATCGCCGCCGAGATCGAGGCCCAGAGCGCCGC
>JACDGU010000198.1 GCA_013821475.1 Solirubrobacterales bacterium
CCCAGGAAATCGGCGGCGGCGGCGAACGCTTCCTGGCCCCGCTCTCAGAACACGCCTGGCACGACGTGCAGATCCACTTCAAGGCCTCGAGCGTCGGCGCCGGCTTCTACGAAGTCTTCCTCGACGGCAACCTGATCGACGCCCAGGGCGGCGTCAGCATGATCGTCCCCGGCCACAGCTACGGCTACATCAAGGACGGCCTCTACCGCAACGGCGGCACCAACCCCGGCACCTCGGAAATCGACCTCGACTCTGCCAAACTGGGAACCACCTTGGCAGCGGTTCTCCCGGGATAGGATCCAGGGATCCAGCTCGTGCCAAAGCGCAGCACCGCAGCTTGGCCGCCTGTGGCGGTTTCACGAATCACTGGGTATCCTCGTCATGCGAACACATGGCGAGTTCTTGGTCTAAATGAAAACTCCAACCTTGATCTCAAGCTCTGAGGATCTTCTGCCGACAGATCTGCAGGCAGCCATGGACAGCATCGCTTACACCTACGAGTACGACTCGCCGGTCAAACGGCCACCGAGCAGGCTGAGCGTCCTGCAAGGGGGCTCGCGGGCGGCTCAGCGCGCCGTCGTCCTGCGCCGGCTTCTGCTCTCGGCTGACCTCGGCTCGGCGGCGCTGAGCGGGATCATCACCGCCATCGTCTTCTCGGTCAGCCTCCCCTCGGCGCTGGCGCTGACCGGCGCACTGATGGCCGGCTCGGTCCTCCTGGCCTTCGTCTTCGGCCTCTACAGCGACCGCGACCTGCTGACCTGGGCCAGCGGCCTCTCCGACGCCCCCCGGGCGCTGGTGGCGGCGCTGCTCCTCGCCTGGCCGATCCTCGGCGCCACGGCGCTGCTGAAGATCGGCAATCCGGCGCTGGTCGCCCTCGCCGCGACCTTCGCCACCGCCGCCTTCGACAGCGTCGGCCGGGCCCTTGCCCGCGGCTGGGCCCACCGCATCGCGCCGCTGCGCCAGCGCACCGTCATCGTCGGCTCGGGGATGGTCGCCGACCGCCTCGCCGACCGTCTCAACCGTCACACCGAGTTCGGCCTCGAAACGATCGGCCTGGTCGATGACGACGTGCACACCATCAACGCCGCGCAGGAGCTGCCCACGCTCGGCTCGCTCGACCAGCTCAAACGAGTGCTGATCGACAGCAAGATCGACCGCGTGATCATCGCCTTCTCGCGGGCCAGCCACCAGCAGCTGCTCAGCTGCATTCGCATCTGCCGCGACCAGCGCGTCGCCGTCGACATCGTCCCCCGCCTCTTCGAGCTGCTTGACGGCGCCCAGTCGATGAACCAGATCGGCGGCCTGCCGCTGCTCTCGATCGGCGCCCCGCCGCTGACCCGCGCTTCGCGGATCGCCAAGCGCGGCCTCGACGTCGCAATCGCCACGATCATCCTCGTCGTGCTCAGCCCGCTCCTGATCGCGGTCGCAATCGCGATCAGGATCGACTCGCGCGGCCCGGTCTTCTTCCGCCAGGTCCGCGTCGGCCGCGGCAAGACCGAGTTCCGGCTCTTCAAGTTCCGCTCGATGTACTCGGACGCCGAGGAGCGCAAGCGGCAGTTCGAGGAGGAGAACGAATCCACCGACGGGGTGATGTTCAAGATCAAACGCGACCCGCGGATCACCCGGGTCGGGCGTTTCCTGCGTCGTTCCTCGATCGACGAGCTGCCGCAGCTGATCAACGTCGTGCGCGGCGAAATGAGCCTGGTCGGTCCGCGCCCCCTGATTCTCGACGAGTCCAAGCACGCCGCCCAGAACTGGCACGCTCGTCGGCTCGACCTGCGGCCCGGCATCACCGGCCTCTGGCAGGTCTCGGGCCGCTCCGACCTGCCGTTCCAGGAGATGGTTCGCTTCGACTACCAGTACGTGTCCGGCTGGTCGATCGCCCGTGACATCGAGATCCTCCTGGCGACCATCCCCGTGGTCCTCTCGGGTCGCGGCGCCTACTAACCAGTCCTAGGCTAGGAGGGACGCCTCTCGGGACGCGACGCCCAGTCGCCCGCCCGGCCCCCGGGGGAGCGGAGTCCGCGCAGGATGTTCCGAGCCGCCACCACCTCGGGCGAGAGCAGGACCGTCTTGCCCCAGGGTGAGAGCTTCATCGCGAGACGGCGCTCGCGGTCGCGGTAGTCGATGTTGATCCGAGGGATCGAGAGGGCGCCCGCCTTGCGCTGCCCGGTCCTCGTCGGCAGGCTGAAGCCGTAGCTGTAGCCGCAGTCGGCGGCGGCTGCGGCGACCTCAGGGGTCCAGCAACCGAACGGGTAGGCGATCGCGTCGCAGCTGCCGAGCCGCCCGACGATCCGGGCCCGGGACTCCCAGAGCTCCTCCCTCAGGGCCTCGCCGCTCAGCTCGGACAGGTGCGGGTGGGTCAGCGTGTGACTGCCCACCTCGAAGGCCGTTTCGCGCATCTCGCCCAGCATCTCCCAGGTGACCGAGCGCATCGAGTCCCCGAAGCGCTTCTGGTCCTCGGCGACCTCAGGCCAGGCGAGAGCGCCGCCGCTGTCGACCAGCGGCGGCAGGACGAAGATGAAGGCCGCGAAGCCGTACTCGCGCAGCAGCGGCAGCACGGTCTCGTAGTTGTCGCGGAAGCCGTCGTCGAAGGTGAGGAACACCGAGGGCCGCAGCGAGCCGCCGGCGACGAGGGTGCCGAGGTCCCGAAGATCACCCGAGAGCAGACCGCGGTCGCGCATCGCTTTGAGCTGGCGCTCGAAGAGCTCAGCCGTGATCGTGAGGAAGCGCGGCCCCACCGGGGCGACCGAGTGGTAGCAGAGGAATGCCGCCCGGTTCGAGCGGTTGCGCATTGGACGAAGGTCCACAAAGCAAGTCTAGGTGCCTGCCCTCCCGGCTACAGTGGCCGACAGATGAGAGTCCTCCTCGTTTGCTCCTCCGGCGGCCACCTCCAGCAGATGCTGGCGCTCGAGCCCGCCTGGCGGGGCGCCGAGCGCTCTTGGGTGACGCTGCCGGGGGCCGACGTCGGATACCTGCTCGCCGACGAGGACGTCACCCTCGGCCACAGTCCGACCAACCGCAGCGTCAAGAACCTGGTCAGGAACACCCGACTCGCCTGGCAAGAGCTGCGGCGCCGCCGACCGGATGCGGTCCTCTCGACCGGCGCCGGGCTCGCCGTGCCCTTCTTCCTCGTCGGCAAGCTGCTCGGGATCCGCCTCGTCTACGTCGAGAGCCTTACCCGGACCGAGTCGCTGTCGCTCAGCGGACGGCTCGTCTACCCGTTGGCCAGCCGCTTCTTCGTCCAGTGGCCGCGGCCGGCCGAGGGCCGGCGAAAGGCCGAGTACGCCGGGAGCATCCTTTGATCTTCGTCACCGTCGGAACCCACCACGATCCCTTCGAGCGCCTGCTCGGCGCGCTCGGCAGCCTCGACCCGGCCGACCTGGTGGTTCAGCACGGGACCGGGCCGGCGCCGCCGGGGGTCTCGCGGGCCGAGGCCTTCATGCCCTTCGACGCGATGCTGGAGTGCTTCCGCGAGGCCGATGTCGTGATCACCCACGCCGGCGTCGGCAGCATTCTCTGCGCCCGCAGCGAGGGGCACGTGCCGCTGGTCGTCCCGCGCCGCCACGACCTCGGCGAGCACGTCGACGAACACCAGGCCGAACTGACCCGGGCACTGGCGGCGCGCGGCGGGGTTGTCGCGGTCTGGGAGACCGCGAACCTCGCCGCCGCCGGCGCGGCAGCTCCGCCGCGCCGCGCGGTCGGCGAAACTCCGGAACCGCGGCTCTGTCCAAGCGTGCGGGAGGCCCTGACCGGCGAGCGGCATCAGCCCAGCGAGGCATAGACCGCCGCGATCCGGCTGGCGACCGCGACCGGGTCGAGCCGCTCGACCCGCGCC